>VAYJ01000118.1 GCA_005888465.1 Actinomycetota bacterium
TGCTGGTCTTCAACGCCGCCGGCCTACTCGTGGTGTATGGGCTTCAACGTTTCCAGGGTCTGCTTCCGCTGAATCCGCAAAGCTTCGGGGGGGTGTCCGCGGATTCCTCCTTCAACACGGCGGCGAGCTTCGCCACCAACACGAACTGGCAGGGGTATGGCGGCGAATCAACCATGAGCTATCTCACCCAGATGGTCGGGCTGACCGTCCAGAACTTTGTGTCCGCGGCCTCAGGCATGGCCGTGCTCGTGGCGCTGATCCGGGGGTTCGCCCGCCGATCAGCGCAGACGATCGGCAACTTCTGGGTGGATTTGACGCGGACGACTGTCTACATCCTCCTGCCCCTCGCGATCGTGTTCGCCGTCGTCCTTGTCTCCCAGGGCGTGGTCCAGACCTTCGGCGCCTATCCCAAAGCGTCCGTCGTCCAGCCCATCCAGTACGACGAGCCCATCACTGACAAGGACGGCAAGCCCATCCTCGACGAGAAGGGCCAGCCCAAGACGAAGAAATCCATCTTGACGGAGCAGGTGATCGCCGTCGGCCCGGCGGCTTCGCAGATCGCCATCAAGCAGCTCGGCACCAATGGCGGGGGCTTCTTCAACGCGAACTCCGCGCATCCCTTCGAGAACCCCACGCCGCTGTCCAACTTTCTCGAGCTGCTTGCCATCCTCCTCATCCCGGCCGCCCTCTGCTACACCTTCGGCGTCATGGTGCGGGACACACGCCAGGGCTGGGTGCTGCTGGCCGCCATGACGGTGATCTTCGTCGGGATGCTTCTGACCGCCTTCGTGGCCGAGCAGCGGGGCGCCGTCTTCGTCAAGCAGGGCGTGGATCACACGGCCAGCGCGCTGCAGTCCGGCGGCAACATGGAAGGCAAGGAGGTGCGCTTCGGGATCGCTAGCTCGGCCCTCTGGGCCACCGCGACCACGGCCGCCTCCAGCGGCTCCGTGAACGCGATGCACGATTCCTTCACGCCGATCGGCGGCCTCGTGCCGATGTGGATGATCCAGCTCGGCGAGGTGGTGTACGGCGGCGTCGGCTCGGGGCTCTACGGCATGGTCGTCTTCGCCATCGTGGCCGTCTTCGTGGCCGGCCTCATGGTTGGCCGCACGCCGGAGTACCTGGGCAAGAAGATCGAGGCCTACGAGATGAAGATGTCCACGCTCATCATCCTGATCGTGCCCGCCGTCGTGCTCATCGGCACCGCGGTGGCGGTACTGCTGCCTGCCGGCAAGAGCAGCATGGCCAATCCCGGGATCCACGGCTTCAGCGAGGCGCTCTACGCGTTTTCCTCGGCGTCCAACAACAATGGCAGCGCCTTCGCCGGGCTCAACGCGAACACGCCCTTCTACAACACCTCCCTGGGCATCGCGTTCCTCTTCGGTCGCTACTGGCTCGCCGTGCCCGTGCTCGCCCTCGCCGGATCCCTCGCGCGGAAGAAGCTCGTTCCGCCCGGCCTCGGCACCCTGGCCACCCATACCCCGCTCTTCGTGGTGCTGCTCGTGGGCACCGTCATCCTGGTCGGCGCCCTGACGTATGTGCCGGCGCTGGCTCTCGGCCCGATCGCGGAGCATCTCACCCTCGTGATGGCCAAGTGAGGTCAGCCCCATGGCAATGAGCGCGAAAGCCCGGCCGCTCTTCGATCTCCCGATCGTGGGGCAGGCGACGATCGATTCCTTCAAGAAGCTGACCCCCAGGCGCCAGGTGCGGAACCCGGTCATGTTCGTGGTCTACGTCGGCTCGATCCTGACCACCTTGCTCTGGGTGCAGGCCCTCGTGGGCCGCGGCGAGGCCTCGGCGGGCTTCATCTTCGGCGTCTCGCTCTGGCTCTGGTTCACGGTGCTCTTCGCCAACTTCGCCGAGGCCATGGCGGAAGGGCGCGGCAAGGCCCAGGCGGCTTCGCTTCGCAAGGCGCGGCGCGACCTCCAGGCCAAGCGCCTCGCGCGCCCCGAGCGAACGGCCAAGGTCGAGATGGTCCCGGCCTCCGCGCTTCGAAAGGGCGACGTCGTGCTGGTGGAGACCGGCGAGTTCATCCCCGCCGACGGCGAGGTGATCGAGGGCATCGCCTCCGTGAACGAGAGCGCCATCACCGGGGAGAGCGCGCCCGTCATCCGCGAAAGCGGCGGTGACCGAAGTTCCGTCACCGGCGGTACCCAGGTCCTCTCCGACTGGATCATGGTCGAGGTCAAGGCGAACCCCGGCGAGGCGTTTCTCGACCGGATGATCGCCCTCGTGGAGGGCGCGAGGCGCCAGAAGACGCCCAATGAGATCGCGCTGGACATCCTGCTCGCGGGCTTGACCATTGTCTTCCTGCTCGCCACGGCCACCCTCCTGCCGTACTCGCTCTACAGTGTCCAGGCCGCGGGCCAGGGCACGCCGATCAGCGTCACCGTGTTGGTCGCCCTCCTTGTCTGCCTGATCCCCACGACCATCGGCGCCCTCCTCTCGGCCATTGGCATCGCCGGCATGGACCGCATGATCCAGAAGAACGTCATCGCCATGTCGGGACGCGCGGTGGAGGCGGCGGGCGACGTGGACGTGCTCCTCCTCGACAAGACGGGCACCATCACCCTCGGCAATCGCCAGGCCACCGTCTTCTTTCCCGCCGACGGCGTCAGCGAGACGACGCTGGGAGACGCGGCGCAGCTCGCCTCGCTGACCGACGAGACGCCCGAGGGGCGCAGCATCGTGGTGCTCGCCAAGGAGAAGTACGGGCTCCGCGAGCGCGGCATCCAGGCCTTGGGCGCCAAGTTCGTGCCTTTCACGGCCCAGACGCGCATGAGCGGGGTGGATCTCAATGGACGCCAGGTCCGGAAGGGCGCGGCCGACGCCATCGAGGCCCACATCAAGCGGCTTGGCGGTAGCATCCCCGCGAGCGTCCAGACGATCGTGGACACGATCGCGAAGTCGGGCGGCACCCCGCTCGTCGTCGCGGACGGTGCCAAGGTCCTCGGGGCGATCCAGCTCAAGGACATCGTCAAGGGCGGAATCCGCGAGCGCTTCATCCAGCTCCGGCGCATGGGCATCAAGACCATCATGATCACCGGCGACAATCCCCTTACGGCGGCCGCCATCAGCGCCGAGGCGGGCGTGGACGACTTTCTTGCCCAGGCGACGCCGGAGGCCAAGCTCAAGCTGATCCGCGACATCCAGGCCGAGGGCCGCCTGGTGGCCATGACGGGCGACGGGACCAACGACGCGCCCGCCCTCGCCCAGGCCGACGTGGCGGTGGCCATGAACACGGGCACCCAGGCTGCCAAGGAAGCGGGCAACATGGTCGATCTCGACTCCAACCCGACCAAGCTGCTGGAAGTAGTGGAGACGGGCAAGCAGATGCTGATGACCCGCGGCGCCCTCACCACCTTCAGCATCGCCAACGACATCGCCAAGTACTTCGCGATCATCCCCGCGGCCTTCGCCAGCACGTATCCCGCGCTCGGCGTGCTCAACGTCATGCATCTCGCCACGCCCCAGAGCGCCATCCTGTCCGCCGTCATCTTCAACGCGCTCATCATCATCGGCCTGATTCCCCTCGCCCTGAAGGGCGTACGCTACCGGCCCCTGGGCGCCGCCGCCGTCCTTCGCCGCAACCTCTGGATCTACGGCGTGGGCGGCATCCTCATCCCGTTCCCGGGGATCAAGCTGGTGGACATGATTCTCGTGGCCCTGGGATTGGTGTAGGAAGGAGATCCGATCATGCGTGAGCATCTGCGGCCGGCCCTCGTGATTCTCCTGCTCATGACGCTCATCACCGGTGTCGGCTATCCGCTCGTCGTCACCGGCATTGCCCAGGCGTTGTTTCCGGCCCAGGCCAACGGCAGCCTCATCGTCACGGATGGCAAGCCGGTGGGCTCGACGCTCATCGGCCAGCCCTTCGACGACCCGAAGTACTTCTGGAGCCGCCCGTCGGCCACCCGCCCCTTCGCCGACAACGCCGGCTCCTCCTCCGGCTCGAACCTGAGCCCGACCAATGCCGATCTCGTCAAGGCAGTGCAGGGGCGGGTGGCCGCGCTGCGTGCGGCCGATCCCGGCAATGCCGTCTCGGTGCCCGTGGATCTCGTGACCGCGTCCGGCAGCGGTCTCGATCCCCACATCAGTCCCGCTGCCGCGCTCTATCAGGTACCTCGTGTGGCCAGGGCGCGAAAGCTGGACCCGGAGACCGTGCGGCAGCTCGTGGAGGGGCACACGGAGGGGCGATTCCTGGGATTCCTCGGAGAGCCCCGGCTCAATGTCCTCGCCCTGAACCTGGCCCTGGACGGAAAGTAGTCGCAGGCGGCCAAGGAGGCTTCGATGACGCGGTTCCTGACAGCGATGCTCTGCGCGGTGGCGATGATCGCCGCCGGGGCGAGTCCCGCCCTTGCCCAGCGCTCGCTGGCCGACCTGCTCGGTCGCGAGGCGACGCCCGCAGGGCAGCCCACTCGCTATCTCGCGGAGATGCCGGCGCAGGAGACGCCGGCCGCCGAGAACCCCGCCCCGGCTCCAGTCGATCGTTGGTTCGTGATGAAGTCTCTCCAGGGCACGTGGCTAGGGAGCTTCTTGGAGTCTTCGGGCACGACGGTGTATGGCTGGGTCCAGCAGGGCTTCGCCGGCAACATCGACAGCCCGCGCGACCGCATCAACTTCGGCGCCAATTACGATTGGCGGTCCAACGACTATCGGTTGAACCAGGTGTACTTCGTGGTCGAGAACTCCCTGGAGCACGAAGACAAATGGAATATCGGCTATCGCCTCGACTTCCTGGCCGGTCATGATGCCCCGTTCTTCGTCGCAAACGGGCTCTTCAGCAACTTCACGGGCTTCGATGCGACCTCGGGAGTTGGGGTCGACGGCCCGAAGAGCTTCAGGGAGGTGAATCGCATCGGCATTGACCTGCCCCAGTTCTATCTGGAGACCCACATCCCCGACGTGCTGACGAAAGGTGGTATCGACATCCGGGTTGGCAAGTTCTACACGTTGATGGGCCGGGAAGTCTACCCTGCCGCGGACACTGATTTCTATTCGCGCGCCTACGAAAACGTGTATGCGACCCCTTTCACCCATACAGGGGCTCTGGCCACGTTACATGCCACGCCCACGTTCGACGTGATCGCAGGCATCGTGCGGGGCTGGGACGTCTTTGAAGACAACAATGACAGTGTCAGCTACCACGGCGCGTTCGTGTGGAACTCCCTCGACAAGCGTTATAACTGGACGACGGCCTGGATCACCGGACCCGAGCAGCCCGACAACGATCGTGACTACCGAAGCTTACTCACCAGCTACTTCACGGCTAAGTTCGGCAGCCGGACTGAATGGCTCCTCTCCACGGGCGGCAATTTCGGCTATGAGGCGAAGGCAGCCGTAGACGCCGCGACGGGCCGCCGGAAGGACGCGAAATGGTATGGCTACACAGTCAACCTCTTTTACACGGTCGATCCACTGCTGAGGCTGGGTGGGAGGATCGAGTGGTTCCGCGATGAGGATGGTACTCGGACAGGCCAGCTCAAACGCCCCGGTTTCGCCGCCAACTTTCTCGCGTTGACCATGGGAGTCACCTACACGCCCTTCCGCGGTGTGAGCATTCGGCCCGAAGTGCGCTTCGACTGGTCACCGGACGCCCGGCCGTACAACGATCAGACCGGCCGGTTCCAATTCATCCCCGCCATCGACTTGATCGTGAGGTTTTGATCAACTCCCACGGCCCCCATCCCGTCCACACCGTGGCGGACAGCTCCACTACAGCTTCTTTTAGGGAACTGCCGCGCGGCTGCCCTTTCGGTACACTGGCAGCACCATGGACGGAAGGGGAGCGCGCATGACCGAGCACCGGCCTGACCCCGAGGCTCTGCTTGCCCGCGCCAAGGAGGAAGAGGCGCGCAAGTCGCAGGGCCGTCTCAAGCTCTTCTTCGGCGCGGCGGCGGGCGTCGGCAAGACCTTCGCCATGCTCGAAGCCGCGCGCGAGCTCGAGACGGCAGGCATGGACGTGGTCGTGGGCTATGTCGAGACCCACGGCCGGGCGGAGACCGAAGCGCTCCTCGACGGTCTCGAAATCCTCCCACCGCGCCTCGCCCCCTACCGCGGCACCGCCCTCAAGGAGTTCGACCTCGACGCCGCCCTCGCCCGGCATCCCACCATCATCGTCGTGGACGAGCTGGCCCACTCCAACGTCGAGGGCTCGCGTCACGCCAAGCGCTGGCAGGACGTGATGGAGCTCCTCGACGCGGGCATCGACATCTACACGGCCGTCAATGTCCAGCACCTCGAGAGCCTCAACGACCTCGTGGCCAAGATCACGGGGGTGGTCGTGCGCGAGACCATCCCGGACTCGGCGTTCGACCGGGCCGACGAGATCGAGCTGGTCGACCTGCCGCCGGACGAGCTGATCCATCGCCTGCAAGAGGGCAAGGTCTATCTCCCCGAGCAGGCGCGAGAAGCCATGCGGAGCTTTTTCCGCAAGGGCAATCTGATCGCTCGCCCTTCGGCGCACCGCGGAGCGCGTGGACGCGCAGATGCAGGCCTACATGCGCGACCACGCCATCCCCAAGACGTGGCCGGTGGCCGAGCGTGTCCTCGTCTGCATCAGCCCGAGTCCGGCGGCCGGACAGCTCGTGCGCGCCGGTCGCCGTCTGGCCACCCGGCTCGGGGCCGAATGGATCGTCGCGTACGTGGAGACGCCGGCGAGCGCCCGCCTGTCGCAGGCCGATCGGGACCGCGTCGTGCAGACCCTGCGCCTGGCCGAGCAGCTCGGGGCGGAGACGGCCACCCTCTCCGGACCCACCATGAGCGAGGAGATCCTCACCTACGCGCGGGCCCGGAACGTCAGCAAGATCGTGATCGGCAAGCCGGTGCGATCGCTGTGGAAGCGCATGCTCTTCGGCTCGATCGCGGACGCTCTCGTGCGCGGCAGCGGCGACATCGACATCTACGTGGTCAGCGGGGACAAGGAGGCGCCAGTTTCCCGGCCTCACCGCGAGCGGCTCGAGCCCAGCAATGCGCTGGCGTATGCGGAAGCGCTCGGCATCGTCGCCCTCTGCACGGCCGTGGCCTGGGGCATGTTCCCGCACGTGGGGTTGTCGAACCTGATCATGCTGTATCTCCTGGGCGTGGTGGTCGTGGCGATGCGAAGCAGCCGTGGCCCCACCGTGCTCGCTTCTGTGCTCAGCGTCGCCACGTTCGATTTCTTCTTCGTGCCTCCGTATTTCTCCTTCGCCGTCTCCGACACGCAGTACCTGATCACGTTCGGCGTCATGCTCGTGGTTGCCCTGGTGATCAGTGGGCTCACCGTCCGGACGCGGATCCAGGCTCTCGCGGCGCGCGAGCGCGAGCGGAGGACGGCCGCCCTCTATGCCATGAGCCGGGAGCTGGCCAACACGCGTGACGCGGAGAGCCTCCTCGCCATCGCCGTCCAGCACATCCTCGAGGTCTTTTCCGCCGAAGTCGCAGTCCTCCTCCCGGAAGCGGGGGGGCGCTTGGGGCACCGTGTGGTTCCCGCCGCCACCCTGGCCATCGACACGACAGAGCTGGCGGTCGCCCAGTGGGTCTATGCCCACCGCGAGCTGGCCGGGCTCGGCACCTCGACGCTCCCGGGGGCGACCGCGCTCTACGTCCCCCTCGTCGGCTCTCGCGGCGCGGTCGGGGTCCTCGGGGTGCGGCCCGACGAGCGCCATGCCTTCGACAGCCCCGAGCAGCTGCACCTGCTCGAGACGTTCGCGAACCAGACCGCGCTGGCCATCGAGCGGGCCGTCCTGGCCGAGGAGGCTCAGGCGACCCAGGTGCGCATGGAGACCGAGCGCCTTCGCAACTCGCTCCTGAGCTCGGTCTCCCACGATCTGCGAACCCCGCTTGCCGCCATCACGGGCGCCGCGAGCACCCTGATCGAGGGGCGTCCCGCCGCGGAGGCGCAGCACGAGCTGCTCCAGACCATCCGCGAGGAGGCCGATCGTCTGAATCGCCTCGTCCGGAACCTCCTCGAGATGACCCGCCTCGAGTCCGGCGTCGAGGTGCGCAAGGAGTGGCACCAGCTCGAGGAGGTGGTGGGCGCCGTGCTCGGACGTCTTGAGCCGGCGCTCCGAGACCGGCCCGTGCGGACGGATGTGCCCAAGGACCTGCCGCTCGTTCCCATGGACGACGTCCTGATCGATCAGGTGCTGACCAACCTGCTCGAGAACGCGCTCAAGTACACGCCCGCGGCCACAGGCGTCGAGCTCCGCGCCTGGAGCGATGGCTCGAGCGTCACAGTGGAGATCGCCGATCAGGGGCCGGGCCTCGCGCCCGGCGACGAGGCGCGCGTGTTCGACAAGTTCTACCGGGGCGCCGCCGGTTCCTCGCGCGGCGCGGGTCTCGGGCTGACCATATGCCGGGCCATCGTCGAAGCCCACGGCGGCCGCATCTGGGCGCAGAACCGGCCGGACGGGGGCGCCGCCTTCCGCTTCACGCTCCCGCTCGAAGGCACGCCCCCGCGAGTGGAGGCGGAGGGTGGCTGATCCCGAGGGAAAGTCCGAGGCCTCGTCCGATCAGATTCCCGGGCCCTCCGTGGTGCTCATCGAGGACGAGCCCCAGATCCGGCGCTTCCTCCGCGCCGCGCTCACGGGCCACGGCTACCGCCTCTTCGAGGCGGGCAGCGGCGAGGACGGCCTGATCGAGGCGGCGACCCGGCAGCCCGACCTCGTCATTCTCGACCTGGGCCTGCCCGACCTCGACGGCCTGGGCGTCCTCGCGCGACTTCGCGAGTGGACGTCGGTGCCCGTCATCGTGCTCTCCGCGCGAGGGCAGGAGCGCGACAAGATCGCCGCTCTCGACGGCGGCGCCGACGACTATGTCAGCAAGCCCTTCTCCGTCGGCGAGCTGCTCGCCCGGATGCGGGCGGCCCTCCGGCGCCGCGACCAGGTGCGCGAGGGCGCCGCCGCCACCACCTTCGTCGTGGGCGATCTCTCCGTGGATCTCGCCGGACGCCACGTGCTGGTCGGCGACAAGGAGATCCATCTCACGCCGATCGAGTACAAGCTCCTGACCACCCTTATCCGGCATGCGGGCAAGGTCCTGACCCACCGGCAGCTTCTCAAGGAAGTCTGGGGGCCTGCTCACACCGAGGACAGCCAGAACTTGCGCTTCTACGTCGCTCAGCTCCGCCGCAAGCTCGAGGCCGTCCCCGCGCGGCCGCGCTATCTGCTCACGGAGCCCGGAGTCGGCTACCGCCTTGCCGCCGAGTCGTAGGCCTCGCTGGAGGGCCGTGGTAGCCTGACCGTATCCGTATGGCGCACCTGCGCGCGTGCCTGGTTCTCTCGCTGCTCGTGGGACTCGTTGTCCTCGGCGCCTGGGCAAGCCCCGGGGCCGCCCTCGAGGAGGCGGATCGTCTCTTCCTGGTCGGCGAG
>VAYJ01000295.1 GCA_005888465.1 Actinomycetota bacterium
CCATGGTGGAGCTGACCGATCTGCCGGAGACGCCCGAGAACATGGTGCGCCAGAACGCGCGCTGGTACCTGGGCGTGCTCGACGACATCCCCTTCCTGCGCCGCACGTGGCGCGAGCGCAGCTCCGCCTACAACTTCGCCCAGCTCGTGCGCCACATCGGCAACAAGGTGATCGAGTGGCCCATCGCCGCCGTCGTCTATCCCGTGACGGGCTATCTGGGCTGGTGGCTCGCCTACATGTACCGCGGCCGGCATCCCTGGCTCTTCTACCTGGCCACGGGCGCGCCGACGGCCTCGCTCTTCCTGACGGTCTGGGTGGGCGGCATCATGACCCAGAACCTCGTCGAGGCCTTCCGCCCCTATCTCCCGCGTCCCACGGATCTCCGCCGCAAGAGCCTCAAGGAGAAGTTCCTCGGCACCTTCCGCTGCCAGACCTACTGGCTGCTCGCCACGCGCGGGGCCTGGCGCGTCCTCTGGAGCCTCGCCCGCACCGGCCGCTACGAGGCCGGCAAGACCGACCGCGTGAGCCGCCGCAGCGCTCAGCGCGCCCTCCCCACCCCCGGCGGGTGATTCTCTCCAAAAGTATCCCTCTCCCATCTGGGGAGAGGGCAGGGTGAGGGGTCAGTGGTTGACACGTGGATATGCCTCCGTTACAGTGTGATTCGTCATCGCGGGGTGGAGCAGCCCGGTAGCTCGTTGGGCTCATAACCCAAAGGTCGTCGGTTCAAATCCGACCCCCGCAACCAAAAAAGACGAGGGGTTAGCAGCGATTCGACCTGCTAACCCCTTTCGTTTACCCAGACTTCACCCAGGAATCGGGTTCGCCGGGCGCATTTTCGGACCACGTCCCTCCAGCTCCCACGCATCATCGAGTGCCCGGCCATCCGACTTGCCCACGAGGACGCCTTCGCGTAGCGTGCCCTCGATGGCTGCGCGCTCGGAACGCCTCTGAGAGGCAAGGAGAGGTCGATGCGTCGGGGGGCAAAGCCCGGTAAGGCGAAGGTCAAAGCCAGGCTCCCCGTCGCCCGCAAGTCGCGGAAGAGCGAGGGCTCCAAGCGTCGCGAGCTGGAGAAGCGCCTGGCGGAAGCGCTCCAGCGAGAGCAAGTGTTGGTCGAGCAGCAGACGGCGACCGCCGAAATTCTCAGCGTGATTAGTAGCTCTCCCACCGACGTGCAGCCCGTGTTCGACACGATCACCCAGAACGCGCTCGAGCTTTGTGGTGCGGCCAGCAGCCTCCTGACGACGTTCGACGGCGAGCTGCTACACCTCGCCGCTCTGGCCAATGTGAGACCAGGGGTAGCCGATTCTCTCCGGCGCGTGTACCCCATGCGCCCAGGCCGGGGCGCTGCGGGCGTCCGGGCTATCCTGACGCGAGCGGTCGTCCATATTCCAGACCTCCGCGAGGACCCTGAATACGCGCTGCGCGATCTCGTGCAGGCCCTGGACTTCCGGAGCGTCCTCGCCGTGCCGATGCTGCGGGAGGGGAAGCCGATCGGCACCATCAATGTTCACAAGGGCGACCCGGAGCCCTTCTCCGAGAGCCAGATCGCCCTGCTCCAGACCTTCGCCGCCCAGGCCGTTATCGCCATCGAGAACGTGCGGCTCTTTACCGAGCTGCAGCAGAAGAACGGAGCGCTCACCCAGGCGCACGCTCAAGTCAGCGAGGCCCTCGAGCAGCAGACGGCGACAGCTGAGATCTTGCGCGTTATCTCCAGTTCGCCGACAGATGGCCAACCTGTGTTCGATGTCATCGTCGAGAGCGCCTGCCGGCTCTGCGATGCTGTCTTCGCCAACGCCGTTCAGTTCGACGGGGAACTGATGCACAACATGGCGCACTACGGCTTCAGCCCCGAGGGGCTGGACATCTTGATGCGGGCCTTCCCGAGAGCGCCCACGCGCGAGAGCATGTCAGGCCGGGCGATCCTCGATGGCACCGTGGTCCAGTCCGAGGACATGAGCACCGATGAGGGTACGGCCCTCTCTCACCAGCTCTCTCGGGTGGTGGGGTCTCACGCCTACCTGTCCGTACCGATGCTGAGGGAGGGTGTGCCGGTCGGCGCCATCACCGTGGCCCGCCGCGAGCGGGGATCGTTCCCGGCCCGGCAGGTCGAGTTACTCAAGACCTTCGCCGACCAGGCCGTGATCGCCATTGAGAACGTGCGGCTGTTCACGGAGCTAGAGGCGCGCAACCGAGACCTGACCACGGCGCTCGATCAGCAGACGGCGACCAGCGACATCCTGCGCGTCATCAGCCAGTCGCAGACGGATCTCCAGCCGGTGTTCGAGTCGTTGGTCGACAGCGCGGCCCGGCTTTGTGGCGCCAACGACCTCTTGCTCCTCGTCCGTGAGGGTGATGTTCTTCGTCCGGTCGCCGGCATCGGACCGTTCTGGGGGAGTTTGGCCGCTGATTTCCGCGTGCCGCTCGTGCGAGGCTCCATCGCGGCTCGCTCGGTCATCGACGGCGCGACGCTTCACTTCCCCGATCTTGCTGCGCTCTCGGAAACGGAATTCCCGACTGGACGGGACCTGCAGCTCCGCTTTGGTCATCGCACTGTGCTTGCCGTGCCGCTAGTCCGCGAAGGCAGCGCGTTGGGAACGATCTTCGCGCTGCGGTTCGAGGTCCGGCCGTTCGCAGATCAGCAGATCGCCCTTCTGAAGACC
>VAYJ01000119.1 GCA_005888465.1 Actinomycetota bacterium
CCAGCCCGAGCTGGCCGTGGGTCGCGGGCGCGGGCCTCCTGGCGATCGGCGCGCTCGGCATCGTCTCCGCCGACCTCTCGCGGACCGTCCGAGTCGTCGTCCTGCTGTTGTTTCTCCTCGTCGTACTGGTCGAGATCGAGTTGCTCGCCAGGGTCTGGGCCGCGGGCGCGGGCGCGGCTCGCGCGGAGGCCGAGCGCTCGTTGGAGCGCGCGCGCCGAGTGCAGGAGATCGCCGCCGACCTGGGAAGGGCGGTCACGCGGGAGGCCGTCGGTGACGCGATCGTCTCGGGGGCGATGGCGGCACTCGATGCGGACCGGGCAATGGTCGCCGAGCTCGTCGACGCCGGCAAGTCGCTGCGCGTCCTTTCGGCTCGCGGCTACCCCAAGCAGCTGGTCGAGCATTGGCGCGAGTTCTCCGCCGACCTTCCGAGCCCGATGTCCGAGGCGGTGCGCTCGCGACGGCCGGTGGTCTCCGCCTCCAGGCGCGAGGTCTACGAACGATGGCCCGGCCTCGCGGGCGGCCCAGCCACATCGACGGGCCAGGGAAACCTGACCATCCCGCTGCTCCTCGACGCGGGGGTGCTCGGCGCCGTCTCGCTGGGATTTCCCGGGCCGCGACGGTTCGACGAGGCAGACCTGACCTTCGCGGCGACGCTCGCGCGCCAGAGCGCGGTGGCGCTGGAGCGGGCCCGCCTCGTCGACGCACGGGACCTGAGCCGACGCGAGGCGGAGGGCGCGGTAGCCCGGCTCATCCTCGTCTCGCGAGCGAGCGAGCTGCTCGCCGAGACGATCGACTATCCGGCCGCCTTCGTGGAGCTCGCCCAGCTGCTGGTCGAGAACCTGGCCGACCTCTGCCTGATCGATATCGTCGACGACGCTGGCGGCATCGTTCGCGTCGCCGCCGTTCATCGGGACCCCAAGAGGCAACATCTCGCCGACGCCCTCCGCGAGCGCTACGCGCCCACCCGAACGGGCCGTCACCCCGTCGCCCGGGTCGTGCAGACCGGCGAGGCCGAACTCGGTGCCGAGATGCCCGACGACTTCCTGAAAGAGACCACCCGGGATGCCGAGCACCTGCGAATCGTTCGAGAGCTCGGCTTCCAATCGTTCATTTGCGTGCCCCTCGTCGGTCGCGAGCGCATTCTCGGGACGATCACGTTCGTCTCGACTGATCCGGACCACCGCTACGGGCCGCTGGACCTGGACATGGCTCGGGAGATCAGCCGGCGCGCCGCCATGCGGGCCGACAACGCCCGGCTCTTCCAGCGTGAGCAACAGGCCCATCTGGAGGCCGAGACGGCCCGGAGCCAGCTCGCCTTCCTTGGACTACGAGGTGACGCTGAACCAGCTGGCCGAGCTCGTCGTCCCCGCCCTTGCCGACTGGTGCGTGATCCAGCTTGCCGCCACAGGGGGCCAGATCGACACGGTGGCGATCGCGCACCCGGACCCCGACAAGATGGCGCTCGCGCGCAGGCTCCAGGAACGCTACCCGCCCGATCCCCACGCTCCCGTCGGCGCGGGGCGGGTCATCCGAACCGGTGAGTCGGAGCTGATCCGCGACATCCCGGAAAGCATGCTCGAGGAGCTCGTATCGGACCCGGAGCTCCTCGCCATCCTCCTGGATCTGCGCCTGCGATCCTCGATGGCCGTGCCGCTGACGGCCCGTGGGCAAGTGCTGGGCGCGCTCACGCTTGTGGCCGCCGAGTCCGGGCGTACGTACGCCCCGAGCGACCTGGCCGTGGCCGAGGAGCTAGGGCGACGAGCGGGCATCGCGTTCGACAACGCCCGCCTGTACCACGATCGGGACTACATCGCGCAGACGTTGCAGCGAACCCTGCTACCGCCCAGCCTCCCCGACATCCCCGGGGTCGGTGGGCGGCGACTTCTACGACGTGTTCGACACCGGCGGGGGCGCGTGGAGCATCGCGCTGGGTGATGTCTGCGGCAAGGGCCCGGACGCCGCCGCCATCATGGGCATGGCCCGCGTGACCATTCGCACCGCCGCGGCGCACGCGGGCCGCCCGAGCGACGTCCTTCGCATCATGAGCGACATCCTCTTGAGCCAGGACACGGACCAGCGCTTTTGCACCGCGTGCTACGCGCGGTTGCGCGTGAACGAGGCAGGTGGGCGGCTCACGATCGCCTGCGGGGGCCACCCGTTGCCGATCGTGATCCGCGCCTCGGGGGCGGCGCACGTCGTCGGACAGTACGGAAGTCTCCTGGGCGTGTTCCCCGACCCGACGCTCGTCGACGTCCCGGTGGACCTGGCGCGCGGCGATGCGATCATGTTCTACACGGACGGGATCCTGGACGAGCGCCGCGCCGACCGCGGTGGCGGGGAGGATCGCCTGCTGGAGGTGCTCGGGTCGGACCGCGGCCGAACCGCGGCGGACATCGCTGGAACCCTCGAGCGTTATCTCACGGAGAATCAAGCGGCACTTCCGCGCGACGACGCGGCATTTCTGGTGGTTCGTCTGCTTCCGTAGGGTCGGAGCGAAGCGGCACGCCGGGAGCGCCCAGCTGCTCGGCGAGCGACATGCGATCCCAATAGGTCCAGTGCTCCACGATCCGGTCGTCCTGGATGCGTTCGATGTCGACCCCCGAGAGCTGGATCCTCCGACCGGTCGGCGCGATGCCCAGGAACTCTCCTTCGTGCGTGCCCGTCATCCGCCATCGACGGAACACGAGGCCCTCGCGCACGGCGCCGTCCTCGATCTCGATGTGCATGTCGGGGAACGCCTGTCGCGTCGCGGCGAGCGTCCGCTTGAAGGCCTCGGCACCTTGCTCCATGGGGAAGGGGCCGTGGACGACGAGGTTCGGGTCGAGCAGCGAATCCAGCTGATCGAGGGTCTGGTCGTGGAAGCTCCGTTCGATCAGGCCGACCAGGAGGAAGGCCCGCTCCATGCTCTGGGGCCGCGGCTCGCTCACTGCCAGCAGTCTAGCCACCCGACGGGAAGACGGGCCGGTCGTCCTTGTCCTGCAGCCCAGCGATGAGCCCCTCCGCCCGCTCGCCCAGCACCCGACCGAGCGCCTGGTAGGCATCGAACTGCTCGCAGTTGAACCACTGGTCGGCGGTACCGTCCCGCGGGAATGCCGCATCCTCCAGCGCGTACGAGAGCAGTTCGTAGGGAAGGTCCCGCGTCAGCGCGGCTTTCGCGACGATCAGGACGCCTCGGTTCGACGTGAGCGACGCGAACCGGCGGGCGACGTCCTCCTGGTAATGAACCGGACCCGGGTAGGTAACGTCGCCGACGATCACGAGGTCCTTCGAGAGCCGTGCGTTCAGCGCGGTGAGCGGGTCCTTCGGCTCGAGGGGGTCCGCAGACCCGGGTACCAGGTCCCGCGAGTTGGGTCGCAACGTGACGGTCACCCCGAGCTCCTCGTGCGCGAGCGTGATCGCCTGGGCGAGCTTCGTCGCGAACGGCGGTGTGTCCCCGGTCGCGTCGATGCAGATCGCGAGGCGGCATCGATGGCGAAGGAGCTCGACCAGGCCCGTGTTGTCGTAGTGGCCACCGTCGGTGCAAAGGAGCATGCGGCTCGTCTCGGGGTGCAGGCCGAGGATCTCGCGGGCGAAATAGCTGAGTCGGCGGATGCGGGGGAGCCCCGGGACGGTCCAGTCCTCCACGTGGTCGAGCTTGCGGGCGATGAAGCCCGGGTTCGGGAGCCAGGCGCCGAGGCGGGCGTTCGACAGGGCCAGGAAGACCTCGAAGAAGCGCGTCTGCGAACCCATCGCGGAGGCGAACGCCGCGCCTGAGATGGCGACAGCGGCCTGGACGGTGAGGTCGCGTTTGATCGGGCTCTCCTCGACGAGGGTCTGGAGCTTCTCCGTTCGCACCCAGCCCACCTGCGGGCCGCCGACGAAGTCGTCCGCGAGTGTGTAGGAGACCGCCCGGCGCCCAGGCGGGGTCACCTCCTGGCCGGTCAGGTTCGCCGCGGCGCAGACGATCAACTTGGGGAAGGGCTCGACCTCGCTCGCGTACGGGAACAGCGGCGTGCCCTCGCGGTCGTAGTCGTACTGGACCGCGACCGGCTCGCCCCGGCGCTCGCCTCGCCGCACCGCGAACGCCGATGCGAGCCGTCGACGGTAGAAGGGATGCAGGCTCATCGAGGTCTGGTCGAAGAACACGATCACGATGCCGAGCCCGACGATCGGGGCGACCGACCAGCGCGATCGGTTGATGCCGGTCGCGGCGACCCAGCCGCTCACCAACACGAGCGCACCGAGGACGGCCAACGTGCAGATCCAGAGCAGCAGCAGCTGCGCCATGCTGTTCGGCACTACCTGCCCAGTGATCCTCTTCGTGAACAAGCCCCTGAGCCCGCCGACCGCACCGGTGATCGATCTGCGCTTTCGCCAGAGCGCCGCGAGCAGCGTCCCGACGTACATGAGCCCGCCCGTCACCGCGCCCGTCGTGGCGATCGTCCCGCCCGTCGCGTGCCAGCCTGCGCGCCAGATCAACCAGACGCTCAGCCACACGACGGCGGGGATCCCGGCCCCGACGAGGCCGAACAGGATCGCGAGCAGGATCGCGGCGTTGGCCACGCGCCCGAGCGTTGCAGCACGCCGCCCGGTGAACGACGCCGATAGCAATCGGGCGACATGCAGGAGCACCGCCAGGACGGCCAGCCCGAGGATGGCGATCCCGACACCGCGCGTCGGATAGAGGAAGCCCGGGCCCTTCAGGACAGGCTTCGCACCGTTGGCCAGGTAGCGTCGGAGTCGATGCAGGTCCGCGATCCTGGTCGCCCGATAGAACCAGCCAGTCGCGATGCCGGCGGCCGCGACCGTAAGGGCGATGACCGCGAGCGAGCTGATCACGCCCCGTAGGAGCGCGCCGAGGGCGGCCAGCCACTGCCTCGGGCCGTCGGAGACGTAGCTGGTGTGGCGACGGACATGGTCCTCCTCGAGCGAGCCCGGCGTGAACACGTCTTTGGGTGATGCCTGGCTCGCCGGGTCCATGTCCTCCTGCGTCTGCAGCGCGAGCTGGAAGGCGCCGGCGACGTAGCCGCCGCCCGATACCGACAACAGGTAGCGGGCTCGAAGCAACTGTGTTCGAAGGGCCTGCAGCGCGCCGAGCGCGACCGTCCCGGCACGAACCCCCCCGCCCGAGACGCAGATGCCCAGGTGCGCGGGAGCGCGGGGGACGCGCCAGTCCTGGTTCCAGTGATCGGCTGCCTCGCCTGCGGGCGAGGTGTCCAGGTGCACCGGGCGCGGATCGGCCCGAAATCCCCGCTCCGTGGGCGGCGGCGGGATCACGGCGTCCGACCCCAACGCCCGTATCTTCCGTTCGATCCTCTCCCGGAAAACGACTCGCCCGAGCGCCGTCCCCCACGCGCAGGCGCCGATCACGCCGGCGAACAGCAGCGAGGAAAACTTCGCGAACGAGAGTGCTTGCACCACCTTGAGGGGCCACCCCGTGTGCACCGGCACGCGACGAAGCACGATCAGGAGCAGCGCGTCCTGGGCGACATTGAACGCACCCGCCGCGACGGCGAGCCCCCCGCCGGCCACGGCCGCCCAGCTGAGCGGCCGCGTCCAGAACACGCGGCGTCCCAGCTGACAGATCCAGACGAGCGACGCCGTGTAGCCCGCGATGAGGACGAAGTCCCACCCCAGCGCCGAACGAAACGCCGGAGCGCGTCCGCCGATCACCTGGTTGGCACGACGGGCCGTTCCCGCCACCTGCAGCGCGACCGCGTCGACCGACGGCGCGAAGATCGCGTAGAGGGCGACGCCGGCGGCGAGGAGGACGAGCGAACCGATCAGGGTCGCGCGCGCCTCAGCGATGCCCGCCGGGCGCGGCGGTTCACGGTCCATTCGGAAGCGCACGTGCCACCCTCCGGCGGACCCCTGCCCCTAGACCCGCGCGGAGCATGCTCGCGCCGCAACCCCGTGTCAAACCGCGGGAGGTTTCTCCTGGACGGCCCAGGCGTTGCCGTCCGGATCGCTGAAGAAGACGAACGAGTTCCACGGGCCGCCCGGACCGTCTGCCCAGGCCTCGTCCTCCATATGGCGCACCGGACTCACGTCGACCCCGCGACTCGCGAGCTCGGCCCGAGTGGCCTCGACATCCTCGACGACGAGCTGCATCCCCTTGTTCGAGCCCGGCGGCATGTCGACGAGCCCGCTCCCGATCGTGATCGAGCAGGCCGATCCGGGAGGCGTCAGCTGCACCACGCGCATGGTTGGCCCGAACTGCTGATCCACGTCGACGACGAACCCGACCTGCTCCGCGTAGAAGCGCTTGGCCCGATCCACGTCGGACACCGGCAGGACGACGACCTCGATCTTCATGTCCATGCGCGCTCCTACATCCGCTCGACGACGTACAGCGTGTTCCCGTCGGGGTCGCGGAACGAGAACATGGGCGGCACGCCTTCGAATCGCAGGACCTCGGGGTCCGCGTCCACGCCACGCGACAAGAGCTCCGCGTGGTCGGCTTCGGCGTCCTCAGTCGTCAACCGAATGCCCGTGTCGACGCCGACCGTGGAGCCCGGACCCGGGGGTGCCAGCGCGACGCTGACCGCGCCGCCCGGTGGAGCGACCTCGATCCAGCGACCGCCCGGGAAGGAGGCGTCCAGTCGCTTCTCGAACCCGAGCGACCCGGTGTAGAACGCGACCGCGCGATCCTGGTCGCTCACCGGGATCGCCACGGTCCGCACCTCCGTGATCTTCGTCCCCACGGGTCACCTCCTGGTCGACGCGAACGTCCATCCTGACGCATCGGCGCGGGCGCGGCGAACGCGCTGATCGCACGCAACCGTGCTCAGCTCGTTCGGCTCCGAAGCTCCAGCAGGTATTCCTCGAGCCGGTCCATCGACTCCGCAGCGCCCGACTCCATGCCAGAGTTGATCATGCCGTCGCGGTCCTCGATCGAGTCGAAGAGCAGCGTGCTCGTGAGCGTGGTCTTCCCGTCGTGCTCCTCGAACGTGAGGGTCTGGACCGAGATGTGGCCAGGCTCGCCCTCGTACTCGAACGTCCAGGTGATGTGCTCCGGGCGCACGATGTCGCGGAACTCGCCCCGGAACCCGAACTCCTGGCCTTCGCCGCGGTGGACGATCCGCCATGCCCCGCCCGGCCGGAAGTCCATCTCGCAGCTCGCGATCTCGTAGCGTCGCGGGCCCCACCAGTGCGACATGTGCTCGCACGAGGTGTGGGCCTCAAACACGAGGTCGCGCGGCGCGTCCAGGATGCGGGTCATCACGATCTCGCGATCCGTGGGCGTGGTGACGGTGAGCTGCTTGCTACCGCTTGCGGCCATCTCCGTGCTCCTTTCCTCGGTCCTGGAGCTCCTCCAGGTACTCCTCGAGTCGGTCATAGCTCTCTTCCCAGAAACGGCGGTACGGCTCCATCCAGTCGGCGACCTCCTTGAGCGGCCCCGCCTCGAGGCGGGCCGGGCGCCACTGACGCTCCCGGCCTCGGGCGATCAATCCGGCGCGCTCGAGGACCTTGAGGTGCTTGGAAACGGCCGGCAGGCTCATCGCGAACGGCTCGGCCAGGTCGGTGACCGAAGCCTGCCCTCCGGCGAGACGCGCCAGGATCGCCCGGCGCGTCGGATCCGCGAGCGCCGCGAACGTCCGATCGAGCTGCTCCGCTGCCACCGCCATTGAACCCCTCCGTTAAATAACCTGCCGGTAAACTACCCCCTCGCTCGCCCCGTGTCAAATCCAGGTGACACGAATCGGGCGCGTCCAGCGATACATCAGGCGGGACAACAGGTCAGGAGGGGGAAGCATGCGTGACGGAAAGGGTCGACGGGCATTCGCCGTGATCGTGGCGGCTCTGGTGGTGCTCGGCGTGGCGACTGCCGCGAGCGCGCACGGCCACTTCTTCGGCGGATCGGCCCCGACCTCGGCGCACGAGTCGAGCGGCGGACCCGGTTCGGGCGACCATGAGTCGCAGGCGCCGGACCCCGAGCCGATGGAATCGGAGTCGCCGGAGCCGCGCGAATCTCCCAGCCCCGAGCCGAGCGAGCACGAGTGCGACGGCCAGGACGATCAGGGCGAGAACGAGCAAGGAGACGACCAAGGCCAGGACGAGTCCGACGCAAGCGGACAGCAGTGCAACCAGTCGGAATCCGACTCGAACGATCAGGGCGAGAACGACCAGGGCCAGCACGAGTCCGAGGGGAGCGACAACGAGCAGGGATCGCATGGCGACTCCCGGGGCCATGACAGCCAGGGCGATCAGGGCTCCGGCGGGTCCGGCGACTCCCAGGGCGGCGACTGACCGCAACCCGCGCGTCTCGGCCACGCGTGTGAAGGAGGGGCGCCATCGGCGCCCCTCCTTCGTGTCTATCATGCCGCGCGACACCACCCCCGGACGAGCGAGGAGGATGCGCATGCTCGGTGCCACGATGGTCGTGACGACCGTCCCGGTCAGTGATCTGGA
>VAYJ01000120.1 GCA_005888465.1 Actinomycetota bacterium
GCGCTCGACGAACCCGCTCATGAAACAACGCCCCGCAGGCTCGCCGGGGCGTTGCATGGCCGCACCATTCGTCTCCCTTCCCGGCCTCTCAGGACCGGACTTAAAGGGGAAGGCTTGTCGGACGTGAGGATAGCGGGTCGGGCGGGACTGTCAACCTCGCGTTGCAAGCCTGAAGCGGGGAGGGGGAGGGGTGCCCTGGGGCACACTGCCCGAAATTATCTCGACCTCGCAATATATCTCATCGTGCATATTGTTCCATGGTCAGTCAGGAGAGGCCCCCGACCCTTCGCCGGGCGACAGAATCTCCGTCGTCACGATCACGATCTCGTCGTCGCTCGTATTGCAGAGCGCATGGGTCTCGGGCAGGTGCTCCTCCCCGAACCAGAACACGCTCCCCGGGGTGAGCTCGAAATGGTCAAGCACTTGCCCGTCTGGGCCGAGCGTGTCGCCCTTCGAACCCTCGATCACGACGGAGAAGTACGGGCGCCGATGCAGGTGCAAGGGCCCGGTGCCTCCCGGAGCGACCCGATGCTCCCAGACCCTGACGAGGGCGTTCTCCAACAACATGCGCGTCCCGAGGTTCTCGTTCGGTTCCATTCGATCCCACCCCCCTCACAGTAGGGTACGGCCCGTGAGTCTCGAGGATCGAGTCGTGGGCTGCGTGGTCGGTCTCGCGCTCGGAGACGAGCTGGGTTCGGGCGGTGGCGAACCAACCGCGCTTGCGCGAAACCTCGTGCGCAGCCTGGGCGAGCGCGGAGGCTTCGATCCGGATGATGTCGTCGCGCGGCACCTGGCGTGGTTCCGAACCGAACCTCCCGATGTCGAGTCGGTCACGAGGACCGTGCTTCGCCGGGTTGCCGACGGGGCGCCTGCGGCCGACGCCGCTCGCGCGGTCTGGGAGGAACGGGGACCCGAGGTCTCCGCGGGGAACGGCTCGGTCATGTACTGCGCACCGCTCGGAGCTGCGTACGCGAACCGGCCTGACGAGTTGTTCGAGCTCGCGCCGGCGCTCTCGGCGCTCACGCACTTCGACGGGCGGTGCAGGACCGCCGTCCTCGCCGTGACGCTTGCAACGGCTGCGCTGGTTCGTGGTGAGCCGCCAGCATCGGCGGTCACCGCGGCCGTGCTCGCAACGCTCCCGTTCGAGGGCGGGGAGGAGCTCGAGTTCCTCGTCGACGCCGTCGGCCACGAACGCCGGATCGACGGGCCAGATCAGGGCTTCTGCCTGTTCGCGGCCGCTGCCGGGCTCCAGGCGGCCGCATCCGGCGAGCCGTTCGAGCCAGCCTCGCGACGGGTCATCGCGCTCGGCGGCGACACCGACGCGAATGGCGCAATCGCCGGCGCGCTCCTGGGCGCCGTCGCCGGCCGCTCGGGGCTCCCCGGCGCCTGGGTTGATTCGCTGGAGGACGCCGCGGAGATGGTGCAGGAGGCTGAGGCGCTCGTCCCCCTCGCGGAACTGTGACGTTTCGCGATCGGGCGGGCGCTCCGAGCCGCCACGGCCTACACTTACCGAAGCCACGAAAGGAGCCACGATGGGCCTCGGAGCCCCAGAGCTACTGGTCATCCTGCTGATCCTCCTCCTCATCTTCGGAGGCAAGAAGCTCCCGGACCTCGCGCGGTCGATCGGCAAGTCCACGAAGGAGTTCAAGAAGGGACTTGCGGAAGGCGAGACCGAGGACACGTCGGCCGCCGACAAGCCCTCCGACAAGACCGGAAGCTAGCGCTCCCCGCCGTCCGGCACGCCGATTGCGCGAGCGATCCGGCCCAGCACGCCGTTGATGAACCGGCCCGAGTCTCCCGTGGAGAGCTCGTTGGCCGCCTCCACCGCCTCGTTGATCGCCACCGCCGCCGGCACCGTGCCCTCGTTCAGCTCGTAGCAGGCGACCCGAAGGATCGCGCGGTCCACCGCAGCCATCCGGTGCACGGTCCATTCCTCGGAGCTCGCCCCCAGCCGGTCGTCGATGTCGGGAAGCTTGTCCTCGACGCCGCGAACGAGCTCCGCGGCGTAGTCGGGCACCGATTTGCCGGCCGCCTCCCACTCCCCCGCCACAACGGTCGGCGGGCGACCGAGCAGGTCGGCCTCGTACAGGATGTCCAGCGCGACCCGCCGGGCTCGTCGGCGCGACCGGTGCCCGGTGGCGGTCATTGGGGCTACTTCTCTCTGGTGAGGTACTCGCCGGTTCGCGTGTCGACCTTCACGAGGTCGCCCGCCTCGACGAAGAGCGGTACCTGGACGACCAAGCCAGTCTCGAGCATCGCCGGCTTGAGCGCGCCGGAGACGCGGTCGCCCTTGACCCCGGGGTCGGTCTGTGTGACGCGAAGGACCACCGACGCGGGCAGGTCCAGACCGATCGCGTTGGCCTCGTAAAGGGAGACGAGCGCGGTCGCTCCCTCGGTCAGGTAGCTCGCCATGGTGCCGACGACGTCGGGGGGGACGGTGTGCTGCTCGTAGGAGTCCGTGTCCATGAAGACGAAGGCGGCGCCGTCACGGTAGAGGTACTGCATCCCGTGGCGCTCGACGATCGCGAGGCCGACGTTCACCCCGGCGTTGAACGTCTTGTCGACGACAGCGCCGGTCTTCACGTTGCGGAGCTTCGTCCGCACGAACGCGCCGCCCTTGCCCGGCTTCACGTGCTGGAACTCGATCACCTGGAACAGCGTCCCATCCAGCTCGAGGGTCATCCCCCGCTTCAGGTCGTTCGTGCTCACGCTCATCGCTTCGGCTCCATCTACAGGATCAGCAGTTCCTTCGGCACGGCCGGGATTACGCGCCCGCCCGAGTCGGTGACCTCGACCATGTCCTCGATGCGAACGCCGCCGAGCCCGGGAAGATACACGCCGGGCTCCACGGTGACGACCGCCCCCGCGGGAAGGACGTCCGCGCCGCCCAACCGAAGCGACGGACCCTCGTGGATCTCCAGGCCCACGCCGTGCCCGAGCCCGTGGGAGAACCTCGGCCCGTAGCCGGCGGCCGCGATCATGCCGCGGCAGACGGCGTCCACCTCGCCGCCCGTGGCGCCGGCCCGGATGGCCTCGACCCCGGCCTGCTGGGCTTCCTGCACGACCTTGTAGACGCGTGCGAGCTCGTCGGGAGGGTCCCCGAACGCGACGGTCCGGGTCATGTCCGAGTGATAGCCGGCCAAGGTGCAGCCGAAGTCCATCTTCACGACGTCCCCGCGCTCGAGCATCCGAGGCGTCGGCTCGTGGTGAGGCTCCGCGGCGTTCTCGCCGAACGCGACGATCGTCTCGAAGGCCGGCCCGTCGGCCCCCTCGCGGCGCATCGCGATGTCAAGGGCGAGGGCGAGCTCACGCTCCGTCGTGCGGGGCGCGAGCGTCGGCACGATCGCCTCGAAGCCCCGGTCGGCGATCGCCTGCGCGGCCCGGAGGTGCTCGAGCTCCTCGGCATCCTTCACCCAGCGCAGCCGCTCGACCTCGCTCTGGGTTGGCACGAGCGCGATCCCGAGCGCCGTGAGCTCCTGGAAGAGGTCGACGTTGACCGCGGTGGTCTCGAAGGCGACCCGCGGCACCCCAAGGTCGGCGCACGCGCTGGCCACCACCGGGGCGACCGACCCCGAGTAGATCACCCTCTCGAGGCCCTGCACCTCGCGGCGGGACTGTTCGTCATAGCGGCCGTCGGTGAGGAAGCGCCCGCCGTCCACCGTGAGCACGGCCTGGCCGTTCGAGCCCGAGAAGCCCGTGAGGTAGCGCACGTTCGGCAGGTGCGTCACGAGGAGCGCATCCGCCCCCAGCTCCTCGAGCCGCGCCGTGATCCGGGAGCGTCGCAGGGCATGGTCCACGACGGGCGATGATAGCGGTGCGGCCCCGCCCGGAGCACCGAGCAGGGCCGCGAGAACGCTTGGGGCCGAGGCGCTACTTGTTCGCGGTCACGCAGAGCGTGAATGACGTCGTGGTCTTGTAGGTGAAGTCGGCGCACGAGCCGTTGATCGAGGCGAGCGCGTAGTTCGTCGCGAACGTGTCGCCCACCGCGACCGTGTACACGGTCCCGGAGACCTCGACCTGGACCTCCTCCGTGCCGTTCAGCGTGAAGACGCTGTCCAGCACCACGGTCTTGCCGCCCACCGTCGCGCTCGAGCCGCCGCCCGGCGTCGAGCCGCCGGATCCCGCAGGCGCGACCGTCGGACCGCTCGCGGCCGGCGAGGCCACCCCGATCAGGGCACCCGGAGGCGCCGCGAACGGGTCACGGCCGGCGAACACCAGGATCGGGGTCGGCCCGGGGCTGGGGGTCACGGCGGCCGGGCTGCTGCCCGGTTGCACCGTGACGGGTGCCGGCCCCGACGACGACGCGGACTTGGTGCCCTTGTGGCCGGAGAGGACGAAGAAGTACAGGAGCGCCGCGCCGACGACCACGACCCCGAGGATCATGAGCATCCGGCGGTCACGTGGTGAGAGCTGCATGGCTAGCCTCCGGTCGACGGGCTCGGGTTAGCGGATGGAGTTGGGCTCGCCGACGACCCGATCGTGCTCCCTGGCGCCGGGTTCGACCCCGGACCCGCGGCGAGGTCGGTGGTGAAGAAGTTCACCGTCAGGCTCGCCTGCAGTCCCGTCGTGCTGGTGCCGCTCGCCCCGCCGTTCAGCGAGACGTTCGCCACGGTCGAGATCCGAGGCAGCGACTCCAACTGGAACAGGTATTGATCGATCGAGAAGAACCCGCCCGTGACCATGAGCTGCACCGGGATGATCGAGACCTGTCCGTCCGAGGACGTGGTTGGGCTGCCCGGGGTGATCGTCAGGAAGTCGACGTTCGCCTGGTCCGCGGCCTTGTTCAAGAGCCGGATGAGGCCCGGCAGGTCTGCCGTCGGGGGGATCTTGGCGCGAAGACCGGCGAGCAGCTTGCGGTCGGCCGGCGCGTCCTTCTCGTCCGCCTTCAGCTGGGCGAGCGTGGTGAGGAGGCTCTCCTGCTGCGCCTGCGCGGTGACCACCTCGGCCTGCTTGGCCTGCACGGCGTTGGCCTTGGGCTTGATGAGGACCAGCACCATCAGGATGGCGAGGACGACGCCGACCGCACCGACGATCAAGGTCTCCTTGCGCTTCATGATCACTGACCTCCGTTGGCCGTCGCGGCCGGACCGAGATCCACCGTGCCCGACCACTGCACCTGGTCGGTGTCGGCGGACTTGGTGGACGTGGAGAGCCAGGGGTTGACCCAGCCCGTCACCTGCGCCAGTCGGGTTAGCCACTGCGCCACCACGAGGTGGCTGAAGGCGTACCCCTGGAACTGGATGTTCGCGACCGTGGCCGGCTGCGTGACGCCCCCCGTGGAGCCGGCGGGCGCACCGGGCGCCGCCGAGGTCGTGGTAGTCACCGCTCCGGTGAAGGAGGAGAGCCACGCCTGGCCGGGAATCACCATGGACACGTCGCGCAGGACCCCGGACCAGAGCACCTCCTGGTACTGGAGCGTCTGCACGAGGGCCTGGCCGGTGGTCACCTGTGCCTTCAGCGTGGCGAATTGCTGCAGGCCGTTGACCTGGTTCTGGATGCCGGCGTTCACGGCTTGCTGCGCGACGAGCCTGTGCTGGGCGCTGTTCAGCCGCGCCGACTGCAGCACGTAGATGAACCCGAGGAGGGCGAGCAGCCCGAGGGCCAGAGCCACGACCGCCGCCGTCGCCGCGCGTCCCTTCTGCTTCTCGCGAACGACTGTTGGAAGAAGGTTGACCTGAGTCATCCACGCACCCCCGGAAGCGCAAGGCCGACCGCGACGGCGAGCAGAGGCTCTGCCTCCGCGGCGGCTTCTGGCGGAAGGTCGAGGCGGGGGGTCACCTTGTGGAACGGATGGCCCTGCGCCACGACGACCGGCAGCCGGTCGGCGAGCACCCGACGGAGCTCCTCGAGCTTCGACCCGCCGCCCGTCAGCATGACGCGGCCGATCTTGGCTCCCGGCATCTGAGACTGATAGAAGTCGAGCGACGAACGAATCTCGTCACTGAAGGACGATGCGCGGCTCTCGGCGACCTTCACGGCCTCCGTGGCCTTCTCGCCGTCGGCCTCCGTCGCGCCGCCGCGCTTCAGGCGCTCGGCGTCGTCGTCGGAGACCCCGAGCCCGCGGGCCATCGCGGAGGTGATGTCGCGCCCGCCCGCGGAGAGGATCCGCACGAAGCGCGGCACGCCCCACGCGTGCACGCAGATGCTCGTCACGTCGGCGCCGACGTCGACGATCGCCTCGTCGCCACCCTCGCTCGCCTCCAGGCCCATCCCGTCGATCGATCCGACGGAGCGGACGATCGCGAACGGCACCAGGTCCAGCCCGACGGGACGAAGGCGCGCCGACTCGGCCGCCTCGACGATCTTCTCGATCATGACCTTCTGTGCGGCGACAAGGAGCAGCCGGAGCATCCGGCGACCGTCGCGCTCGAACTCCTCCAGGACGTGGAAGTCGAGCACTGCCTCCTCGACCGGGATCGGAACGAACTCCTGGACCTGGAACGGGAGCGACTGACGCAGCTCCTTGTCGGAGAGCCAC
>VAYJ01000099.1 GCA_005888465.1 Actinomycetota bacterium
CGCCGTGTGAGGGCCTGCTCGCGGGCGCGGTGCTCGGCGTGGCGAAATCGATGGGTCACCCGCTCCCGCTCGTAGGCGATCCGCGCATCGGCCATGAGGGGCGCGAGCGGGGTGAGGGCCTCGGCCAGCGCGGCGCTCTTCATGAGGCCCGGCCGGCCCACCGCGAGGCCCCAGAGATTCGGGATGACGGTCCAATCGTCGGCGCGCTTGGGGCGGATGGCGACCTGGCGGCCGATCACCGCGGCGGCGGCCACGAGGGCGCCGACGGCGACGAAGTCGGGCGGGCACTGGGCCCGCTCGGCGATGTCGGCGACCCACGGGGCCAGCGCGGGTGGCACCAAGCGCCCATCGAACGCGGGCACCGGGGGGAGCCCGCTGGGGATCGGCTGCGGCGCGGGCCACGGCGCCGTCACGCGGTCCGGGGCGCCCCCGGGGCGCGTGGGGTCCGTGCCCGTGCCTGCGGGCGCCCGCGGCCGGGTTCGTGAGGCGGCCCGGCGCCCGCTCCTCACCGCGCCACCGGGACGAGATGCGGCCGGTCGCGCAGGATCATGGGATCGTCCGTCGCGCCTGAGGAGGGTGAATGCGTACGGGCACGCCCGTAGAGGGAGACCTCCGCTCGACGAGCGTTGCCCACGCGCGAGTGCTGCAGGACGTCGTCATTGCTTGCTGGCGTGAGGCTTCTTTTCCAGCCTCCCTGGGGTGGCAGTGGGGGCGCGCGTGCCCACCTTGCCCGGCGGCTTCTTCGGCATCGGCGCGGGCGGTGCCTCTGGCGTGGCCGCCAGCGCCGCGCGCTGGGCCAGGCTCTGCGTGAGCGCCTCCATCAGATCGATCACCCGGATCTGCGGAACCGTGGGCCCGCCCGCCGGCACCGCCTTACCCTCCCCCTTCAGGGTCACGAGATCGAGGACCCGCCGCCGGTAGTCATCCCGGTATTGCGCGGGTGTGAACTCCGCGTGGGACAGCTCGTCGATCAGCCGGACCGCCAGCTCGAGCTCGCCCTCCGTGATCGGGGCGGTCTCGCCCGTGTCGATCTCGCCGACGTCGCGCACCTCGTCGGCGAAGTACATGGTGTGGAGCAGAAGGCCGTGCGGCGCGGGGCGGATGAGGACCAGGCGCTCCTTGCCGCGAAGCACGAACGTGGCGAGGGCAACGCGGCCCGTCGTGGCCATGGCTTGGGCCAGGAGGCGGTAGGCCTTCGCCCCGCCCTTATCGGGGCCCAGGTAGTAGGTCCGCTCGAAGTAGATCGGGTCGACCCGGGCCAGCGGCACGAACTCCCTGATGGCGATGACCGTGGACGCCGCGCCCGCGAGGGCCTGCACCTCCTCCTCGGTCATGGGCACGTAGTGGTCCTTGGCCACCTCGTACCCTTTGACCAGCGCGCCGCGCTCCACCACTACGTGGTCGACCGGGCAGTAGGTCTGCTGCCGAATCCGGTGGCCGCACGTGGCGTGGAGCAGGTGGAAGGCGACCCCGGCCGAGACGGCCGCCGTGTACAGCTTGATCGGGATGGCCACCAGACCGAACGAGATCGTTCCCGGGCCGATCGAATGGGCGGGCATGACGAATCCTCCGGGATGAGACGTGTATGGCATCCTCCTCGGGTCCGCCTCGGAAGGGCGCCCCACATCACCCGAGCGCCGCTGCTCGTCGTCATGTGGGGTGGCCCGGCTCGATCGCGGCGGGGGCCCTGTCCGGCGGCGGGCCCGGGCAGGGCGAGCCCAGGTCGTCGAACGTCAGGAGGCGACGGCACCGGAGGCAGGCCGCGGCGTCGGTCGGCAGTCGGAAGGTCAGCTCGTGGTGCTCGAATCCGGCAACGACCTGGTCGCTCATCGCGGGGCCTCCTCGTGGATGTGCCGGTGTCGTTCCACTCAGCGCCACAATTCCTGCAGCGACGCCAGACGAGCGCGCCCAACTTGCCCAGCAGGCGGCCCTCGCCGTCGCACTGCGGGCACCGCGTGTCATCAGGGACTTCGATCTCGTCCACAGAACCTTCTTGAGTAGCGGTAGTCACAACTATCAATACTGAATACCGCTAGTCATGGGGTCAAGCTAAAAATAATCTTTGCAGAATCAGCGACTTACGAGGTAAAGAACGGGACCATGGGCAGGCGAAAACCCAAAAATCCGGCGGCGGTGGCTCTAGGTCGGCGGGGCGGTTACGCCGCTGCTGGCAAGGGCGGCCGTACCCGATGGGCCGGGGTGCCAGCAGCGGAGCGCGCGAGGCTGATGGAGAAGGTCAGGGCGGCGAGGGCGAAGAAGCGGAAGAGGCGGACGTAGAGCGCCACCACGAACAGCCGACGCGGAAGGTTTTATCTGCGCGCGCACTCGGCCTTTACGGGCCGTGAGTCCGTGTGCTCGTCACACCTTCTTGCCGAGGGACCCGGCCTCCCGAGCCCGGGGGATCTGACTGATGAGGAAGCCGGAGTTGATCGATGAGCTGGCGAAAGCCACCGGTCTGACCAAGCAGAAAAGCGCCGGCATCGTCGAGGCGGTCTTTGAGTGCATCACGGCCGCCTTGGTGAAGGGAAACAAGGTTGAGCTACGAGGGTTCGGAGGCTTCAAGGTGCGTCAGCATCGTTCTCGGACCGGACGGAACCCAAGGGTCGGGACCGCTGTCTACGTGCCCGCGAAGAAAGTCCCGCGGTTCAAGGCCAGTAAACGCCTCGAGAAGCTCCTGAACGCCTGACGAGACCCAGCTCCACGGGGAAGCTCACCCCCCAGAACACGATCGGGATGGTCCTTGTCGCCCGGGCTGTTGCCACCGCCGACGGGGGGCCGAGCGCCCAGATCACATCCACGCGCCGTCGGACGAGCTCTTCGGCGAGCGCCGGCAGGCGATCTTCCCTTCCGTCGCCATACGCGCGCTCGACCTTGAGGTTCTGACCCTCGACCCAACCAAGCTCTCTGAGTCTGTCCATAAGGGGACCTCGACTACGCTGCTCCGACGACGGCGAAGGGTGAGGACTCAAGATGCCGAGCGTATACACCTTGCACGCCTGTGCCCCTCGGCGGCGAGCGGTGCCGCGAGGAGGCCACCCGAGGCCAACGCCAGGAACGTGCGGCGCTCCAGCAGGTGCAAAGTGCGGCGAGTGGTCTCGGTAGACTTCATGGCCGGAATCCTAGCCCAATCACACAGGTCGGCTAGGAGCCCGCGCTAGCAGTAAGGGCACTAGAGATTTCCCTCAGCGGGCGTCTGCTCTGTGCCCGAGTTGTTCTTTCCCGGCGTCAGACACGATGCCTTAGGCGCCTCGAATGCCGCGCCGGAACTCAGCGTATTTCGCAGAGTTGCCACGTGGCATTCGTGATGCTTGGCACTTCGGCCGTAATGGACCGATCCACTCCGAGGACAATCTAGCGAGGCCCGTTCGAGCAGCACTCAGGGCAGTTTTCCCTGGGTACCCGGGCGCTGGAGACAAAGGCGACCCGGACAGGAGGGCTCCCATGGAACTCGTCAGCCGTATGATGGACGGCTCGCTATCTTATGATCCCAAGAATCGATTAGAACCCGTCTTGTCCGGATCCGTAGTCCAGCGGTCGGCGAAGATTGAGCTCGGGGAAGTCCCGATGTTCGAGGGGTGTAGCGAGAGGCAACTTCGGAGCATTGCCAAGATCGCGCGAGTGGTCGACACCCCGGCCGGCACCGTAATCACCCGTGTTGGCGAGCCTGGAAGTGAGTTCTACCTCATCCTCGATGGAACACTCAGCGTCGACTTGTCGGTGGGAAAGCCGGTAGCCCTTCGGCCCGGGGAGTTCTTTGGCGAAATGAGCCTTCTGGACGGAGACCCTCGCTCAGCCACGGTTGTCTCTGATACACCGGCCCGCCTCCTCGTGATCAAGCGCGAGAACTTCTCGGTCCTCCGCAGGGAAGTCCCCGACTTCACCCAGATCTTGCTGGTCACCCTCTCGCGGCGTGTGCGGCACGCCGAACAGCGTGCGGATCGAATGGGTGCTGCGTCGGCCACGTTGTGAGACGGGGTCCGGCATCTGACGAGCATTGATTTCTTTCCGGATCTTGCATCGGGACCCAAGACCGCCCTTGAGCAGGCTGCGGCCAGCCAACTCTGGCCAGCAGATTTCGAGGCGGCACATCGCCCCGAGCCCTGCAGTCCTCCCAATTGATTGGATGCAGCTGAGATCTGAGGGCAAGGAGGCGCACGGGCTTGCGAGGGGCCGCTGCGCGACGAAGGGGAGCGCCACGACACATTCCTTCCTCTCGATCCGCTTCCGGTGTCATCCATCGGGCCACCTATACGTGGGCGTAGATCGCACAACTTGTGCGCCGATCCTTGTGGAACGGACCATTGCGAAGTGCCCGGACTCGAGTGACGCTCGGATCGTCGTGGCGAAGGTGTGGGTGCTGGTCTAGCGGAGCCACTGTAAACGTGTCGTCATGGCCAGCCCTCCCTCTACCCACATGATCTCAAGCCATCGGGTGCGGCGCACGGGCTTGCCCCGGGCCGCTGCGCGGCAGGCGTGGCGTCGCTGGCGGAGCTGAAAGAAGGCGTGATGGTCAAGGTGCGGTATGAAGTAAAAAACAATCAGAACATCGCGACAGCGGTCCAGATCATGGAAGCACCCGGCGGAGGGCGTAAGTAAAGTAACCGCGGGCAAGGGTCCAGTCCCAGTCGCCTTGCTCCGCCTGTGAGCGGAACATTTTGACGTGCCGCGGCGCAAGACATGGCCGGCCCGGCTCTCCTGTGGAAGGCTGAAACTAACGGCAGAGGAGGTGATGATCCCATGATCCGCAAGCTGATCCTGGCGGTTGCTCTGCTGGCGATAGCAGCCGTCCCGATGTCCGTTCTCGCCCGCGAGGATGACCGGCGGGAGCTCAACGGGGGCCGTGAGCAGTTGGAGCGCCACGAGCTCGAACGTCGGCCCTTCTTCTTCGGAGTCTACCCTGAGCCGTTCTATGCGGCGCCTCGCTGTTGCTGGGAGTCAGGATGTTGGGTGAATCGGCCGTTCGTGGACGCTAAGGGCGGCTATGCGTACGTGCCGCAGTGGGTGCCCGCCCAGCGGGTCTGCTATTGGATGCGAAGCTAGGATCCTCTTGGCTCATGGCCTCGCTCGCTCGGCCGTGAGTTGTCGGGAAGGAAGAGAGGGTCAGAAGATGAGAGGTTAACATATCATCAGCGGCCAGCAGGGGACTGGCTCCGCGAGAGAGAAGGGAGGGACTGCCATGACAATGGAGCGTTGGCGTCCGTTTGGGACGCTCATGGAGCGAGGGGAAGGCTTCCGGGACATCCAGAGCGAAATGAACCGGCTGTTTGACAGTTTCTTTGGCAGGGGGGCCGCCCCCGCCGCGGGGGCGGGGGGCCGGGGCTGGATGCCCGCCGTCGACATGTACGAGACGAAGGACCATCTCGTCCTGCACGTGGAGCTCCCGGGTGTTCACGAGAAGGATATTGCCCTCTCGATTACCGGCGACCGGCTCGCGGTGAGAGGGGAGCGGCACTTCAATGAGCAGCTGAGCGACGACAACTACTATCACGTCGAACGTGCCTACGGGAAGTTCGAGCGCATCGTCCAGCTGCCCATGCCGGTGCAGACCGGGCAGGTGACGGCAACCTACCGGGATGGGGTCCTCGAAGTGAAGCTGCCGAAGGCGGAAGAGGTCAGGCCGAAAGACATCAAGGTCGGCGTGCAGTAAGCGATGCGACGAGCCGAGGCCGGCGGAGCGGGGGGAGATAACCCGCTCCGCCGCGCGGCGGCGAGCGGACACGGCGGTCCACGACCAGGTCGAATGCCAGAAGTGAAGGTGAGCCTCCTCCAAGACCTGGAGGTTCTCCGGAAGCTGGAGGTTCTCCGGGGAGCTGATAGTGGCTCGCGCAATCGGGACGTGCCTGATCACGCAAAGGGGGCTGGGTGCTCCCTTGTCGAGCTCGAACGCCTGGGAGGACTTGCCTCTCATATTGGCATCGTGCTTGCTCTGAATGGCCAACACCACACGCCCCGATGAGACACCGATGTCGACTTCCTGTAGCGGTAGACAGAGATGACCGGCTCAGGATCCTCCTTAGAGCAACGGGCGTCCTGTCTTGCCGAAATAAACGCGCTGCTCGGCTCATCGCTCGACTATGAACGAGCACCTCCCCGGGTCGCCCGTCTCGCCGTCCCCGTCTTCGCCGATTTGTGTGCGATCGACCTCCTCATGCCGGATGGCACAATCAGCGGTACCGCGTGTGCGCACATAGATCCGACCATGCTGGACGGTGGCCAGCTCAGCCCGGAGCAGTCACGCCGAGCGATCCAGATCATCGTCCGGAATGCGCACGCGCAGGTCCGCCTCGTCGATGACCTGCTCGAATGTCAATAGTTACGAGCGGGAGGATGTGCCTCTCGGTGCAAGCGGTCGACCTGCGGGATGTCACCAGCGCGTCGCTGGAGGCAGTCGGCCCTGCCGCAGAGGCGAAAGGGCATTCGTCCGGAAAGGAATGCACCTCGATGTCGAGTTTGGGCCGAAGACCCTGGCACGTGGAGTTCACCGACGAACCGAGGGACGGAGGACATCATTGATGACGAGATTTCAGCATCGCCGAGGGAGGAGGGCGGGCAACGAGCACGGCTTCACGCTCGTCGAGCTGATGATCGTGGTGGCCATCATTGGGATCTTGGCGGCCATCGTCATCCCGCTCTACGCCAACGTGCAGACCCGGGCACGCGTGGCCAAAGCGCAAGCCGATACCCGCACACTTGCCTCGGCCGTGAGCATCTTCACCGCCCACATGGGCGCCCTGCCGGCCGCGCTGACGAACCTGACGCAGGCGACCACGAACGGCCAGGGACAATCTGCGGGGCCGTTCATCGCCACCGTGCCCACACCGCCCCCGGGTGGCGCGCCGGCGTGGAGCGGGACCTACACCTACACCTCGAGCAGCACCGGGACCTTCTCGATTACCGCCAACGGCGACGGAACGGCAGCCCCGCGGCGCCGCTCTTCTTCGCGGCAGCCACGATGGTGCTGACGGTCGTGGCCCTGGGCGCGTTCCGGTGGATCGAGCGGCGGCGCTCTACGAGCCCGAGGCCTTGAGCGCGGCGGGTTGCTGTCGCAGGGGTTTCCCAGATAGATCGTCAGATGACGAGTAACATGAGAGCTACTTTGTGCTACTTTAGCGAGTTACTTGTGGGTGTGAGCGCGAGCAGATACTAGATGAAGGAGCGCCATGCGGCTGACGGTGCGTTCATGGCAGCTCCTCCAGTGAACAGTTGAACGTAGGGTTAGAAGGGCTTGTCCCCCGCCGGAGTCTAACGCGTTCAGGAACGCCGAGCATAAGAAGACATAGAGGCCTTATCGGTACGCGGGGGCGGCCGCCCCGGTAATGTGCTCATGATCGTCTCGGTACCGCGCGGACAACCGGGTTGTCGAGGGATTCCCGGGACGCTTCTCGCAAGAGATTGGGCCAGCCGATGCTCATGATGCACAGGGTTCAACCGGAAGGCCCCAGGCGAGTTTCCCCAGAAGTCGTGGACGTCCTGAAGACCTTCGCCACCCAGTCCGCCCTGGCCATCCAGAACGCCCGCCTGTTCAGCGAGATCGCGGACAAGAACGCTCAGCTCGAGGCGGCCAGCCGCCACAAGTAGGAGTTTCATCCCCAGTGATGGGTCTCTACGCTGTTCATAACCGACCGGTTACGAACAGCCCAACGGGGCCCTTTTCACGTCAAGCAAGGAAACGGGGCTTGTTGTCGTCGCTCGAGCGAGCGGCGCAATCGCGTCAAGCGAATTCGAGCGCCAATACTTGACCCTCCGATCGTTTACGGCTAGCCTCGGCGAGTCTACACTACCCTTCACCGGCCCGGCTTGCTGGAGGCCGCAGCGTGAAGTGTCTCCGGTGCCAAGCTGAGAACCCCGCGGCGATGCGCTTCTGTGGCCAGTGCGCGGCCCCGCTCGAAATTGCTTGTCCGTCATGCCGTGCGGCCAATCCACCAGGGCATAAGTTCTGCGGGCAATGTGCCGCGGCGCTGAGCAACCCGATCGACTCCCGCTTTGCCTCCCCCGAGTCCTACACCCCCAAGCATCTGGCCGAGCAG
>VAYJ01000100.1 GCA_005888465.1 Actinomycetota bacterium
CTCGGGAGGCCCTGCTGTGGAAGCTGGAAGGGCTCTCGGAGTACGACATCCGCCGGCCGATGGTGCCGACCGGGACCAACCTGCTCGGTCTCGTCAAGCACGTTGCCAGCGTCGAGGCCGGGTATTTCGGCGAGTCCTTCGGCCGGCCGTTCGAGGAGCCGCTGCCGTGGTTCGACGAAGGTGCCGAGCCGAACGCGGACATGTGGGCGACGGGCGAGGAATCGCGCGAGCAGATCGTCGATTTGTATCACCGCGTCTGGGCGCACTCGGATGCCACGATCGACGCGCTGCCGCTGGATGCCGTCGGTCACGTCGCCTGGTGGCCGCCGGAGCGCCGCGAGGTCACGCTGCACCGGATCCTCGTGCACGTGATCGCCGAGACCGACCGGCATGCGGGCCACGCCGACATCGTCCGGGAGCTCATCGACGGGACCGTCGGACTGCGGCGGGACAACGACAACATGGCCCCGGGCGATGTGGCCTGGTGGGAGGACTATCGCGAGCGTCTGGAACGCATCGCCAGGGAGGCCGGCTCCGCCTGACGTCGAAGCTGACGATGCCCTTGGCCCTGGCGAAGGCCGCTGAGGCAGAAGGACGCCAGGACTGGCTCGCGACGCTACCATCGACGATTGCGGCGCTGGCCCATCGGTGGCAGCTCGAGGTCGGCGAGCCGTTCCAGCCCGGTGGGCAGACCGCGTGGGTCGCCCCGGTCACCCAGCGAGGCAACGACCGGGTGCTCAAGATCCTGTGGCGGCACCCGGAGGCGGAGCACGAGGCCGACGGGCTCCGGGCCTGGGGTGGCGACGGTGCCGTCCGCCTCTTCGAGGCCGACCTGATTGACGCGGACACCACAGCGATGCTCCTGGAGCGATGCCTCCCCGGCACGACGCTCGAGTCGCTCGCGGAACCGGAGCAGGACGTAATCGTCGCAAGCTTGCTCCGCCGCCTCTGGCGCGAGCCAGCGCCCGAGCATCCGTTCGGTTCGCTGCAATCGATGTGCGAGCGGTGGGCGAGCGAGTTCGAGATGAAGGAGCACGCGATGGACCCCGGACTGGCACGAAACGGTCTGTCGTTGTTCCGCGAGTTGCCGGGAAGCGCCGAGCGCGAGGTCCTGCTGTGCACGGACCTGCACGCCGGGAACGTGTTGTCGGCCGAGCGCGAACCGTGGCTGATGATCGATCCGAAGCCGTACGTGGGCGACCCGACGTACGACGCGCTGCAACACATCCTCAACTGTGATTGGCGACTTGGTTCGGACCCACGGGCGCTGGTGCGTCGCATGGTGGAGCTTTTGGACCTCGACGCCGACCGGCTGCTCCTCTGGGTCTTCGCGCGATGCGTGATCGAGTCGCCCGACTGGCCGGGGCTGGGTCGCGTCGCGATGTTGATCGCGCCGTAGCGACCGCTTGCTGTTGGCGGGGGGATGGCGCAAGTTGGTTCCATGCCGGACGACCCCGACGAGGTGATCCGACGTGCCTACGAGGCGTACGGCCGGGGCGATCTGGCGACCATGCTCGAGCTGATCGACCCCGACCTTGAGTGGACCTACCTCGATCCCGCATTCGAGCATCCCGATCCGCAGGTCTGCCACGGCCGCGATGAGCTCGCTACTGCCCTGAGGCGACAGCAGCGGCAAGGGCTCCGGTCGGAGTTGGAGGAGGTCATCGTCGACGGCGATCGGGCCGCGGTCGTGGTGCGAACGCCAGGGCTAGACGCCCACCGGGCGTGGCAGGCGGACGACCGGAACTTCGACGTGATCACCGTTCGGGGCGGCCGGATCGTGGCCCTGCGGGCATGTCGCGACCGCGAGGAGGCGATGGCCGTCCTGAGTCCAGCGTAGGACTCAGGGCGCATCGACTGGGGTCGAACGGCGACGGCCTGGTGAGTAGCATGCACCCGTGCGCCTGCGTATTGCCTTCTTCGGTGTCGTCCTCGGCCTGGTGGCCGGCGTGGGCTCCGCCCAGGCGTCGCCGCGCCACGCGGCCGTTGTGATCGACGTGTTCCCCGGCCCGAAGGCGATCCAGAACGCGCTCGCGCAGGCCGTCTCCGGCGATACGCTGAGCATCCATACCGGCACGTACACGGAGCATTTCTCGGTCAGGACGACGAACGTGACCTTGACGTCGGCCGGCGACGGCCCCGTGACCGTCGACGGCGCGTGCGTCAACCGTTGGACGATCCAGGTGCTGGCCGACGGCGTGACGATCCAGGGGCTGTCGCTGCGGGGCGGAACGTTCGGCGAGCTCACGTTCACCCGCGTGAAGCGCGGACGGGTCATCGGCTCGACCGCGACGGACTCATGCGCTCACTCCGAGTACGGGATCAACGTCTACCTGAGCGGCTCGATCGTCATCAGGAACAACGTGACGTCGGGCTTCGGCGACGCAGGCCTCTACATCGGGTCAATCACCTCGACCCCGTTCGGGGCCCTGGTCATGCAGCGCAACGAGACCTTCGACAACGTGCGCGGCGTCATCATCGAGGACTCGGCGGGGGGCATCATCCAGGCCGTGCAGAACAACGTTCACGACAACACGACCGCGGGCATCTGGCTGCACAACAGCGACGGCGTGGTGGTGCGCGGCAACACCGTGACGAACGACGGGGCAGATGGCATCGAGGTGGACCCGACTTCGGACGACAACACGATCAGCTTCAACACCGTAAGCGGGCATACCTACGACCTGGCGAACGAGGGCGGGACCGCGAACTGCTTCCTCTCGAACGTCTACACGACAAGCCTCGGCGACATCACCTGCTAGCCCCGCTTACCCGAGGATCCGGGCGCTCCGATAGCCGGCCGCGAGAGGACGACCCGCGTCGAATCTCGACGGATGGAACTGCTCGAGACCAGGATCGACCGGATCGCCCGCGACGAGGTCGGCGACGTGCTTGCCCAGCGCCGGGGCGAGCTTGAAGCCGTGCCCGCTCGTCCCCGCGTCCACGACGATGCCGTCCGCGATCTCGCCGATCACCGGCTGCCAGTCCGGGCTCACGTCGTACAGGCTCGCCCAGCCGCGACGCGGCTCGGCGTCGGCCAGGGACGGGATCCGCCGGACGAGCGGCTGGACGAGGTGCAGCGACTCGTCGTCGGTCACCTCCTGCGAGAAATGGTCGGGGTCGGCCCGGGCCGCTGAGTGCAGCGACCCCATGATCATCAGGTGCTCGCCCTCGGGCCGGCAGTAGTACCCGCCGGGGAGGTCGGCGAAGCCGAACGAAACGGGCTCGACGCGCCCCCAGGCGATCGCGGCCACTAGATGCCGCTCGACGGTGAGCGGGAGGTCCACCCCCACCTGGCTCGCGAGCGACGCGGACCAGGGCCCGGCGGCGATCAGCAGCCGCGCGCACTCAGTGCGCCGTCCGTCCTCGGTGATCACCACCGCTCCCCCGCCGGGCCGCGCCTCGATCCTCACGTCGCCCGCCCGCATTCGCGGCTCCACCCCCAGCTCGACCGCGCGCTCGAGGAGCCCGATCGTCGTGCTCGCCGGGTCCGCGTAGCCACCGTCCGCCTCCCACGCTCCGGCCGCGATCCCCCCGAGATCGAACCGGGGGAACCGTCCCGCCAGCTGCGACCGATCGAAGACGTCCACCTCGATCCCGATCCTCCGCAGGCCCGCAGCCACCTCGCGGACCTGTTCGACGTCCTCTTCGGGGTGCAGGAAGTAGAGCCCCGTGCGCCGGTAGCCCGACTCGCGGCCGTTCGTGTGCACCGGGAAGTTCGCCATCATCGCGATGCTGTCGCGCGCGACGCACGCCAGGAACGCGTTGGTGTAGAAGGCACGGCAGACGGCGCTCGAGCGCCCCGTGGGGCCGCCGGCCGGCGTGCCCCGCTCGAACATCACGACCGAACGGCCTCGCCCGGCGATGTGAAACGCCGCGCTCGCGCCGTGCACGCCCGCCCCGATGATGCCGATGTCGAACGCGTCCATGTGGGGTGAGAGGATACGGCCGCTACAATCGGCCGGTACCGCGTGGTGGCCGTAGCTCAATCGGTTAGAGCACCAGGTTGTGGTCCTGGGGGTTGGGGGTTCAAGTCCCCTCGGCCACCCCAGCCTTCTCGCCGGCAAGGGCCCGAATGCCCGTCGCTATACTTTGCCGGGCCCTTAGCTCAGCCCGGTTAGAGCGGCAGACTCTTAATCTGCGCGTCGCAGGTTCGAATCCTGCAGGGCCCACCCTACGATCCCGATGCGACCTTCCAGAGGTAGCCGTCGGGGTCGCTGAAGTAGCCGAAGTAGCCCCACTGCGCCCCTTCCTCAGCCTTCACCACGCCCGCCCCTGCGGCGACGGCCTGGGCCATGACCTCGTCGACGGCTTCCTTCGACGCCACGATGTAGTGGAACGAGACGCCGCGGAACCCGGACCCTTCCGAGGGCACGCCCGCATCTTGCGCCGCGGCCTCTCGCTCGTACAGCGCGAGCGACGAGGAGCCGTCGCCCAGCGTGAACTTGACGAAGTTCGGGTAGTCCTGGTCGATCGCGCAGCCCAGGCCCTCGCCGTAGAACGCCTTCGACCGGGCCAGATCCTCGACACCCAGCATGATCGCGCTCACCTGCACACCCATCGTTGTCTCCCTTCTGTTCCGCGTGGATCGTCGCTACCGGGTTGACGAACCGGCACGCCCAAGTGTGACCGATCCATGCTCGTTGCTTGTGACGCCGCGGCGGAACCACGCGAGCGCGGAGACGCCGCCGTAGAGGGCGACGGCGGTCGCGATGATCGCGAAGCTCGGCGGCATCGAGGGGATCAGGTAGCTCTCGATGAGCCCGGCCCAGGTGGCCCCCACGGCGAGCCCCGCCGACAGCGCGAGCCCACCGTAGGGCCGGACCGTGAGCCGCTGCGCGGCCGCCGCGGGGGCTGCCAGCAGACCGAGCAACAGGAGCGCGCCGACCACCTGCGTCGTCTCGGCCGCCACCAGCCCGACGAGCGCGAGGAACGCCACGCCGAGCGCGCGAACCGGAACGCCGGAGGCGGCGGCGACGGCGCCGTCCACCGTCGCGAACAGCAGCGGGCGCGCCATCGCGATCAGGGCGAGGGCGACCGCCAGGCCCAGCAGGGAGGCGACCACCGCGTCGCGGGCCGAGAGCCCGAAGATGGAGCCGAACAGCACGCTCACACCGGCGTTGCCGCTCGTCCCCGACACGCCGCTTCGTCCCGTCGTGTAGAGGCTGAGGAAGAGGACCCCGAGCCCGAGGACCCACGCGAAGACGCTCCCGATCACGACGTCGTCGGCGCGGCCGCGGCGCGCGAGCAGGCCCATGGCGATCGCGACCGCCACCGTCACAGAGTAGAGCCCGAAGCGGAGGTCGATCCCGACTGCGAGCGCGGCGAGCGAGCCCGTGAATGCCACGTGGCTGAGCGCGTCCCCGGTGAACACCTGGGCGCGGAGGACGGCGAAGTACCCGACGAGACCGCACGCCATCGCGATCGGGGTTCCAGCCAGGAACGCGGTCCGCATGAACGGCTGCGCGAACATGCGAGCTCCTCAGCTCCGCCGATGGCGGATCGATCGAACGATCCGTGCGATCACGTACACGGCGAATGAGAGCGTCGTGATGAACGCGCCCGTGGGATACGGGAGGTAGTAGGCGAGGAGCAGCCCGGCCCAGGTCGCCCCCACCCCGATCCCCACCGAGAGCAGGAGCCCCGCGGCGGGCCGAAGCGTGAGCGCCTGCGCGGCGGCCGGGGGAAGGACCAGGAGCGGGAACGCGACGGACACCGCTCGGACCGGCACGCCGGCCGCGCCCGCAACCTGCGGGTCCACGCTCGCGAACAGGAGTGGGCGGCCGAGCGCCGCGAGGAGCACGACCGCCGGCAGGGCGACCGCGAGCAGCGCCAACACCTGCCGCGCCGTGATCCCTAGGAAGCTCCCGAACAGGAGCGAGGAGAGGCCGCCGAGGTTCCCCGCGTACAGGCTCACGAACAGGAACCCGCTCGCGAGCAGGAGGCTCTGGACCGACCCGACCACCGCGGACTCCTCGGTGAACCCACGCGCGCTGCCGCCCGTCGGCAGCGCCGAGACCAACGCGGCGGCGCCCGTGCAGAAGGCGAAGTACCCGACGACCGGCGAGATGCCGAGGAGCGTCGCGCCGGCCGCGCCGGGGAACCCCACGAGCGAGAGCGTGTGGCCGACGAACGTCTGGCGCCGAAGCACCATGAACCACCCGAGGGCTCCCGCGAGCACCGCGACGATCGTGCCCGCTCGCAAGGCATTGACCATGAAGGAGAACGAAAACGGGCTCGCGATCGCGACGGCCGTCATCGGTGGTGACGGTCCGTGTGGAACGCTGGAGCCTCGGGCTGTCCCACGACGACCAGGCGACCATCGGCCGCGCGGAGCACCTCGACGTCGGTGCCGTAGAGCGCGCTCAGCGTTTCGCTCGTGATGACGGCCTCGGGCGAGCCGCTCACCGCCGTCCCGCCGGCGAGGTAGATCACCTCGTCGAGGTACGGCAGGATCGGGTTCACGTCGTGCGCGACCATGACGACCGCCACGCCCCGTTCCCGGCAGATGCGCTGCACGAGCGCGGCCATGGAAGCCTGCGCGCTCAGGTCGAGGCTGTCGAGCGGCTCGTCCAGGAGCAGCAGGGGCGGGTCGCGCACCAGCGCCTGGGCGATGATCAGCCGCTGCTGCTCGCCGCCCGACAGTTTGCCGATCGACCTCGACGCGTACCCTTCGGCCTCGACCAGCCGAACCACCTCGTCGATCCGCGCGCGCTCCTCGCGCCGGGCCCGCCCGGGAAGCGGCACGCCCCATCGGGTGCCGTCCAGGCCGAGCCGGACCACGTCCAGACCTCGGACGCGCACTGATTCGTCGAAGGCGCCCCGCTGCGGGACGTAGCCGATCCGTCGCCGATCGGCGCCGGCCGCCGCACCAAGTACGCGGAGGGTTCCTCCGGAGAGCGGCTGCAGCCCGAGGATGGCCTTCAGGAGCGTCGACTTGCCGACGCCGTTGGGCCCCAGGACGACCGTGAACGATCGTGGCGCGATCGCGAAGCTCACGCCCGACCAGATCCGCCGGCCGCCGAGCACGGTCTCGAGGTCCTCGGCGACGACGACCGGGTCGTTCATGGCGTCGACGCGGTGAGCGCCGTGAGGAGCCCCATGAGCTGGCGCGCCTGCCAGTCCTGGAAGGAGGCTCCCTTCGGCACGAGGGTCTCGGTGATCGTGGCCACGGGGATGCCGGCGGCGCGGCAGGCCTCGACCTGGCGCAGCACGTCCGGGGTGGTGTTCTGCGTGTTCTCCACGTAGACACGGATCTCGCGCGAGCGGATCTGCTCGTCGATCGTCGCCTTGTCCGCCGCCGTCGGCTCGGTCCCCTCGCTGACCGCCACGAGGAAGGTGGGGGGCGTCACCAGGTCCAGGCCGAGCGCGGGCGCCATCTCGGCGAAGACGCTCTCGGACGCGCCGACGGGCGTGCCGGCGAATTGGTCTCTGATCTGCTGGATGGTGTCCCGGTAGGGCTTGAGCCCCACGGTGTCGAGCTGCTGCTTGCGCGCCGCGAAGTCGGCCGCGTGGGCAGGGTCGAGCCTCGCGTACTCCGCGCTGATCGCGTCGATCACGCGCTGGACGCTCGAGGGCGAGTACCACTGATGCGGGTTCCCGCCCGGCGCCACGCCAACCAGGTCCCCGACGTTCAGCACGTCACGGCGGGACGACAGGTTCGCATCGACGAGGCGCTGCATCCACGTGTCGTAGCCGATGCCGTTCTCGATCACGAAGCCGGCCGCCCCGACGAGCCGGGCGTCGGCCGCCGTCGGCTCGTAGTCGTGGGGGTCGGCGTTCGGGTTCGTGACGATGCTCGTGACGCTCACGAGGTCCCCGCCCAGCTGGGCGGCGAGGCTCCCCCACACGTCCTCGCCAACGACCACCTCGAGCCTGCCGCCGGTGAACCCCGTCGGCGCCCCGATCACGCACGACGCCGCGAGGAACCCCGCCAGCATCGGGCCGATCCGGCGCAGCGCGTGACGATTCGACATGGCGGGAGTTAGGGTAATGAGAATGATTCCTGTTGGCAATTCGGCGAAACGGGGTCGGCTAAGCTCCCCAGCCGTGGACGCCGACGTGGAGACGACGGTGGCCAGCAGGCTCCGTCGCCTGGGGCAGCGCTTCACTGCCGGTCGCCGGGCGCTCGTCGACGCACTGACGAAGGTCGACCGACCGGTGACGATCGAGGAGATCCTGCGCGTGGAGCCGCGCCTGCCCCTCAGCAGCACGTACCGGAACCTCGCGATCCTGCAGCAGGCGGGGGTCGTGCACCGCGTGAGCACCGATCACGAGTTCGCTCGCTTCGAGCTCGCCGAGGACCTCACCGACCGGCACCACCACCACCTGGTGTGCGAGTCGTGCGGGACGATCGAGGACGTCGAGATCCCCGCACGCCTCGATCGCTCCGTCCGCGCCGCGCTCGACGAACTGGCGCGAACGGCGAGGTTCCGCGTGGCCAGTCACCGCGTGGACGCGTTCGGGCTCTGCGCCCGCTGCGCGGCCGAACGGTAAGTAACGAGCTAGACGGTGCGGCGGTAGCGGCGCACGCCGAGCGGCACGAACACGAGCAGGATCCCCGCGCACCACGCCAGCGACTGGATGACGAACGACGCCGTGGGCCCGCCGATCATGAGGGCTCGCACCGCCGAGGCCGTCACCGACACCGGCTGGTATTTCGCGAACGGCTGGAGCCACCCCGGCATGCTGCTCACCTGCACGAACGCGGACGAGGCAAAGATCAAGGGGGCCACCACGGGGAACGCGGCGGCTTGTGCCGTCTCCGGGTCACCGACCGCGAGGCCGACATTCGCGAAGATCCACGACAGCACGTAGCCGAACAGCAGCACGAGCAGCATCCCGAACAGGAACGCGATCGGGTTCGTCTGCACCCGGAACCCCACGAGGAATCCGACTGCGGCCATCAACGCAGCCACGAACACGTTGCGCGCGAGGTCCGCGCCCGTGCGGCCGGCGAGGACCGCGGAGCGCGCCATCGGCAACGAGCGGAACCGCTCGAGCAGGCCCGACTTCAGGTCGGTCGCGAGTCCGACCGCGGTCGTCATCGCGCCGAACACCACCGTCTGCACGAAGACGCCCGGCATCAGGTAGTTCTGGTAGTTCGGGATGTTCACGGCACCGCCGAACACGTAGCGGAACAACACGACGAAGATCACCGGCTGGATCGTCGAGAACACGAGCAGCTGCGGAACCCGCCGGTAACCGATCAGGTTCCGCCCCGTGACGGCCAGGGCGTCCCGGATCGGGCGCATGGCGCTCGATCCGCGGCGCTCGAGCGTCTGCGCGGTGAGGTCGGCGGCTCTCGTCGTCATGCGGCACCTCGCTTGCGTCGGGCCTTCCCCGCGCCATCCGCCTCGGGAACGGCGGTGTCCTCGGCGTGGTGTCCCGTCAGCCGAAGGAACACGTCGTCCATGCTGGGCTCGCGGACCGCGATCGACGCCGGGCCCAATCCCCCGGCATCGAGCGAGCGGAGCACGTCCATGAGCGTCCCCGCGCCGTCGGCGGTGAGCCGAACCATCGAGCCCTCGCGCTCCACGCGGTCGCCGAGGGTCCGCGACAGGAGTTCCTTCGCGCTCAACGCGGACGGCTCGTTCGCCATGCCGATCTCGATCACCGTGCTGCCGAGCTGCGCCTTGAGCCCGGCCGGCGTGTCGTTCGCGATCACCTTGCCCCGGTCGATGACGGCGATCCGCCCCGCCAGGCGGTCGGCCTCCTCGAGGTATTGGGTCGTGAGCAGGACGGTCGTACCGTCGGCCACGAGCTCGCGGATCATGTCCCACAGCTCGTTGCGGCCGGTGATGTCGAGCCCGGTGGTGGGCTCGTCGAGGAACAGCACCGGTGGACGCTGCACCAGCGCCGCCGCCACGTCCAAGCGCCGGCGCATCCCGCCGGAGTAGGTCCGCACGGGACGGTCGGCCGCCTCCGACAACCCGAAGCGCTGCAACAGCTCGTTCGCGCGGCCGGGAATCTCGCTCGGCTCGACCTGCGCGAGGCGTCCGATGAGCCGAAGGTTCTCGCGGCCCGTCAGGTTACGGTCGACGGCGGCGTACTGGCCCGCCAGGCCGATCCGGTAGCGCACGCTCTCGGCATCGCCCACCACGTCGTGGCCGAGGACCTCGGCGCGGCCCGCGTCCGGGTGCAGGATCGTAGTGAGGATGCGGATCGCGGTGGTCTTGCCGGCTCCGTTCGGCCCGAGGAGCCCGAACACCGTTCCGACCTCCACCTCGAAGTCGATGCCGGCGAGCGCCTGCAGGTCCCCGAAGCGCTTGGTCAACCCCTCGACCAGGATGGCGACGTCACCCATGAGGGATCAGCATCTCACGGCTTCGCGTGATCGTCAGCCGAGGCGTGCCACCTATACTCCGACAGCGCATTCGCGTCGCGAGAGTGGCGGAACCCGGTAGACGCGCCGGACTTAGGATCACGCCAAGTGAGTGTGCTGCTCTCTGCGCTGTGCGCCGCAGAGCGACAACCAGCGGGTTTGCTCCGGGGGTTCTCCGCACCGAGCGCGCTCTCCGCGCTCTGTCGCAGGTTCCGTTAGCAAACGTGTTAGCAGAGAATGCCCCGAGCTAGGGATCGAAGGGCCAGTCGTCCGGCCACTGGCCGAAGCTCGCCATCTTGTCCTTCCAGCTCTCGCTCGGGTTCTCCACGGTTCCGACCTCATCGCCGAGACGCTCGAACCACCCCCGCTGATACTAAACACCTAAACCCCCAAACCCCGAATATATGGACCCGGGTGAGATACCCCTCCGGGAGTGTGTGACAACCTCATACGCGCATGGTGAAGGCGGAAGGGCGGGAGCTGCGGCCTGGCGGTTCGCAGCCTCAGTCACCTCCTGCACCCCCAACCTCGGCCCTTCCAGCCCAGCATCCCCTCGACGGCTGGGGCGGGCTAGACGCCTAGCTGGGCGCAGATGTCGGTAACGACGCTCGGGATGCGGATCGGGGTAGCGGATCCATCAGGGTGAAGGACGAAGTCGAGCGGCCCCTTCAGGAGCGTAATCTCCGATGGCAGGCCGAGATCGGCGGCCTGCTCAGCGCTGAACGCTTCCGTGCTGAGCCCCTGCGCGATGGTCTCGAAGTCGCCGTTCGTATAGAAGAAGAGCTCACCCGGGCCCGAGCTGTTCGTGCTAAACGAGGCGCCAGCGTCGGTCGTAAACGTCAGGAAAAGGCTCCCGGTCACCTTGAGCACGACCGTCCCGTCCGGCTCGGTGGTGAAGATGCCGTACTCCTTGTTCACGGGAAAGGTCAAATGGACAACCGTCGAGCCGCAGAACACGTCGACCGAGGGAGGCGTAGGGAGTGGCTGCCAGCCGTCGCCCCGCGCCCAAGCCGTGCTCGCCGGGAGGAGGACCACGCTTGCAGCCAGTACCACGAGGAACGTCTTCTTCATGACCAACCCCCTCCTGCTCATCGGCCGCCGGCCATGTCCGGTGGGCACTGCGCAAACATACGCCCGGGCGCTTAGGAACAGCAAGAGATGCGACGCGTGTGTAAACATCGGCCGTCAGGTACTTTTGGACTCGGCTGGCTGCGGCCTGCGCTAGACGGCTTGGTCCTGGGCCGATCGCCTGAACGTCACGTAGCGCACCGTCCGGAACCCCATCGAGGAATAGACGCTGAATCCCATTTCAGACGACGACTTGCCACGCGAGGTTACCCATCATGCCCGGCGCCTCCCTCGCCGCGGCTCCGTTAGCAATCTGTTAGCAACCGGGCTCGTCAAGGCTCGGCTTCGTCGTGGGTACAATGCGTTGACCTGCACGTTTTCACCCGCGAGAGTGGCGGAACCCGGTAGACGCGCCGGACTTAGGATCCGGTGCCCGAAAGGGCGTGGGGGTTCAACTCCCCCCTCTCGCACTTTATGTGACCTGCACAAACG
>VAYJ01000101.1 GCA_005888465.1 Actinomycetota bacterium
CTCGTCCTCCGGGGGGTGTCCCTCACCGTCCACGAGGGGGGGATCACCGCGCTCCTCGGCGCCAACGGGGCCGGGAAGACGACCACGCTCAAGGCCATCTCGGGCCTGCTCCGGTCCGAGCGGGGCGAGGTGACGAAGGGGGCGATCGAGCTCGGCGGCGAGCGGATCGACCGCCTCCGGCCCCACGCCATCGTCAGGATGGGGCTGGTCCAGGTGTTCGAGGGGCGGCGGGTCTTCGAGCACCTGACGACGGAGGAGAATCTCGTCGCCGGCGCCCACGTCCAGGCCGACGGCCGGCGGGTCCGGGGGGGTCTCGAGCGCGCCTACGAGTACTTCCCGCGCCTCCGCGAGCGGCGCCGCGTCCAGGCCGGCTACCTCTCGGGCGGCGAGCAGCAGATGCTGGCCATCGGGCGGGCGCTGATGGCCAGCCCGCGCGTCATGCTGCTGGACGAGCCCTCGCTCGGGCTGGCCCCCCTCCTCGTCGAGGAGATCTTCGAGATCGTGCGGCGCCTGAATCGCGAGGAGAAGCTGACCGTGCTCCTCGTGGAGCAGAACGCGACCCTGGCCCTCGCCGTCGCCACGCACGGCTACGTCATGGAGAACGGCCGGATCGTCCTCGACGGCGACGCCCGGACGCTCCGGGAGAACGCCGACATCAAGGAGTTCTATCTCGGGCTCACGGAGCTGGGCGCCCGGAAGTCGTACCGGGACGTCAAGCACTACAAGCGGCGCAAGCGCTGGCTGAGCTAGGAGGGGAGACGCGATGGCCGGGAGAGCGATGCGGGCGGTTCGGGTGGTTCGGGTGGTGGGGGTGGGACTGGCCCTCTGGGCCTGCGCGACGACGATGGCGGCGAAGCCGCCGTCGCTCTACCAGCGGCTGGGCGGGCGCGAGGGCATCCGGGGCGTCGTCGACGAGTTCGTCGCCGTCGTGGTGGCCGACGACCGGGTCAAGGGCCGCTTCACCGGCCTCAACCCGGCCGCCGTCGAGAAGCTGAAGACCAACCTCTCCGACCAGATCTGCGAGGCCGCCGGCGGCCCCTGCTCCTACCTCGGGCGGGACATGAAGGCGACCCACCGGGGGATGAGCATCTCGGACGCGGAGTGGAGCGCGACCGTCGAGGACCTCGTCAAGGCCCTGGAGAAGCGGAAGGTGGCGCCGGAGGACCAGACGGCGCTCCTCGGGCTCCTCGGCCCCATGAAGGCGGACATCGTCGGCCAGTGACCGGCGCCCGCGTGGTCCGCCGCGAGCGGGGGCTCGGGTGACATGCTCCGGCTGAACAACGTCGAGGTCATCTACTCGGATGTCATCCTCGTCCTCAAGGGGCTCTCCCTGGCCGTCCCCGAGGGGCAGATCGTCGCCCTCCTCGGGGCCAACGGCGCCGGGAAGACGACGACCCTGCGCGCCATCTCCGGGCTCCTCAAGGCCGAGGAGGGGCGGGTGACCGACGGGACGATCGAGCTCCGGGGAGCCCGCATCGACGGCCGCGATCCCGAGGAGATCGTCCGGATGGGGATCTTCCAGGTCATGGAAGGCCGGCGCGTCTTCGAGGGGCTGACCGTCGACGAGAACCTCCGGGTCGGCGCCTACACCCGGCGAGACGGCGACGCCGTGCGCCGGGACTACGAGGCGGTGTACCGCTACTTCCCCCGTCTCCGGGAGCGGCGGGGCCAGCTCGCCGGGTACCTCTCGGGCGGCGAGCAGCAGATGCTCGTGATCGGCCGCGCCCTCATGGCCCGACCGCGTCTCATGCTCCTCGACGAGCCGTCGCTCGGGCTGGCCCCTCTCCTGGTCAAGGAGATCTTCGAGATCATCCGCCGGCTCAACCAGGAGGAGCGGCTCACCATCCTCCTCGTCGAGCAGAACGCGAACGTCGCCCTCGGCATCGCCGACTACGGGTACATCATGGAGGGCGGGCGGGTGGTCCTGGACGGCCCCGCCCCGCGACTCCGGGAGAACGAGGACGTCAAGGAGTTCTACCTCGGGCTGACCGAGATGGGGACGCGGAAGTCGTACCGCGACGTGAAGCACTACAAGCGCCGGAAGCGCTGGCTGTCGTGATCGCGTCCCCGCGGGGGAGCCGATGAGGGGGGGATGATGATCCGTGCCGACCGCCTGAAGGGCTACCACGACCGGAGGCGCGAGACCATGGGGCTCCGCGCCCGCCAGCGGTACCAGGAGACGTGGCTCCGCGCCCTCGTCGCCCACGCGTGGCGGCGGGCGCCCGGCTTCCGCCGCCGCGTGGCGACGGCGGGCCTCCGCCCCGCCGACCTCCGGACGCCGGGCGACCTCGCCCGGCTCCCCGTCATGGAGAAGGCGGCCATGCCCGAGCTCCAGCGGGCCGACCCGCCGTTCGGCGGGTTCTCGACCGTCCGGCCGGCGGACCTCCACTGGATCTTCGTCTCCCCGGGCCCCATCTACGAGCCGTTCGCCCGCCGGGACGGGAGCCCGTGGCACGCCGAGGTCGCGTGCTTCGCGGGCGGCTTCCGCCCCGGCGACACCGTCGTGAACACGTTCCTCTACCACCTGACGCCGGCCGCCCACCTGATCGACCGCGGGCTCGCCCGGCTCGGCTGCACCGTGGTCCCGACGGGCCCCGGCAACACCGACATCCAGGTGAAGACGATCCTCGACCTCCGCGCCACCGGCTACGTCGGCACGCCGTCGTTCCTGATGACCCTGCTCCAGCACGCCCTAGCCAAAGGACTCGGGCGGCTGCCTCTCGAGGTGGCCCAGGTCGGCGCGGAGGCGCTCCCGCACTCTCTCCGCCGCGCCTTCGAGGAGCAGCACGGGATCCTCACCCGCCAGTCCTTCGGGACGGCCGACCTCGGCATCGTCGCCTACGAGTGCCGGGAGGCCGACGGGATGCACGTGCTCGACGACGCCATCCTGGAGATCTGCGATCCCCACACGGGGGCGGCGCTCCCCGCCGGCGAGACGGGCGAGATCGTCTGCACCGTGAACCACCGGGCGTACCCCATGGTCCGGTTCGGCACCGGCGACCTCTCCGTCCGCACCGAGGCACCGTGCCCGTGCGGACGGACCTCGGCCCGGATGCTCGGCTGGCGGGGGCGGGCGGACGAGGTGACGAAGGTGCGCGGCATGTTCATCCACCCGCGCCAGGCCGACGAGGTGGTGGGGCGCTGTCCGGCGGTCACCCGCTACCAGGTCGTCGTCACCCGCGACGGCCACCAGGACGTCCTCACCCTCCAGGCCGAGCTGGGCCAGGGGGGCGAGGCGACCACCGTGGTCCTGGCCCTGGTCGACGCCATGCGGGAGGTCATGAAGCTCCGCGGCGAGGTGCGGGTCGTCCCGCCGGGAACGATCCCGGAGGGGGCGAAGAAGATCGAGGACCGGCGCACGTGGGAGTGATGGCGAAGGCGGCCGATGGCCCTTACCGCAACCGCCGCGCCGTGGCGAACACGTCCAGGGGAGGCGAGGATGACGAACGGCAAGTCCCTGTACGCGCGTCTGGGCGGCTATGACGCCGTCACCGCGGTCGTGAACGACCTCCTGCCGCGGCTCACGAGCGATCCGGGGCTCCAGCGCTTCTGGGCGCATCGCGGGGAGGACGGACTCCTCCGGGAAAAGCAGCTCCTCATCGATTTCCTCTGCCATGCCGCGGGCGGGCCCATGTACTACACCGGGCGCGACATGATGCTCACCCACAAGGGGATGCGGATCAGCGCCGCCGACTGGCACGCCTTCATCGGTCACGTCCAGGCGACCCTGGACCAGTTCAAGCTCCCGGCCCGCGAGCGAGGCGAGGTCCTCGCGTTCGTGGAGAGCACGCGGGGGGACATCGTGGAGGCGTAGGCGGGATGCGGATGCGTCATCCGAGTCCGGCTGCTCGCGCGATCAGAAACAACCCTGCCCCGACGACGACGGCTCCGATGGCTCGCGCGACGCGCTCACCAGCCGGTGCGAGACGTTCGACGGTGATGGCTGCCGCCACGACAGCCATCGCGCGAAGGTCCATGACCCCGATGACCAGGAGGATCGCCATCAGACCGCCAGAGCAGTAGCTGCAGTGGAGGCCGAGGCGCAGGCCGTGTCGCCAGGCCGTGCCGGCGTCGGCCGGCAGCGTACGGCCGCGCCCGGGCGCCGCCCTGCAGCAGGCGAGGTGACGCGCTTTCCACGCGGTGAACTGGAGCGCGCCGGCGATCAGGACGACCCCGCCGACCGCGATCGGAACGGCGCGCGCCAGTGCCGGCTGCTGCATCTCGACCGCCGCCAACGCGACGCCCAGCGGAAACGCGGCCATTCCGAACACGGTCCACACGGAGAAGTAACCCACGCCCACGAGCGCGGTCAGCCGAGCCAGGCGCGCCTCGCCTGTGCTGCCGACGGCCTGGCGGTAGCGCCGCAGCATGGGGACCAGGGACGGCAGCATCATCGCCACCATCATCACGACCCACATGCCGAGGAACGACGCCGCGGCGCCGGGCCACGTCTGTCCGGGCATCCGCATCCACGGCATCGACATGGTCCAGCCGCCGGGCATCGGCATCTCGCCCATCGCCGACATGGACTCGCACCAGGCGATCGTCAGCGCCGTGCTGGCGGCGAAGAGCAGCGCTGAGACACCGACGAGGGCGTGCTGGCGTGCCTCAGCGCTTGTCATACTCGTCATGGCGGCGCCACCAGACGCCCGTCTCGTTGCGCCCCTTGGGGGCGCGGTCGAGCCACTGATACATGCCCCAGAGGCCGTCTAGTCCGCGCGCATACGTGGAATAGGTGTGGTAGACGACGCCGTCCTCGAGGGCGAACGCGCTCAGGCCCGGCCTCTCGCGTATGTAGGTGGCCGAGTCGGTTCCGCACATCGCCGCGTGTATTGCGGCGCCGCTGCCGGCCGCGGGTTCCCGGACCATCGGCGGCTCGTGCCGGTAGTTGTAGTCGATGCCTCCCTCGCACTGTTGTTCCTTCGTAAAACCGACGCTGGACTCGGAGTTGAAGTCGCTGCCGAACGAGGACGCCCAGGGAAACGTCCAGCCCATCCGCCGCTTGTACGCCTGCAGTTTCGCGAGCGGTGCACGCGACACCGCCCAGAGCATCACGTCATGACTGGCCAGATGAGTCACGAACCCGTTAAAGCCGTCGGCGATCGCCGAGCAAGACGGACAACCCGCTGTGTAGTCGGGCCCGAACATGAAGTGGTAGACGAGGACCTGCGAGCGCCCTCGGAAGAGGTCTGCCAGCGAGGCGCTGCCCCCGTCAGTCTCGAACCGATAGTCCTCGTCGATCCGGACCCACGGCAGCTCCTGCCGCCGACGCGCCAGCTCGTCGCTGCGCCGGGTGAGCTCCTTCTCCACCTCGAGCAGCTCGAGCCGCGCTGCGAGCCACTCTTTACGGGTCCCGGTTCCGTGCTTCGTCATCGCCCTTCCCTCCTTATTCGGGTGTCCTTCAGCGTGCGTGCCCTTCCGTCCCGCGTTCGGTCGACGTCCTGCGCCGGCACCAATTCACGCTTCCGTTCGCCGCCTATCGCTCGTTGCTGGTCATGAAATAGATTTAGCGCCAGGTATCGAACGGTGGGAGTTACAAGTGTGACGGGATTCCGATGGACTCGCTGATCACTGCAGCGGCGCGTGCACTGGCGGCGGGTGATCCCCTCGGCGCATTGAAGCGGGTCGCCCTGCGCGACGACGCGCCCGGTCTCGCGCTTCGAGGCATTGCGATGGCGCAGCTCGGCGATCTCGTTCGAGCGAAGGCTCTCCTGCGACTTGCTGCGCGTGCCTTCGGTCCGAAAGAGGCCGTGGCCCGCGCGAGGTGCGTCGTCGCCGAGGCCGAGATCGCGCTCGTCTCGCGCGATCTCGGCTGGCCTGCGAAGGCGCTCGACGCGGCGCGGGCGACGCTCGAAGCGCACGGCGACCGCGTAAACGTCGCGCACGCGCGGCATCTCGAGGTCCGGCGCCTCCTCCTGATCGGGCGCATCGACGAAGCCGAGCGTACGCTCGCCAAGCTCGACGTAGCACCCCTCCCTCCCGCGTCGAGGACCGTCCACGAGCTGGTGGTCGCGGGGATCGCGATTCGACGCCTCGGGACGAAGGCGGCGCGCGCTGCGCTCGCTCGGGCCAAGCGCGCAGCGCACTACGCACGCATCCCTGCGCTGACGGCGGAGGTAGAAAGCGCATACCTCGTTCTGAACGCGCCCGCTGCGCGCCTGATTGCGAGTGGCGGGGAGCGAGTCCTCCTGCTCGAGGAGGTCGAAGCGTTGCTGGCGTCGAACGCATTCGTCGTGGACGC
>VAYJ01000102.1 GCA_005888465.1 Actinomycetota bacterium
AGCGCGGACAGCTGAAGAAGATGGAGGAGGTCGAGATCGTCGGCATCAAGCCCACGAAGAAGACGGTCGCGACCGACCTCGAGATGTTCCGGAAGCTGCTGGACGACGTCCAGGCGGGCGACAACGTCGGCGTGCTCCTGCGCGGCGTCGACAAGGACGACATCCAGCGCGGCCAGGTCCTGTCCAAGCCGGGCTCCATCACGCCGCACACCGAGTTCGACTCCCAGGTCTACGTGCTGTCGAAGGAGGAGGGTGGCCGGCACACCCCGTTCTTCAAGGGCTACCGGCCGCAGTTCTACTTCCGCACGACCGACGTGACCGGCAGCATCGAGCTGCCCGAGGGGATGGAGATGGTGCTGCCCGGCGACAACACGACGATGAAGATCGACCTGGGCGCCCCGATCGCCATGGAGGAGGGTCTCCGGTTCGCCATCCGTGAGGGTGGCCGGACCGTTGGGGCCGGAAGGGTCACGAAGATCATCAAGTGAGCGACGCACCCGCGACCGCGCCGGACCGGGGTGAGGCCTGATGGCCGCACCCCGTATCCGCATCAAGCTGCGTGCCTACGATCACGAGATCCTGGACGGCGCGGCGCGAGACATCGTCGATCACGTGACGCGGACCGGCGCGAGGGTCGTCGGGCCGGTGCCGCTCCCGACCGAGCGCAACATCTACACGGTGATCCGCGGCCCGCACAAAGACAAGGACAGCCGCGAGCACTTCCAGATGCTCACGCACAAGCGGCTGATCGACATCCTCGACGCGACCTCGAAGACGGTCCAGGAGCTCCAGCGCCTGAACCTCTCGGCGGGCGTCGACATCGAGATCAAGCTCTGAGGGGTCGAGGGACATGGCGGAGGCGAAGGGCATCCTGGGGACGAAGCTCGGGATGACCCAGATCTTCACCGAGGACGCGCGCGCCGTCCCGGTGACGATCATCCAGGCGGGCCCATGCACCGTCACGCAGGTCAAGACGACGCCGCGCGACGGCTACGAGGCGATCCAGCTGGCGTTCGGCGAGCCGCGGCGCAAGGGCGTCTCCAAGCCAATGGCCGGTCATTTCGCCGCGAGCGGATCCAAGCCGGCGCTGCACCTCATCGAGCTGCGCACGGCGGGCGCGTCCGGCTTCACCCTGGGCCAGACCATCACCGTCGACATCTTCGAGCGCGGCGAGCGAGCCGACGTGGTCGGCGTCTCGAAGGGCAAGGGCTTCGCCGGGCCGATGAAGCGCCACGGCTTCGCCGGCATGGGCGCCTCGCACGGGACCGAACGCAAGCACCGGTCCCCGGGCGCGATCGGCGCGTGCGCGACCCCGTCTCGGGTGTTCAAGGGGACCCGCATGGCCGGCCAGATGGGGAGCGAGCGGGTCACCGTGCTGAACCTCGAAGTGGTCGAGACCGATGCCGAGCGGAACCTCCTGCTCCTTCGCGGTGCAGTTCCCGGCCCCGCCGGTTCCCTCGTCATGGTCCGCTCGAGCGTGAAGACGGGCGAGACCGGGAAGGGGCACCACTGATGGCCTCGATCGCGGTGCGCGGCGTGAAGGGTCAGGTGCTCACGGAGCGTGAGCTCCCCGCCGACCTCTTCGAGGCCCCCGTGAATGTGGCCGTCATGCATCAGGTGGTGACGGCGGGCCTCGCGGCCCAGCGTGCCGGTACCCACGCGACCAAGACGCGCGGCGACGTCTCCGGCGGCGGGCGCAAGCCCTGGCGCCAGAAGGGGACCGGCCGCGCGCGGCAGGGCTCTACCCGGGCGCCCCAGTGGGCGGGGGGCGGCATCTCCCACGGCCCGCAGCCGCGCGACCACGAGGTCCGGGTCAACAAGAAGATGAAGCGCCTGGCGCTTCGGTCGGCCCTCTCCGACGCCGCAACGAGCGGCAAGCTCGCCGTCGTCGGCGGGCTCGACTTCGACGGCCCGCGCACGAAGGACGCGGCCGCGGTGCTGGAGGCCCTCGAGGTCCGGGGCAAGGTGCTGCTGGTCCTGCCGGCTCCGCAGGAGGACGTGGAGAAGTCGTTCCGCAACCTGCCGCACGTGAAGATCGACTACCCGGGCAACCTGTCCACCTACGACCTCCTCTACGCGGACCGGGTGCTGTTCACCTCGGAGGCGCTCGACGCGCTCACGGGGGAGCGGACCGAGTACGACATGCCCACCCCGGAGGTCGAGGAGCAGGAGAAGGCGGCCGAATGAAGAGCCCCCGCGACATCGTCATCCGGCCGGTCGTCTCCGAGAAGTCCTACGCCGGCCTCGAGGGGAACTCCTACACGTTCCTCGTGGCGCACGGCGCGAACAAGACCGAGATCAAGGAGGCGATCCAGCAGATCTGGAGCGTCCGGGTGCTCTCGGTGAACACGATGAACCGCAAGGGCAAGGTGAAGCGCACCCGGCTGGGATCGGGCCGCCGGCCCGATCAGAAGCGGGCGGTGGTCACCCTCGCGCAGGGTGACTCCATCGAGATCTTCGAAGCGAAGGGGCCGTAGCCGACATGGCGATCCGAAAGCACAAGCCGACCACGCCCGGCCGCCGGGGCGCGAGCGTCTCCGGGTTCGAGGAGATCACCCGCACGAAGCCGGAGAAGTCGCTCACCCGTCCGCTCACCAAGAAGGCGGGCCGCAACGCGCACGGACGGATCACCGCCCGGCACCAGGGCGGCGGTCACAAGCGCCAGTACCGCGTCATCGACTTCAAGCGCGACAAGCACGGCGTGCCGGCAAGGGTGGCCACGATCGAATACGACCCGAACCGGACGGCGCGGATCGCGCTCCTGCACTACGCCGACGGCGAGAAGCGCTACATCCTGGCGCCCCAGGGCCTCTCGGTCGGGGACAAGATCCTTTCGGGGCCGGGCTCGGACATCCGGCCCGGGAACGCACTCCCGCTCGCGAGCATCCCCGTCGGCACGATCGTGCACTCGGTCGAGCTGAAGGCGGGGGCGGGCGCTAAGATGGCGCGCTCGGCGGGAAGCGGCGTGCAGCTCCTCGCGAAGGAGGGCGGGACGGCGACGCTCCGGCTTCCCTCGGGGGAGATCCGCTTGGTGGACGCGAAGTGCATCGCCACCGTCGGTGAGGTGGGGAACGCCGAGCACGAGCTCGTATCCTTGGGCAAGGCCGGCCGCAACCGCTGGCTCGGCAAGCGGCCGAGCGTTCGCGGTGTGGCCATGAACCCCGTCGACCATCCGCTCGGTGGCGGCGAGGGCAAGTCCAGCGGCGGGCGCCATCCGACGAGCCCCTGGGGCAAGAAGGAAGGGCGCACGCGCAAGCCGAAGGCGTCGGACAAGCTCATCGTGCGCCGCCGTGGGAAGCGAAGGGGCTAGTCGATGCCACGTTCCATCAAGAAGGGTCCGTTCGTCGATGACCACCTAATGGCCAAGGTGGTCGAGATGAACCGTCGGGGCGACAAGCGGGTGATCAAGACCTGGTCGCGCCGCTCGACGGTCGTGCCCGAGATGGTCGGGCACACGATCGCCGTGCACGACGGTCGAAAGCACGTGCCGGTGTTCGTCTCCGAGTCGATGGTCGGGCACAAGCTGGGCGAGTTCGCCCTCACGCGCGTGTTCCGCACGCACGGCCATCACACCGAACGAAGCACGTCACTGAAGTAGGGGACGCCGAGGAAGCTCCGGCGCTCGGTCGACCTGATCCGCGGCCGCCACGTGGAGGACGCGCGGCGGATCCTCGCGTTCTCGCCCCTGTCGCCCAACCGGACGCTGGTCAAGGTCCTGAACTCGGCCATCGCGAACGCCGAGGTGAAGCAGGCCATCCCCGAGAACCTCGTCGTCGCCCGGGCATGGGTCGACGAAGGTCCGACGCTGAAGCGGTTCCGGCCGCGGGCGTACGGGCGGGCGACGACCATCCGCAAGCGCACGAGCCACGTGACGGTCGTCGTGGAGTCGTTGGAAGAGGTGAGCGGTGGGACACAAGGTTAATCCGTACGGGTTCCGGCTCGGCGTGATCTACCCGTGGAAGTCGAAGTGGTTCGCGGGCAAGGATTACGCGCAGTCGCTGCACGAGGACATCCGGATCCGCAAGTACATCACGGGCAAGCTCACGCGTGCCGGAATCTCCAACGTCGACATCGAGCGCAAGGGCGACCAGGTGCAGGTCTTCGTTCGCACGGCACGGCCCGGCATCGTGATCGGGCGCAAGGGCGCCGAGGTCGACCGCATCCGCAAGGACGTCGAGAAGATCACCGGCAAGCGCGTCGACGTGAAGGTCGAGGACATGAACCAGTCCGCGTCCGAGCTCCGGCCCGAGACCGATGCGGCGCTCCTCGCGCAGGGGACGGCCGAGCAGCTCGTCGGGCGCGTGTCGTTCCGCCGGGCGATGCGCAGAACCGTCCAGACCGCCATGAAGTCGGGAGCGCTCGGGGTCCGCGTCCAGTGCGCCGGGCGGCTCGGCGGCGCCGAGATGTCCAGGCGCGAGTGGTATCGGGAGGGACGGGTGCCGCTGCACACGCTGCGGGCGAAGATCGACTACGGGACGGCCGAGGCCAAGACCACCTTCGGCGTGATCGGCGTCAAGGTCTGGGTCTACCACGGCGACGAGATCCCGCGGGAGGAGCAGGGCATGGAGCGGGCCCGCGCACGGGCCCTGGCGGGCGTCGGGCCCGGTTCCGCGTCGACCGGCGCGCTCATCACCGATGTGCGCGAGGTGGACGAAGGTGTGCCCGTGCCCTCCACGGAGCCCAGGGACACCCGGGAGGACACGCGGGCGCGCCCCGCACCCGCCCGACGTCCCGCCGGTGGCCGCCCCGCGCAGGGCAAGCGGCCGGGGGGTCGGTCCTGACATGTTGCAGCCGAAGCGGGTCAAGCACCGCAAGCAGCACCGCGGCAGGATGCGCGGGCGGGCGAAGGGCGGCACCGAGGTGCAATTCGGCGACTACGGGCTGCTCGCCCTGGAGCCTGGCTGGGTCACCAATCGCCAGATCGAGGCGGCCCGCGTGGCGATGACGCGCCACATCCGCCGGGGCGGGAAGGTGTGGATCAACATCTTCCCGGACAAGCCCGTCACGAAGAAGCCGGCCGAGACCCGCATGGGCTCCGGCAAGGGCAACCCCGAGGGGTGGGTCGCCGTCGTCAAGCCCGGACGGGTCATGTTCGAGCTGTCCGGCGTGGCGGAGCTGACCGCGCGAGAGGCCATGAGCCGCGCGGCGCACAAGCTCCCGATCCGTTCGAAGTTCATCATCCGAACGGGGGTGCAGGAGTGAAGACGGCCGAGCTTCGCGAGCTCGCCGACGACGAGCTGCTCGCCCGCCTGGAGGCACAGAAGGAGGAGCTCTTCAACCTCCGCTTCCAGGGCGCGACCGGTCAGCTCGACAACCCCATGCGGATCAAGCAGGTCCGCCACGACATCGCGCGCATCCTCACGGTGCTTCGTACCCGCCAGTCCGAGGGGGAGCTCGCGGTCGCCGTGGCGAAGGCGGATCGCGTCTCGCTGGAAGAGCGGCGGCAGGCGATCGAGAGCGGCGAGCTGAAGGGGACCTCGCTCGCGGACCTCGCCGAGGAGAACGTCATCGAGCAGGAAGCGGCGGCCGGCGCGGAAGCCGTCCCCGACGAGGAGGCGGAGTAGCGTGGCCGAGGGCGAGCGGGGCAGGAGAAAGGTCCGCACGGGCCTGGTCGTCTCCGACGCGATGGAGAAGACCGTGGTGGTGCGCATCTCCTCGCAGGTCCGCCATCCGCTCTACGGCAAGATCGTGCGCCGCTCCACCAGGCTCAAGGCGCACGACGAGGCCGGCGACGCGCACCTCGGGGACAAAGTGCGGATCGTGGAGACGCGCCCGCTCTCCAAGACGAAGCGCTGGCGCGTGGTCGAGGTCATCGAGCGGGCGAAGTAGAGGAGCGGTCGGATGATCCAGCAGGAGACCCGATGCCGGGTCGCGGACAACACGGGGGCCAAGGAGGTCCTCTGCATCCGCGTGCTCGGAGGGTCCGGCCGCCGGTACGCGAGCCTCGGCGACGTGATCATCGGCTCGGTCAAGGACGCCCTCCCAGGAGGCGGCGTCAAGAAGGGGGACGTGGTCCAGGCGGTCGTGGTGCGCACGGCCAAGGAACGCCGCCGGCCGGACGGCTCCTACATCAAGTTCGACGACAACGCGGTGGTGCTCATCAACGAACAGAAGAACCCTCGCGGGACGCGCATCTTCGGCCCGGTCGCGAGGGAGCTTCGAGAGAAGCGGTTCATGAAAATCATCTCGCTTGCCCCGGAGGTGCTCTAGCCATGCCGGCAACGGACATCAGGAAGAACGACGAGGTGCAGGTCATCACCGGGAAGGACCGCGGCCGCCGCGGCCGGGTCGTGAACGTCGTGCCCAGCCGCAACCGGGTGATGGTCGAGGGGGTCGCCCGCGCCAAGAAGCACACGCGCACGACGGGCAAGCGCTCGAAGAGCGGGAGCGCCCTGCAGCAGGGCGGGATCATCGATACGGAGCTCTTCATCGACCTGTCCAACGTCCAGCTGGTGTGTCGCGCGTGCGGCAAGGCGACCCGGGTGGGTCACCGCATCCAGGACGGCGTGAAGGCACGCGTGTGCATGCGCTGTGAGGCGGAGATCTGAGATGGCCGGACCCCGACTGCAGGAGTGGTACCGGAGCGAGGTGCTGCCGGGCCTCCAGCGCGAGCTCGGCCTCCCGAACCCCATGCGGGTTCCGCGCCTCGAGAAGATCGTCGTGAACATGGGCGTCGGCGACGCGGTTCGCGACGCGAAGCTCCTGGACGCGGCCGTGGCCGACCTCGCGATCATCACCGGGCAGAAGCCCGCGATCACTCGGGCGCGCAAGTCGATCGCGGCCTTCAAGCTGCGTGCCGGGATGTCGATCGGTGCCAAGGTGACCCTCCGGGGCGCACGGATGTGGGAGTTCCTAGACCGGCTGCTCGCGACGGCGCTCCCCAGGATCCGGGACTTCCGCGGGCTCGACCCGGAGGGGTTCGACGGCGGCGGCAACTATTCGATCGGGGTGACCGAGCAATTGATCTTCCCCGAGATCGACTACGACAAGGTGATCAAGGTGCGAGGGATGGACATCACGATCGTGACCACGGCACCGGACGACGACGAAGGCCGCGCGCTCCTGCGGGCGCTCGGCTTCCCGTTCTCGGGCCAACCCGTGGTGAGCGTGCTGGCGCCGCCCTCGTCGGTGTAGGGCTGGGATCCAGGAGCGTCGATGGCGAAGAAGGCATTGGTCGAGAAGCAGGCGAGGGCGGGACGGAAGTTCAGCTCGCGGGCCTACACGCGGTGCGCCCGCTGCGGGCGGCAACGTGCCGTGTTCCGCCGGTTCATGTTGTGCCGCATCTGTTTTCGGGAGCTCGCCCACCAGGGCGACATCCCCGGCTTGACGAAGGCATCGTGGTGACGTCATGGTGATGACCGATCCGATCGCGGACATGCTCACCCGACTGCGCAACGCCACCATGGCCGCCAAGGACGAGGTGGTCATGCCGGCATCTTCGCTCAAGGAGCGCATCGCGAAGATCCTGGTGCGCGAGGGCTATGTGGCCGACGCCGAGGTGGCTGGCGCAGGGAAGACGCGGACGATCACGATCCACCTGAAGTACGGCCCGCGGCGCGAGAAGACCATTACGGGCATCCGTCGCGTGTCGCGGCCCGGGCGGCGCGTGTACGCTGGGCGCGACGAGATCCCGAGGGTCCTCGGAGGCCTGGGGATCGCCATCCTCTCTACCTCCCATGGGGTGGTCACCGACCGGCAGGCGAAGAAGCTTCGCGTGGGCGGTGAAGTGCTGGCGTACGTCTGGTAGCAGGGGGACACAGGCTCGAGATGTCTCGGATCGGCAGACAACCCATCGCCATCCCGGCGGGCGTGCAGGTCTCGGTTGAGGCCTCGCACGTGGCCGTCTCGGGTCCGCTCGGCGCGCTCGAGCAGGACTTCCACCCGGACATGCGCATCTTGCTCGACGACGGGACCCTTCGCGTGGAGCGTCCGGACGACGAGCGGCTGCACCGCTCGCTCCACGGCCTGACCCGGACGCTGCTCGCGAACATGGTGGACGGCGTCACGAAGGGCTACGAGAAGCGGCTGGAGATCGTCGGCGTCGGCTACCGGGCGATCCTCAGGGATGCCGACCTCGAGGTGGCTGCCGGCTATTCCCACCCCGTGCTCTTTCGGGCGCCGGCCGGGATCGCCTTCGAGGTTCCGCAGCCGACCCGCATCGTCGTTCGCGGCATCGACAAGCAGCTCGTCGGCGAGACCGCCGCCAAGATCCGCAAGATCCGCAAGCCAGAGCCCTACAAGGGCAAGGGCATCAGGTACGAGGGCGAGCACGTCCGCAAGAAGGCGGGCAAGGCCGCGAAGGGAGCTGCGTGATGCGCACGGAGCGCAAGCGCGCGGCTCGCCTGCACCGCCACGCACGGGTCCGCCGGAAGATCAATGGCACCCCCGAGCGGCCGCGCCTGGCCGTCTACCGCTCGAACCGACACATCTACGCGCAGCTCGTCGACGACCGCGCGGCCCGCACGGTCGCGTCGGCCTCGGACGCCGAGCTCGCCGAGGGGAACAAGACCGCCCGGGCGAACCGGGTCGGGAAGCTCCTCGCCGAACGGGCGAAGGAGGCCGGGGTGGAGCAGGCCGTGTTCGACCGAGGCGGACGGCTGTATCACGGGCGCGTGAAGGCGCTCGCCGAGGGAGCCCGCGAAGCCGGGCTTCGTATCTGAGGGACGCGAGAGGGACATGAGGCGATACGACCAGCAGGCAGAGCACAGCCCCTATGAGGAGCGCGTGGTCGCGATCAATCGCGTGGCCAAGGTCGTCAAGGGCGGCCGGCGCTTCAGCTTCACGGCGCTCGTCGTCGTGGGCGACGGCGCGGGCCGCGTTGGCGTCGGCTACGGCAAGGCGAAGGAGGTGCCGGCGGCCATCCAGAAGGGCGTGGAGGAAGCGAAGAAGGCGATGTTCCGGGTGCCGCTCATGGGCACGACGATCCCCCACGAGGTGGTCGCCGAGGACAGCGCCGGCGTCGTGCTCCTGAAGCCGGCGGCGCCGGGCACCGGCGTCATCGCCGGCGGTCCGGTCCGCGCGGTCGTCGAGGCCGCGGGCATCAAGGACATCCTGTCGAAGTCGCTCGGATCCTCGAACCCGATCAACATCGTCCACGCGACGATCGCCGGATTGCGATCCCTCCGCCGCCCGGAGGACATCGCGCGCGGCCGCGGCCGCGACGTGCACGAGATCGCGCCCAGGCCGATGCTGGAGGGGATGGCCGAGGCCGAGCTCGCCATGGCGCAGAAGCGCGCCGAGGCGGGTCTGGAGGACACGGATGCCTAATCAGCTCCGGATCACCCAGGTTCGAAGCGTCATCGACCGCTCGAAGGACCAGAAGCGCACCGTGCGCTCGCTCGGCCTGCACCGGATCCGCGACTCAGTCGTCAAGGACGATCGTCCGGAGATCCGCGGCATGATCGCGAAGGTGGCCCACCTGGTCCGCGTCGACGAGGTGACGGATGGCGGTGAGGAGCGATGAAGCTGCACCACCTCCGCCCGGCCGAGGGCTCGACGCATCGCCGCCGCCGGATGGGGCGCGGACGCGCCGCCGGACAGGGCAAGACTGCGGGGCGAGGCACGAAGGGCACCGGCGCCCGGCACAATCCGAAGATCGGCTTCGAGGGCGGCCAGATGCCGCTGCAGCGCCGGGTCCCCAAGCTGAAGGGCTTCACCAACCCCAACCGCAAGGAGTGGGCGGTGGTGAACGTCGAGCGGCTCTCGGTGTTCGACGCCGGGGCGGACGTGACGCCCGAGGCGCTGCGCGAGCGCGGCCTGGTGCGCCCGTCGCTCCCGGTGAAGGTCCTGGGGCGGGGCGAGGTGGACCGCCGCTTGACGGTGCGCGCGCATGCCGTGTCGGGCTCCGCTCGCGCCAAGATCGAGGCAGCCGGCGGGGCCGTCGAGATCATCGAGGCGGTACACTGAGGACCCCGACCGGGACTGCAGGAGCTCGCCACCCGTGCTGAAAGCGTTCGGCAACGCATTCAAGATTCCGGACCTTCGCAAGAAGATCCTGTTCACGCTGGCGATCATCGCGGTGTTCCGGATCGGCTCGCGCGTCCCCGTCCCCGACCTCAACTTCTCGGCGCTCGCGCAGCTGCAGAACAGCGTGAAGACGCAGGGTGCCCTGCAGTTCATCGACCTGTTCTCGGGCGGGGCGCTCACCCGGTTCGCCGTGTTCTCGCTGGGGATCATGCCGTACATCACGAGCACGATCATCATGCAGCTCCTGACCGTGGTCATCCCGAAGCTCGAGCAGTGGCAGAAGCAGGGCGAAATCGGGATCAAGAAGATCACCCAGGCAACGCGCTACATGACCGTCGTGCTCGCGCTCCTGCAGTCGACGGGGCTCGTGTTCCTGTTCCACAGCCAGTTCGACGCGATCCGGGTCTTCAACCCGCCGCGCGTCGCGCTGATCGTGCTTACCCTCACCGCGGGCACCGCGCTCATCATGTGGCTGGGCGAGTTGATCACCCAGCGCGGCATCGGCAACGGCATGTCCATCCTGATCTTCACGAGCGTGATTTCGCGGCTCCCGGCGGAGGGCTCGGCCATCCTTGCGCAGGCGGGCGCGGCGAAGTTCTGGTTCCTGCTGCTCCTCGGCATCGGGATCACGGTCGCGGTCGTGTGGATGGAGCAGGGGCAGCGGCGGATCCCGGTCCAGTACGCCAAGCGCGTCGTTGGCCGGCGCATGATGGGCGGCCAGAGCACCTACATCCCACTCAAGGTGAACCAGGCGGGTGTGATCCCGATCATCTTCGCGTCCTCGGTGCTCTACTTCCCGACGCTGCTGCAGAACGTGGTCCACTGGACGTGGTTCCAGACGATCGTCAACAACTACCTCTTGAAGCAGTCGAGCGTCGTGTACATGTTCATCTACGGCGGGCT
>VAYJ01000296.1:0-497 GCA_005888465.1 Actinomycetota bacterium
GTGCCGACCAGGTCGTAGATCTCGTTGAACTCCTTGCCGCGGAGCACCATCTTCTCGTAGACGGAGTACAGGTGCTTCGGCCGGCCGGTGATCTCAGCCTTGATCTTCATCTCGCGGAGCTTGCCCGTCAGAAGCTCGGAGACGCGATCGACGTGCTCCTGGCGCTCGCCCTCGCGCTTCTCCACGAGGCTCGCGATCTCCTCGAAGCGACGAGGGTGCAGCGCCTGGAACGACAGGTCCTCGAGCTCCCACTTGATCCGGTCCACGCCCAGACGGTGCGCGAGCGGCGCGTAGATCTCGAGCGTCTCGGTCGCCTTCGCCTGCTGCTTCTGGCGCGAGAACACGCCAAGCGTTCGCATGTTGTGCAGCCGGTCCGCGAGCTTGATCAACAGGACCCGGATGTCCCGGGCCATCGCGATGATCATCTTGCGGACGTTCTCGGCCTGTTCCTGCTCGCGAGAGCGGAACTTGATGCGGTCGAGCTTCGTGACGCCGTC
>VAYJ01000296.1:547-1037 GCA_005888465.1 Actinomycetota bacterium
GACGTCGTGCAGCAGCGCCGCCTGCAGGGTGGTGAGGTCCATCCCGAGGTCCGCCAGGATCGTCGCGACCGCGATGGGGTGCTCGATGAAATCCTCGCCCGAAAGTCGCTTCTGGCCGCGATGCGAGGCCTCGGCGAAGGCGTGGGCGCGCTGGATCTCGCGCGCGTCGATCCGCGAGTTCCGCTGCTTGACGAGCCGGAGCAGAGCCTCGAGGGACTCCTCCGGTCCGGCGTCGGACGGCCGGAACGGGAGGCGGGACAGGATCCCGCCCCGGCGCTCGGATCTGGCGACGTCCTGCTGCTGTTCCAACGGGCCCCTTCGTCAGGCCCATTGTAAGCGCCGGACCAGCGGGTATGGCCGGACTCAGTACGAGATGAGGCTGAAGAACTCGTAGCCCTCGATGGCCTCGCGGCCCCTCAGGAAGGCGAGCTCGATGAGGCAGGCGATCCCGACGACCTTGCCACCCAGGCGCTCCACCAGTCCAGCGGTG
>VAYJ01000093.1:0-2637 GCA_005888465.1 Actinomycetota bacterium
CTGGAGCTCTACTTCGGCGTGCCGTGCATGGGCGCCGTGCTGCACACGCTGAACATCCGCCTGCACCCCGACCAGATGGCCTGGATCGCCAACCACGCCGAGGACAAGGTGATCCTGGTCGAGGACGTCCTGGTGCCGGCGTTCGAGCGGATCGCGCCGCAGCTCACGTCCGCCGAACACCTGATCGTGATGGGTCCCGCTGGACCGGGCGGGCTGTCGGGCACGCTGGACTACGAAGCGCTCCTGGCCGACTCGTCGCCCGAGATCTCCTGGCCGGACCTGGAGGAGGACCAGGCCTCGGCCATGTGCTACACGTCCGGCACCACGGGCAACCCCAAGGGCGTCGTGTACTCGCACCGGTCCATGGTGCTGCACTCGTGGATGTTGAACTTCGCGTCCACCATCGGACTGACCGACCGCGACGCCGTGCTCCCCGTGGTGCCGATGTTCCATGCGAACGCGTGGGGCATGCCGTATGCAGCCTCGCTCGCGGGCGCGAAGCACGTCTACGCGGGGCAGTACAGCGCAGATCCCGCCTCGCTCTGCGACCTGATCGAATCCGAGGGCGTCACGGTGCTCGCGGGTGTTCCGACCGTGTGGGTCGGGCTGCTCCAATACCTCGAGCAGCATCCGCGCGACCTCTCCTCGATCCGCTACATCACGGCCGGCGGCTCGGCGGTCCCCGTCTCGCTGATCGATGCCTTCAAGCGCACGGTCGGTGTGGACATCGTGCAGGGCTGGGGGATGACCGAGACCGGCCCGGTCGCGGCCCTCTCGCAGCTCACGCCCGAGATGTCGGAGCTCCCCGACGACGAGCAGCTCCGCCTGCGAGCGCGCCAGGGCCGGATCCTCCCCGGGGTCCGGTTCCGCGTGGTCGCCGAGGACGGCACCCAGGTCCCATGGGACACCAAGTCCATGGGCGAGGTCCAGGTGAAGGGGAACTGGGTCGCCGCGGAGTACTACCGCGACCCTGCCGGCTCCGAGCGGTTCGTCGAGGGGTGGCTCCGGACGGGAGACGTCGCCGTGGTGGACGACCACGGGTTCCTCCAGCTGGTCGACCGGACCAAGGACCTGGTGAAGTCGGGCGGCGAGTGGATCTCGTCCGTGGAGCTCGAGTCCGCGCTGATGGGCCACCCGGCGGTCCTTGAGGCGTCCGTCATCGGCGTGCCGAGCGAACGCTGGTCCGAGCGCCCGCTCGCCTGCGTGGTCTTGAAGCCCGGCCAGTCGGCGACGCGCGAGGAGCTCCTCGCGTTTCTTGCGCCCCGGTTCCCGAAGTGGTGGCTGCCGGACGATGTCGTCTTCATCGCGGAGATCCCCAAGACGAGCGTCGGCAAGTTCGACAAGAAGGTGCTGCGCGAGAAGTACCGGACCCACGAGCTCCCAACGGCGTGACCGACGAGATCACGATCCGCCCGATCACCGCGGATGACTTCGACGCCGTCGCGGAGCTCCTGGCCGAGCTCGGCCGGCCGACGCTCTCGGACGCGAGCCGCGCGGCCGCCGCGGAGGTCTACCGCCGGCACGTCGATCGGTCCGACACCGCTTCGCTCCTTGCCGAACGGGACGGCCGCGCCATCGGGTTCTGCTCGCTCGAGTTCCGCGACCGGCTGAATTGGGGCGTGGAGCAGGCATGGATCCCCGATCTCATCGTCACCGCCGACACGCGCGGGCTGGGCGCCGGCAAGGCTCTGCTCGCGAGAGCCTTCCAGCTGGCGGCCCAGCGCGGATGCTGGAGCGTGACGCTCGAGTCCGGCTACCAACGAACAGCCGCGCACGAGCTGTACCGCTCGAGTGGCATGTCGAACGACGGCTACTACTTCCTGCTTCGAATGGCCGACCCGCCCGCCTAGCCGGCGCGGCGCGTGAACCACGCGCGCTCGGCCTGCTCCTCTTCCCGGAGTCGCTCGATCGCTGAGCCCGACATCGAAACGAGGACCGGCGTCCCCGCTGCCGACCAGGAGCCGTGCTTCGACGGGACGTAGCGTTCGAGCAGCCCGTCCGGCCGTCGGAACAGCAGATCGCGCGGATGCGGTAGGTGTCGCCGGCCGGGATCGTTCACGGTGTCGGCGGTGATACGCCCCCGCACCCAGAGCGGATCGATGCCCGGGAGGTGTCGCTCGCACGAGGCGTACAGCGCCTCCTCGGAAAACTCGGGAGGCTGGTCGAGGACGGCCTCCAGCCAGTGGTCGCGTTGGACGTCGTCGTGAGCCAGCATCGTCACTCCCAGCGTTCCCGCCCGGGGACATCTTTACTCCAAATACGCACGATCGGTGGAGGCGGATGTCCTGTTTTGGACGAGTGTTTCCGTCGATCCTGTGACGGCGCTCAGAGGTAGCTGCGGAGATCCCAGAGCTCGGGATAGAACCGCTTGTCGAGCGTGGTGCGCAGGTACGTCGCGCCGGCCGAGCCACCGGTCCCCGTCTTCGATCCGATCTGCCGCTCCACCATCAGCACGTGGTGGCGGCGCCAGAGCGCGAACAGCTCGTCGTGGGTGAGGAGCGACTCCGAGGTCGCGAAGAGCTCGGCGAACTTCGTCGGGTCGCGCATCATCGTGAGGAGGCTCTCCCTCCGAGCGGGCTCGTCGTCCGGCGGCATCGGAAGGCCGTTCGCGTCCAGCAGCGCGCAGAACGCGTCCCA
>VAYJ01000093.1:2711-7211 GCA_005888465.1 Actinomycetota bacterium
AACTGCACGGACTGAAACCCGCTCGCAGGCGCGAGATTCGATCGGAACTCCAGGAAGTCTTGCGGCGTCATCGTCTCGATGACGGCGATCTGCTCGATCAGCACGCGCTCGATGCTGTGCACCCGCCCCAGCAGGTGACGCGCCCGGTGCGTCTCCCCTTCGACGAGCAACGACCGGACGGTCTCGAGCTCGAACAGGACCTCGCGAAACCAGAGCTCGTACGCCTGGTGCACGATGATGAACAGCAGCTCGTCGTGCGCGGGCGGGGTGGACAGGAGCGTCTGCAGCTCGAGCAGCTCGGGGACGCGGAGGTAGCTGCCGTACGAAAGCTCGCCGCCCTCCTGGCCGAACCGCGGGCTCCGGGGCTTCACGGGAGCGAAGCTTACCCCCCGCCCGATGGCCCGTATAAAGTGGGCGCCGATGGGCGCCGACGCTCTCGACTTCCTCGGTCTCGACGAGCTCCTCTCGGACGAGGAGCGCATGATCCGTGACGCCGTCCGCCAGTTCGTCGCCGAACGGGTGCTGCCCGGCATCGAGGGATGGTTCGAGGAGGCCGAGTTCCCCACCCAGGTCTTCCCGGAGCTCGGCAAGCTCGGCCTCCTTGGGATGCACCTGCAGGGCTATGGCTGCGCGGGCGCGAACGCCGTCAGCTACGGGCTCACGTGCCTGGAGATGGAGGCGGGCGACAGCGGCTTCCGGAGTGCCGTATCGGTACAGGGCTCGCTCTCGATGTTCCCGATCTGGAAGTTCGGCTCCGAGGAGCAGAAGCAGGAGTGGCTGCCACGCATGGCCTCCGGCGAGGTCATCGGCTGCTTCGGCCTCACCGAGCCCGATGTCGGGAGCGACCCCTCCCAGATGCGCACGGCGGCACGTCGGGACGGTACCGACTGGGTTCTCTCCGGGACGAAGATGTGGATCACCAACGGCGGCATCGCCGACGTCGCGATCGTCTGGGCGCGGACGGACGAGGGCGTCCGTGGGTTCATCGTGCCGAGGGATACCCGAGGTTTCAGCGCCCGGAACATCGAGCGCAAGCTCTCGCTGCGCGCGTCGGTGACCTCCGAGCTGGTCCTGGACGAGGTCCGACTCCCGAGCGATGCCGTGCTCCCGGAGGTCCAGGGGATGCGCGGCCCGCTGGCGACGCTCTCCGAGGCCCGGTTCGGGATCGTGTGGGGCGTGATGGGTGCGGCGCGGACCTGCTACCAGACGGCGCTCGACTACGCAGGCACGCGGGTGCAGTTCGGCCGGCCGATCGCCGCCTTCCAGCTCACCCAGGAGAAGCTCGTCAACATGTTGCTCGAGCTCACCAAGGGGACGCTCCTTGCGCTGCAGCTCGGTCGCATGAAGGACGATGGGCGGCTCCTCCCCGAGCAGATCAGCCTGGGCAAGCTCAACAACGTGCGCGAGGCGCTCCGCATCGCGCGGGAGGCGCGAACCATCCTGGGCGCCAACGGGATCACACTCGAGTACCCGATCATCCGGCACATGAACAACCTCGAGTCGGTGCTCACGTACGAGGGCACGAGCGAGATTCACACCTTGATCCTGGGACAGTCGATCACGGGACGCTCGGCGTTCGCATGACTCCCTTCCGCGGGTCCGCCCCCTTCACCCAGGAATGGCGCCACTTCCAGTTCGCGCTCGCGGACGTCGTGGCGACCGTGACCTTCAACCGGCCCGACCGGTTGAACGCCCTCACGTTCGAGGTCTACGCCGACCTGCGGGACCTCCTCGGCGAGCTCCCCCATCGAGACGACGTCCGGGTCCTGGTGATCACCGGCGAAGGGCGCGGGTTCTGCTCGGGCGGCGACGTCCACGAGATCATCGGCAGGCTGCTCCAGATGGACCCCCAGGGGCTCCTCGACTTCACCCGCATGACCGGATCGGTCATCCAGCGGATGCGCGAATGCCCGCTCCCCATCATCGCTGCCGTGAACGGCGTGGCCGCCGGCGCCGGCGCGGTCATCGCCCTCGCGGCCGACCTGCGGCTGTTGGCGCGTTCGGCGTCCTTCGCATTCCTCTTCACCAAGGTGGGGCTCGCGGGGGCGGACATGGGGTCGGCGTACCTGCTGCCGAGGCTCATCGGGCTCGGCAGGGCGACCGAGCTGCTGCTGCTCGGTGAGAGCGTGGGCGCCGAGCGGGCCGCCGAGATCGGGCTGGGATCCGTCGTCGAGGATGCCGAGCTCGTATCCCAGGCGCACGAGCTTGCCCGCAGGCTCGCCGACGGGCCTGCCCTCGCCTACTCCAGCACGAAGATCCTGCTCACCCGCGAGCTGGACATGGGGCTCGGGCCGGCGATCGAGCTGGAGGCGTTCACCCAGGCGCTGCTCATGAAGTCCGAAGACCACGCTGAGTTCTACCGCGCGTTCCTCGACGGCCGAGAGCCGAAATGGACCGGCCGGTGAGCGCGCACCGTTCGGTCAACCCGGACTCGCTGTCGGCGCCGTGGGGGTTCTCTCACGTCGTCGTCCCCGCACCGGGCCGAACGATCTACCTGGCGGGTGAGACCGGCCACACGCGGGACGGCACGATCGCCGAGGACCTCGTGGACCAGTTTTCGGTGGCGTGCCAGAACGTCGTCACCGCGCTTGCCGCGGCCGACGCCCAGCCGCACCACATCGTCTCACTGCAGATCTTCACCACGCACCTCGACGAGTACCTCGCGCGGTCCGGGGAGATCGGCCGGGCTTACCGCGAACGGTTCGGACAGCATTTCGCCGCGAGCGCGCTCGTCGGCGTCGCAGGCCTCGTCGGCGGCGCGAAGGTGGAGCTGATGTGCGTCGCGGTGAAGCCGGAGCATCAGGAGACACAAGGGAGGGACACGCGGTGATCTTCGTACAGACGTTGTCGTTCATCTGCCACGACGAGGAAGCGCTCAACGCCCTGTTCGACCAGTGGGGTACGGAGACCAGCAGCACCATCGGCTACTGGCAGTCGGTCGTGATGAAGGATCGCGACCGGCCCGACCGGTACACGGTCTGGGTGGAATTCCCGAGCTACGAAGAGGCCATGAAGAACTCCTCGAGGCCGGAGACCGACTCGTATGCACGGCGGCTGTTCGCGATGGTGGACGGCGAGGTCGAGTACTCGAACTACGACCTCGTCGGCGGTGCGGCCTCGGTGGTGGGGCCGGGCCGCTAGGTCCGGTACAGCTCGCGCGCGATGATCTCGCGCTGGATTTCGCTCGTCCCTTCGTAGATCCGGGGGGCGCGCACCTCGCGGTACAGCCGCTCGAGCGGTGACCCGGCGACGAGTCCCGCCGCGCCTTCGATCTGCACGGCCGAGTCGACGACCCACTGCGCGGTCTCGGTCGCGAAGAGCTTTGCCATCGCTGAGGTCTTCGTCACGCCGGGGGATCCCGCGTCGTACGCCGCAGCAGCCGCGTAGACGAGCAAGCGCGCCGCCTCGGTTCGGGTCGCCATCTCCGCCAACGGGTGGGAGACGGCCTGGAACTCGCGGATCGGTCGCCCGAACGCGTGGCGCCGCTCGGCGTGCTCGCGCGCGTGGTCGAGGGCGGCTTGCGCCATGCCGACCGCGAACGCGCCGACGCTGGGTCGGAACCGGTCGAGCGTGCGCATCGCCACACGGAATCCATGGTCGGGCTCCCCCAGCAGGTTCGACGACGGGACCTGCACGCCGTCGAAGGTGAGCCGGCCGATGGGGTGGCCCGAGAGCAACTCGATCGGCTCGCCGGAGAGCCCCGGGCTGTCGGCAGGGACGACGAACGCCGAGACGCCCTTCGCGCCTGCGTCGGGCGTGGTCCGGGCGAACACCACGTAGACGTCCGCGTCGGGCGCGTTCGAGATCCACGTCTTGACGCCGGAGAGCCGGTAGCCGGCCTCGGGGTCGCCGGTCGCGGCGAGCTCGATCGCGCCCGCGTCGGTCCCGTGCTCGGGCTCCGACAGGGCGAAGGCCGCCACCGCCTCGCCGTTGGCGATCGCGGGCACCCACCGATCGGCCACCTCGGGCCGCCCGGCCTGCTGGATCGTGACGCCTCCCAGGCCCTGCATCAGAGCTCGAGCGCTCCCGAGGTCTCGTCGAAGACTGGTCCGAGGAGCCCGGTCGAGCCCAGAGCCGCCACGAGGGGGCGGTTGACGCGCCCCGGCACCCCCGCGTCGGCGATCACCTGAAACGTCAGCGCCGCCAGCCGGCGAGCCATCTCCGCGAGACCTCGCTGGGCGCGGGTCAGGGCGAACATCGTCTGTTCGGTCATTCAGTCTCGATCCACCATTCCGTGAAGCTCGAGCACCGGCCGTCGGGGGCGAGCCGGATCACCCAGAGGTTGTCGTAGCTCGGGCCATCCCTGTAGCGCGTCCACCCGCGGACGAACGCCAAGTCGCCGGCGATCGCGAGCGGCTCGAAGCGGAACTCCCAATCGCCGGGCTCGTCCTTCCGGCCCAGCCACCCCTGGACGATCGCTTCCCGCCCGGACCACGGCTGGCGGCTCGGGGCGGTGAAGTACTGCGCGTCGTCGCTGAACAGCGCCCCGATCTGCTCGGG
>VAYJ01000093.1:7285-17729 GCA_005888465.1 Actinomycetota bacterium
GTACGATCGGCCCGACCTTCGACCGGTGGAGACCCCGATGAACGACACGCCCTACTGGAACCCACGGCACGAAACGATGCCCCGCGCCGACATCGACGCCCTCCAGGTGCGCAAGCTCCGGAATCTGGTCGAGTGGGCTGACGTCCAGGTCCCGTGGCAGTCGAAGCGCCTGCGGGACGCGGGTGTGACGGCCGACCAGATCCAGAGCCTGGATGACCTCAAGCGCATCCCGCTCATGACCCGCGACGAGTGGATGCAGGGCCAGCTCGAAGCCCCGCCGTACGGCCCGATCCTCGCGGTGCCGGAGAGCGCGGCGATCCGCTACCACATGACGAGCGGCACCACCGGCAAGACGCCCATCCGGGTCCTGGACTCGATGAAGGACTGGGAGTGGATCGCCGAGATGTGGTGCTACGGGATGTGGGGGTTCGGCGTGCGGCCGCAGGACGCCCTCTTCATCGCGTTCGGCTACGCGACGTTCATCGGCTTCTGGGGCCTGCACTACGCCGGCGAGAAGATGGGGTGCCTGGTGCTGCCCGGCGGGGCCATGGCGACCGACGCGCGCGTGAAGACGCTCGTCGACATGGGCGCCACCGTGGTCGCTTCGACACCGACCTATGCCCTCCGCATGGCGCAGGAGGCCAGGGCGCTCGGCATGGACCTCGCGAGCGGACCGGTCAAGCGCCTCATCCTCTCGGGCGAGCCGGCGGGCTCGATCCCGGCGACGAAGAAGCTCATCGAGGAGCAATGGGGCGCGAAGGCCGCGGACACCGCGGGCATGACCGAGCTCGGCACGATCATGATCTTCGAGTGCGAGTCGCAGCCCGGCGGCACGCACATCATCGAGGACCACTACATCGAGGAAGTGCTCGACCCCGACTCGGGCGACCCCGTCGGCTACGGCGAGCTGGGCGAGCGCGTCGTCACGTCGTTCGGCCGGGGATTCATCCCGGTCCTTCGCTATCGCACCCGCGACTTCGTCGTGCGCGTTCCGGGCTCGAGCTGCACGTGCGGTCGCACGTTCGACATCTACGACGGCGGCATTCGCGGTCGGGTCGACGACATGAAGCTCGTCCGGGGCACGAACGTCTACCCGCGGGCGGTCGAATCGATCGTCCGCGAGCACGCGGAGATCGACGAGTTCCAGATCCACCTGTTCACCGCGGACGGGATCCGGGACGAGATCGAGGTGCTGATCGAGGTCCCGGACCCGGCCGTGGACGTCGACCGGCTGCTCGAATCGCTCGGGCGCGACCTGGCCGACGCGCATGAGGGCCTGCGGTTCGGCGTGGCGCGTGCCGATGACGGGACACTCCCCCGGTTCGAGCTGAAGGCCAAGCGACTCGTCGACGAACGGATCGTCATCGGGAGCGAGGGCGAGCGGAGGGGGCAGACATGATGCAGAACCATATGGGAGCGGAGCTCACCGAACCGGAGGCGAAGCTCGTCGACTGCTACCGGTCGCTCGCGAGCACGTTGCAGATGCACGGAGAGGACCTGCCACCATTCGCGCGCCGGAACGCCCTGAAGGCCCTGGCCGCGCTCTGGCAGGTCATGAACGGGCTGGACATGGACCCCGGCCAGGTCTACGACCTGGGAGCCTGACCTCCCGCTCAAGCCCGAACCCCCCGGGCGCCGATGCCTTGGAAGGATGGATCGGTGCGCAACCTGCGGGGCCCGGCTTCGGCCTGGGCTGGAATGGTGCTGGCAGTGCTACACGCCGCTCGCGCCGGTCGTGCCACCCGAGCGCGTCTCGACCGCGCAAGCCGTGGATGACACGAGCCCGCAGGAGACGCTGGCGCGCCTGCTCCTAGGGACGAAGGTCGAGGAGATGCCCATGGAGCTCTTGCGCGGGAGCGCCGACTCGGCGCCCGTCGGCGCCAGGGTGCGTCGCGTCACCACTGGGGTGGTGGTGGCGTTCGCGATCGCCACGGACCTCTTGCTGCTCCCGAACCTCAAGCTGGTGGCGTTCTATGCGGTCTTCGCCGGAGCCTTGTGCGCCTACGTGGTGCGCCGGCTCTGGTCGCCGCGCCTGGCCCGCTAGGGCCGGTACGGGTCGATCAGGCCGAACGTCTCACCGAAGATCAGCTCCCGAACGCCGTCGGACTCAAGGAAGCTCTTCGGGAACCCCGCCGAGAACGGGCTCGCCTCGTCGAGCCGTCGGAGGTGGTCGTCGGTGAGCTCAACGTCCAGGCAGCCGAGGTTCTCCTTGAGCTGGGCTTCGGTTCGCGCGCCGAGGATCGGAAGGACCAGCGCCCGCGCTCGCTGGGCCCGCACCCAGTTGATCGCGACCTGGGACGGAGATGCCCCGAGCTCCTCCGCGACGGCCACTAAGGCGTCCCCGATCGCGAGCTCCCGTTCGCTCGCGCCCTCGTAGCGGGTCGCCCCCTCCTCGCCACGACGGCGGTACTTGCCCGTCAACACGCCTCCCTCGAGGAGCCCCCACACCATCACCGCCATCTCGAATGCCTTCGCCATCGGCAGCAGGTCGCGCTCGGGGGATCGGTCGGCCAGGCTGTACGGCAGCTGCAGCCCGACGAACCTGGACCACCCGCGGAGCTCGGCCATCGTGTTCGCCTGCGAGACCACCCACGCCGGCGTGTCGCTGAACCCCACGTACAGCGCCTTGCCTGAGCGCACCACGTCGTCCAGCGCGCGCACCACCTCGTCGACCGGGGTCATCCCGTCCCACATGTGCAGCCACAGGACGTCCACCCGGTCGGTGTCCAGACGGGCGAGGCTTCCCTCGAGTGAGCGCAGCAGGTTCTTGCGATGGTTGCCGCCGAAGTTCGGATCGCCCGGGCGATCGGTGAGCGTGTACTTCGTCGCCAGGACGAAGTGGTCGCGATCGGAGGCGACGAACTCTCCGACGAACCGCTCCGCCGTCCCGTTCGTGTAGTTGCTGGACGTGTCGACGAAGTTGCCGCCGGCCTCCACGTACCGGTCGAAGATGCGACGACTCTCCTCCTTCGACGCACCCCAGCCCCAGTCCTCGCCGAAGGTCATCGTGCCGAGGCAGAGCTCCGAGACGCGCAGTCCGCTTCGCCCGAACAGGGTGTAGCGCATCGGCCCCCTCCTTTTGCCGGTGGCAACCCGGCGACGGCCCGCCGTATGCCCGGACGCCGGCGTCAACGGCCCGGCCCGATCTGCCGATGCTCTGGCCGTGGACGAGCATCTGGGCGCCTGCGAGCGATGCGGGGCCACGCTCTCGCCCGGCCTGGTCCTGTGCGGCGCGTGCGCGACCCCGAGGGACACGGTGCCGATGTGGGCCGGCCCGCTGATGATGGGGCGCCCGCAGGTGGATCCGAACCCGGTGCCTCCGCCCGTCTACTCCCGCTGGGAGGCGGGACCGACCACGTTCGGGCCGCGCACGAAGTTCGCGATCACGGTGGTGGTCGTCTTCCTCGTCCTTTCCATCGGCGGGATCTTCCTGCTCGGCGGGCCGATGGTGTTCGTGTGGCCGCCGGTCATGATCGTCGGCGCCTGGCGGTTCCTCCGGGACGTGTGGCGGAGCGACCGCGTCAAGTGAGCGACCGCGGGTCGAGCAGACACAGGTCCGCACGGCCCGCGGCGAGGATCGTATTCATCTGATCGCCGGTGGTGATCCCTCCCCCCACGAGCGTCGGCTCGTTCGCCTCGTTGCGGATCCGATCGGCGTACGGCACGAGCGGAGTGCGGCCGGAATCGGGCCGGTCGTGTTCGATCGTCTGCCCCGCGACGACGTGGAGGAGATCGACCCCTCGCCGGACGAGCTCGCCTGCAAGCGCGATCGCGTCGTCGATCTCCGCCCCGCCGGTCGCGAGGTCGCTCGCGCTCACGCGCACGGCGAGGGGTCGGTCGCCGGGCCACTGGGCGCGAACCGCCTCGACCACCTCGAGTGGGAAGCGCCGGCGGGCCTCGGGTGACCCGCCGAAGGCATCCGACCGGAGATTCGTGAGCGGCGACAGGAAGCTCGCGAGCAGATAGCCGCTCCCCATGTCCAGCTCGAGCGCGTCGAACCCCACGACGACCGCCATTCGCGCCGACGCCGCGAACGCCTCCGTGACGCGCGCGAGGTCGCCGGGCGTGGCCTCGGAGGGCACCCCGCTCCGGCGCGTGAACGGGATCGCCGAGGCGGAGAGGAGCGGCCAGCCCCTCGTTCGCAGCGGACGGTCTGCCCCGGCCGCGCGCGGCCGGGTCGCGCCGCGGCGACCGGCGTGACCGAGCCGAAGGGCCATGCGCGCGGGGGTGCGCGCGTGCACCTCGGCGAGCAGGTCGGCCCAAGCCGACTGGCCGGCGGGGTCGTACATGCCCGGCGATCCCGACGTGACCCGCCCCTCGGGGGACACGGCTGCGAGCTCCGTGAGGACGAGCCCCGCGCCGATGCTGCCCGCGTCCACCAAGGCCTCCCGGTAGCGGTCGCCGATCACCCCCTCGGTGGCAGCGTCGAGGGGTGGCGGTGCCAGCACGACGCGATTCGCGAGCTCGAGGCCACGGAGCCGAAGCGGCGCGAACATCGGCGCGGGCGCAAGCGCCGACGTGCGCCCCGTCGAGGCGAACGCGAACCCAGCGTCCACGTCGCGCACGAACGCCGGGTCGCGCAGCTCTAGGTTCAGGTGGCTGATCCGGCCGCTGCGCGTGAGCAGGTTGAACGCGAACTGGATCGGCTCGAACCGCGCGTACCGCGAGACGTGCTCGAAGTAGCTCGCGCTCTCCATGGCCGCCCGTTGGAACCGCTCGACGACCGGCTGGCGCTCGGCCTCGTAGCGCGCGATCGCGGCGGGGACGTCGCCGGGTTCCTGCAGGAGCGCATCGGCGAGCGCGACCGCGTCCTCCATCGCGAGCTTCGTGCCGGAGCCGATCGTGAAGTGTGCGGTGTGCGCCGCGTCGCCGACCAGGACGATCCGGCCGTCGTGCCACGTCCGGTTGCGGACTGTGACGAAGCTCGTCCAGAGCGATCGGTTCGAGCGGAGCCGGTGACCGGCAAGGTCCTCGGCGAAGAGCCGCTCGCAGTACGCCATGCTCTCCGCTTCGCTGGCTTCGTCCAGGCCGGCGCGCTGCCAGACCCCCCCCGGGCACTCGACGATGAACGTGCTCGTCCGACCGTCGAACGGATACGCGTGGACCTGGAACAGGCCGTGCTCGTTCTCGCGGAAGACGAACGTGAACGCCGGGAAGACGAGATCGGTGCCGAACCACGCGTACTTCGTCGTGTGCACGTCGAGCGAGGGCCCGAACGCGTCCTCGCCGAGTCGCCGCACGGTGCTGTTCACCCCGTCGGCACCGACGACGAGGTCGTACCCGCCGACGCCGTCGAGGGTCGGCACCTCCGTCTCGAATCGAAGGTCGACATCGAGTGACGCACACCGGCGCTGGAGGATGCCGAGCAGCTGCACCCGCGCGATCGCGGAGAACGCGTGCCCGCGCGAGCGGAGGGTCTCGCCGCGATACCGGACGTCGATGGCGTCCCACGTTGCGAAGGTGTCCGTGATCTCGTCGAACGTCGTTCGGTCGGCGTCGCGGAGCGCCCCGAGCGTCTCCTCCGAGAACACCACACCCCAACCGAAGGTCGCCCCCGGAGGATTGCGCTCGAGCACCGTGACCTCGTGGTCCGGGTTCGCCTTCCTCAGAAGCAGGGCGAGGTACAGGCCCGCCGGGCCGCCACCGATCGTGAGGACCCGCACCTCAGGCAAGCACCTCGGCGAGGCGATCGACCTGCTCGACGCCCGCCACCGTGGGCAGGAGGACCAGGTGGTCGCATCCCGCCTCCTCGTACCCGCGGACGAACTCGCGGAGCGCCCCGGCGGAGGTGAGATTGCCCGCCGCGATCCGGTCGGCGAACGGCCCCGTGAACGCATAATAGTCGCGCAGGTACGCGGCTCCAGCCTCGGTCGCGGCGTCGCCTCCAAGGGCGAAGTAGCCCTGGCCCCAGAGCTCGGGACGACCGGGGCGCTCGAGGTCTGTCCAGGCGGCGAGCGCCTTCGCCACCGCCGCGGCGAAAGCGCGAGGCGGCCCCCCGCCGTGCACGTACCCGTCGCCGTGCCGCGCCATCCGCGCGAACGCCTCACCGCTCGAGCCGCCCACGAGGAGCGTCGGCCCGCCGGGGCGAACGGGGCTCGGTCCAATCGCCTCCTCCTCCCATTGCGCGCGGAAGGTCGCGAGCTGCTCGGAGAGACGCCGGCCCCTCCCCGTCGTCGGCCATTCCGTCGCTTCGTAATCGTCGGCCCGCGCCCCGATCGAGACGCCGAGAGACAGCCGCCCGCCCGAGATCGCGTCCACCGAGCCTGCCTGCTTCGCGAGGAGCGCCGTGCTCCGGATGGGGCCGATCACCACCATCGTCACCAGGGAGATGCGCTCGGTGACGTCGTAGACGATGCGATCGAGGACGCCGAGGCTCGCGAGTCCGAGGGCCTCCGCCCGGCGCGCCCAGTCCACGATCGCGGAACCTGGCGATCCCGGCACCGTGCTCGGCAGGCCGACCCCGACTCGCATGCGCACCCTCCCGCCGACGGACGTTACACAATAGGCCCTGTGGGCGAGGAATCTCCGGCCAGCATCGTCGTGCAGCGACGCATCGAATGGTCGGACACGGACGCATCGGGCAACTACCACAACACCGCGGCGTTCCGGCTCATCGAGGTCGCCGAGACCGCCCTCCTCGAGCGCATCGGACTGCTCACCGACGTCTACGGACGCCTTCCCCGCGCTCACGTGGAGGCCGACTTCCTCGCGCCGCTCGTCTTCCGCGACCTCGTGGACGTCCACCTTCGCGTGGCGGCCGTGGGCGTGAGCTCGATCACCTACGAGTTCGAGATGACGCGCGACGGCGAGGCCGCCGTGCGCGGCCGCGCGCTCGCCGTCCTGTTGTCGGAGGCGCGCGGGAAGCCGGTGCCGTGGCCGGACGCACAACGCCGGCTGCTGCTGAGCGCGGGGCAGCAGGCACCCGAGCTGCTCGTGACCGAGTGAACGCCGCGACCGCGTGGCGCGAGGCCCTCGCCTCCTGGGCGATCCCGCAGCCGATCCTGGACGCGGCTCCCGAGCCGCCATGGGTCTTTCCCGTCGAGCTCTTCGCGAGCCGCGCGGACGCGTCGACGGCGACGCCGGACGTGACGCCGTCGAACCGCCGCGCGCTGGAGGCGCTCACCGAGGGTGGCTCGGTCCTGGACGTGGGGTGCGGGGCGGGCGCGGCGTCGCTCCCGTTGGCCCGGCGGGCCCGACTCCTGATCGGCGTCGACGCATCGGCGGACATGCTCGCCGCGTTCGCCGAGCGGGCCGACGCCGCGGGCGTCGCGTCGGAGGTGATCGAGGGCGTCTGGCCCGACGCGGCCGCGACCGCACCCGAGGCCGACGTCGTCGTGTGCCACCACGTGGCGTACAACGCGCCGTACCTGGACGCGTTCGCGCGCGCGCTCACCGAGCATGCCCGGCGTCGCGTGGTGATGGAGCTCACGGCGACACATCCGCTCTCCACGATGAACGAGCTGTGGGTCCGCTTCCACGGCCTCGCCCGGCCCGACCGGCCGACCGCGGACGACGCCCAAGCGGTGCTTCGCGAAGCGGGCCTCGAGCCCGCGCGCGAGGACTGGGTCGCGGACGGGAGCGGGGGGTTCGCGCGGCGCGAGGACCTGGTCGCGTTCGTCCGCCTGCGCCTGTGCCTGCCCGCCACGCGCGACGAGGAGATCGCTCGGGCGATCGAACCGGCGGTGCAGCTGCGTGACGGGCGCTACGGCTTCGGCGGGCGCCGGGTCGCGACGCTCTGGTGGCCGGGCTACGAGGCCCGGCGCGCGACGTAGTCGCGGATCACGAACTCGCCCAGCCCTTCGCCGGCAGTTAGGAACACGCGCCCGTTGGTGAGGCGCGCCAGTCGCTCCATGAACCGGGACAGGCCGGGCGAGTCCTCCAGCATGAAGACGTTGATCGTCACGCCCGCGCGAGCGAGCCTCATGGCCTCGGAGAGCGTCCGCCGGATCGTCTCGGGGACCGGCGGCCACGAGAAGAAGACCTGTTCCCCGTGCTCGATGTGCGCCGTCGGCTCGCCGTCGGTCACCATGATGACCTGCTTGGTCGCGCGCGGATGGTCGGCGAGCAGCCTGCCCGCCAGGTTGAACGCGTGCTGCATGTTCGTACCGTAGACGCGCTCCCATCCGGTCGACGCGAGGTCCTCGGGCTGCATCCGGCGCGCGAAGTCCGAGAACCCAATGAGGTAGAGGCTGTCGTGCGGGTAGCGCCCCTCGATGAGCGCGTGCAGGGCGAGCGCCATCCGCTTCGCGGGAACCCAATGCCCTCGAAGCGGCATCGAGAACGAGAGATCGAGCAGGAGCGCCGTCGCCGCTTCGGTCCTCGATTCCGCTTCGACCAGCTCGAAGTCCGCCGGCAGGAGCCGGGGTCGGGGCGACGCGCCGTCGCGCACGACGGCGTTGAAGACGGTCCGCTGGACGGCGATCTGGCCGCTCGAGCCGAACCGCCACGGAACGGTCGCTCCCGTTGGCTCGGAGAGGCCGCCCGCGTGGCGCGTGTCGTGCGCCGCCTCGCGATCCTTCCGCAGATGCTCGAAGACGTGGACCAGCGCTCGTTCGCCGAGCTTTCGCGCGCCGCGCGGCGTCACCCGCAGTGCCCCGCCCGAGCGCGTGACGAGCCCTGCTCGCTCGAGCGCACGCTCCACCTCCTTCAGCCGCTTCAGATCGCGGACCGCGTCCTCACCGAGCGTTCGGCGCAGCCGTTCCTCGTCGATGTCCTCCAGGGTCGCGCCCGCATAATCCGCGCGCATGGCGCGGTCCAGGTCCTCGTAGTCGGACAGTCGCTCGAGCGCGTCCACCGTCGCCTGCATCGGCATGGGCTCCTCGCCGCCTCCCAGCGCCGGGTCGTCCCACGGAAGGTCGGCGAACCGCTCGGCGAGCGCGCCGGCGAGGCGATCCACCTCGAACGCCAGGTCGAGGTCCTGCAGGACCTCGCGAGCGAGCGCCTCGAGCTCGGCCCGGTCCTCGGGCGACATCGAGGCGAGGAGGCGCGAGAGTGCCGCCATCCGGCGGGCCATTTGCTCCAGCAGCTCGTCCAGCGACCGCGGGCCCTCCGGGAAGAAGTCACCATGGCGCTGCATGAAGCCCTCGAAGTCGACGGGTTCTCCCCTGGACTGGGCGTCCACCATCGCGTTGAGCTCGGCCAGCATGTCCTTGAACCGGTTCAGCTCCTCGGCAGAAAGGCCTCGCATCCCGGCGGCCATCTGCCGGAAGTACGAGCCCATGACCTGTTGGCGGAGCCACTCGAGCAGTTCGTCGAACGTGGCCTGCGCCGACGGGTCGGCGAACCGGTACTCGCGGAGCTCGCGGATCGCGCCGGCAGGATCGGGCGGGAGCGAGTCCAAAAGCTGTTCGCGGAGCCGCGCGTCGTCGTCCGCGCGGAACGAGAGCGTGCGGCGCTCGGTCTCAAGGATCTCCCCGAGTCGGTCCTGCACCTCCCGCAGCGGGCCGTCCAGGTCGAGCCGCGACTGCTCGCGCCGGCGTGCGTCGCGAAGGCGGGCGCGCAGGGCGTCCAGACCGGTGAACCGTCCACGCATGCCCCGCCGCACGAGGCCGGAGAGCGCCTGATCGGCACCCTCGCCGGCGAGCAGCTCGTCGGAGATCGCCTCGAGGAGGTCGCTCGCGGCGAGGTTCGGCCCCAGGGGGTCCTGGGTGCCGTCCCACGCGGAATATCGAAGACGCATGCGACGAGCCTACCCTTCCCCAGGCCGGCGGACCGGCCACAATAGAGGACCGGATGACGACGAGCATGCGCGAGGAACGCAAGGTGGTCACGGCGGTTTTCGCCGACCTCGTCGGGTCGACCGCGCTCGCCGAGCGCCTCGACCCGGAGGAGGTGAAGGTCGTCGTGGGCGAGGCCGTCGCGAGGATCGTACGCGCGACGGAGGCCTTCGGCGGCACCGTGAAGGATCTGGCCGGCGACGGGGTCCTCGCGCTGTTCGGCGCGCCCGCCGCGCACGAGGACGACGCCGAGCGCGCGCTGCGCTCGGCCCTTCGGATCGTCCAGGAGATCCACGACTACGGCGCCGAGGTCGAACGGGGCTGGGGCGCCGAGGGCTTCGACGTCCGAGTGGGGGTCGCGACCGGGCCGGTCGTGCTCGGGCCGATCGGCGCCGGCGATCGGATCGAATACGCGGCGTTCGGCGACACCGTAAACACGGCGGCGCGCCTGCAAGCCTCTGCCCGCCCGGGCACGGTCCTCGCCGGGGCGGCCACGCGGCAGCTCGCAAGCGAGCTGTTCGCCTGGGGCGACCGTCAAGAGCTGGCGCTCAAGGGGAAGACGGTCCGCGTCACGGCCTTCGAGGTCGGCCGCGCCCTGCCGGCCTCCGGGCGGCCTCGGCGACACCTCGGCGCCCAGGCACCGATCGTGGGGCGCGACGCCGAGGTCGCTACCGGCAACGCGGTGATCGGCGAGATCCTCGCCGGGCGCGGGGGAATCCTGTTCGTGA
>VAYJ01000094.1:0-6046 GCA_005888465.1 Actinomycetota bacterium
GCCGCGCACTGCCTGCGCAGGGTCCGGGCGGCCGGTGATGTCGCCGCGCCCCCCGGGGAGCCCGCCCGGCATTTCTCGAAGGCCTCGGTCACCGTCGTGCGCAGGAAGGCGCGCACGAGGATCGGCCGGTCGTGCGGCACCGGGGGAAACGCCGTATCGAAGTCGAGCGAATGGCAGGCCACGCAGTGCCGCGGGTAGGCGATGGGTTTCATCTGCGCGCGCCGGTCGTCCGTCTCGTGACAGTACGTGCACCCGAGGGCCAGGCCCTTGTCGCTCCGGACGAGTCCGCGCATGTCCGGCAGCTTTTCCACCCCACGGAGGTCGGTCTGGAGGTGTGTCTCGTGGTTGAGCCTGATCTGGCTGGTATCCTTCAGCTCGGCAGTCTGATCGAGGCGAATGCGGCGCGACTGCGCGTTGTCCTTCACCGTCACCGCGAACTCGGGATGCCCGCGATCGAAGCTCGTCACCTTCGTGGCGAACTGTGACGGGCGGCCGTCCTTCGTCGCGAGGTCGGCGTGGCACCGCGTGCAGTGCCGATCGGGCAGGGCGGCCAGCTCGGCACGGCCCTGGTGCTCCACGTGACAGCTGGTGCAGGTCTGAGGTCCGACCTGGTTCTCGTGATGGATGGGTCCGGCGTGACAGGCCGAGCACGATTGGTCGGAGGGTTTGAGCAAGAATCCGCCGGCGCCCGCCAGGCCCGCCGTCGGCACGTGACAGCTGCCGCACTGGGCTCCGAACATCGCGTGGGCCGTGGACACCGGCCCGCTGTTGTAAATCCGCTGATTGCCGCGCAGGGCAAAGCCCGCCAGCACGAGTGCGGCCAGCACCGGCGCAGCCACGGACAGGATCAGCTTCCAGCGACGAAAGGGGTGCAGCTGCTTGAAATAGTCCAGCTGGATGCGTTTGGCGCGGCCCTTCGTCGTGTAGCGGCCGGTACCCATCCCGGGTCAGAACCGTATGCTCATGATCGCGTGCACGATGGCGAGCAGAAGAAGGGCCATGGACAGGGGCACGTGCACCATGAGCCAGCCGTGGAGCCAGTGGTGCAGGCGCTTCTGCTGGGCGAGCTGGCGTCGCTCGTCGCAGATCACCTCGAGCTCCTGAATCTGGGAATGGAGAACCGGGGGCACCGTGAGGCGCAGGTGCTGGAAAAGCTCCGTGGCCCCGGCTTCCGTGGCGAGGCGTCCGTCGCTCGGCAGCTCTATATCCAGGTACGGCCGGATGATCGAGACGTAGCTCTCCCTGAGGGCGGCACCTTCCGGCACGAGGGCGGTCGCGGGAGCGGGGGGCGGCGTCGCGGACGGACCCCGCGTGGCACGGTGACGGAACCCGCGATCGCGCCAGCGCCTGGCCCGCGTACGCTCCTCGACGGCGGGAAGGGGGCCCGCCACGGCGCTGACGAGCCCGTCGGCTTCGGCGCGGAGCTGCGCGACAACGGAGTCGATCTGCTCGTACACGGTCTCCAGGGGGATGCGCAGCAGCATCATGCGCGGAAGGAACTGCTGCAGGATCACCCCGTAGATCCCGGTCACGATCACGACGGTGAAGAGCAGCATCAGCACCAGCGTCAGCCCGTCGCCGAGCTTGAAGCCGCTGTGAAAGAGGATGAGCACGTAGCTCAGGAGCCCGAGCCAGAGATGGCCCTTCATCCAGGTGGTGGCCCGGCCGATGCGCCACGTGGGCACCTTGCGCCGGACGCCCAGCGCCGCGCCAAACAGGATGAGAGCAAGGCCGATCGACCCGTAGACGAGGCCGGGCCACGTCCCCCCTCTGGGGCCATGGGTGGCCGTGCGCGCGTACGGCACGAAGGCGAGAGCGGCCACCGCACTCAAGATGAGGAAGGCGACGACCCAGCGCCGCTGGCCCGTGTCGAGCAACATGCTCTGTGGCCGTCCCTCACGCCATGGGGCAGACACCCGAGGGACAGCGCCCTCGCAGGATGTGCTCGTCGATCTCGTCACGGAAATGTCGGATGACGGACTTGATGGGGGCGGGGACGACCTGGCCTAGACCGCAGATCGAGGTCAGGGTCAGCGTCTCCGACAGCTCGTCGATGACGGCGAGGTTCTCGGCACGCCCACGGCCGCGGGTCATGTCCGTGAGGATGTCGACCATCTTGGCCGATCCGACCCGACAAGGGACGCACTTTCCGCACGACTCGTTCTTGAAGAATCGCACCGCGTTCAAGGCCATGTCGAGCATGCAGGTGCCTTCGGCGCAGATGATGACGGCCCCCGATCCCAGCATGGAACCCGCCTGGCTCAGCGCCTTGAACTCGAGCGGCGTGTCGATCATGGAGGCGGGCAGGAAGCCCGACGACGCGCCGGACGGGGCCCAGGCCTTGAGGGCCCTGCCGCCCAGGACACCGCCGGCGCGGTCGAGCAGCTCGCGGGCGGGCGTTCCCAGGGGGATCTCGTAGACGCCCGGGCGGGCGACATGGCCACTGATGCCGAGGAACTTGAGCCCGGCGGCTCCTGAGCGCCCCTGCGCCTTGAACCACTCCGGTCCCTTGCGAAGTATCTGCGGGATCATGACGAAGGTTTCCACGTTGTTGATGACGGTGGGCTTGTTCCACAATCCGTGGGTGCCGGGGAACGGGGGCTTGTTCCGGGGCTCGGCCCGATTGCCCTGAAGCACCTCGAGCAGCGCCGATTCCTCGCCGCAGATGTATCCCCCTGGGCTGATGAAGAGGCTGAGGTCGAACGGGATCCCGGAGCCCAGGACGTCCGGGCCGATCAGACCCTCCCGGTGGCACCGCTCCAGCTCGCGCCGGAGCACCTCGGCCTGCGCCTCGTACTCGTGACGGATGTAGATGATGCCCGTGCGAGCCCCGATGACGAGGCCGGCCAGGATCACGGCCTCGATCAGGAGATGGGGGACCTGCTCCATGAGAAAGCGGTCCTTGATCGTTCCCGGCTCGCTCTCGTCTGCGTTGCAGATGATGTACTTCCCGTCGGCCGGTGCGTTTCGCACGATCTCCCACTTGGCTCCCGTGGGGAAGCCGGCGCCTCCGAGTCCTCGCAGCTCGCTCGCCTTGAGCTGAGCGAGCAGACCCGGGACGTCAGGATCCGCGACGAAGGCGCGGAGCGCCCCGTAGCGCTCGCTGCTCTCGTACGGGTCGACCGCGAGGCGCTCCGCCGCCCTGGACACCTCTGGGTGGGGCAGGCGCCCCTTCGCGAGGGCGGTCCCCATGTGGCCAGCCAGGGTGTCAGGGGTCAGCCGCGCCAGGATGACGTCGTTGAGCGAGGCCGCGGGTGCCCGGTCGCACTGTCCCAGACAGGAAGACGGCCGGACGACGACGCTGCCGGACCCCGCCTGGGCCGCTCGCTCCTCGGCGGATTGCCGCAGGCTATCGGCGCCGCGGAGATGGCAGGCGAGATCAGCGCAGATCTTGACGTCAACGGGTGGAGGCGGCGTGAGCCGGAAGTGCGGGAAAAAGCTGGCGAGCCCCTGCAACTGGTACAGCGGCGTCTGGATCCGCTCCGACAGCGCCTGGAGCGCGCTACCCGGGAGGTAGCCGTGCTCTCGCTGAATCGCGCGAAGCTCGTCGATGACTATCGGCTTGTCCCTCGCCGGGGCATGCAGGTGCGGTTGGTGCGACACCATACCGTCCGGTCTTCCTGGAGTCAACGGCTTTCTGCGCTTTGGTGGAGCGGCCAGAGGGGCCGAAAGATCTTTCTTGACTGTATCGTGGTCAGCCCCTTATCATCCGCCCGCTCAGATTTTTGGCAACTTGGGGGAATATCACCCGCCCCGTTCCAGACAGAGGGCTACGCATGGGCTGGCCACGAAGTCGTCGGGGATACGCTGTGGCGGGCGTCGCTGCCGCCCTTTTCGTAGGCGTGGCTGTCCTTCTCGCCTCGTGCTCGCCTACGCGAAACGCCCCCCCCAAGGCGGGCGCGACCGCCAGGGCGACCACCACCGCCAAGGGGTCTCCGGCCGGGGCACCGATCCCCCCCGAGGCCTACGCCGGGGCGAATGCCTGCAAGGAATGTCACGAGTCGTCGTTCGAGTCATTCTCGCAGACCCACATGGGACGTCTCTTCCTCAAGCACCCCCGCACGCCGGGGGAGAGCATGGGCTGCGAGAGCTGCCACGGGCCCGGCAAGGCCCACGGGGATGCGCGCGGGGAGATCGTCGGCGGGCTGATCACCTTCTCCAAGAAGGACACCACCCCGGTCGATCAGCGCAATGCGAAGTGCCTCACGTGCCACACGAAGGGCGCCCGCCTCTTCTGGGAGGGCAGCAGCCACGAGGCGAGCGACGTCGCGTGCACGAGCTGTCACACGATCATGAAGGACGTCACGCCCCGCAACCAGCTCGCCAAGGCGACTGTGATGGACACCTGCGGGACCTGCCACCTCCGGGAGCGCGCGAAGCAGCTGCGCAATTCCCACATGCCGCTCCGCGAGGGCAAGATGACGTGCACGTCTTGCCACAACCCGCACGGCACCGTGACGCCCGCGCTCCTGAAGGAGAACTCGCTCAACGATACCTGCTACACCTGCCATGCGGAGAAGCGCGGGCCCTTCCTCTGGGAGCATCCGCCCGTCCTGGAGAGCTGCGCGAACTGCCACGACCCCCACGGGTCCAACCACGAGAAGATGCTGAAGCTTGCCAAGCCGCGACTGTGTCAGCAGTGCCACAACGAGCAGCGGATCCATCCCAGCACCCCGTACGGCCGGGGCAACGAAACGCTCACCGGCGCGTCGACCAAATTCGTCTTCGGGCGCTCGTGCTCGAACTGCCACCCCACCATCCACGGGTCTAACCATCCGTCTGGCGCCGGGTTGATCCGCTAGGGGGCCCGCATGAGACTAGCTCGCGCGGTCGTCGGGTTGATGTGTGGCGGGCTGTGGGTGCTCGCGCTTGCCGTCGATGCCTCCGCGCAGATGGATCTGGGCGGCTACAAGCTGGACGGTGAGATACGGGCGGGGATCCAGTTCTTCATCGACCACCCGTCGGACAGAGAATCGGCCAAGTTCCAAGAGTACCGGGACGTACACGACGGCCTGTTCCTCGAGAGGCTGCGCCTGCGGGTGTTCACTCCCGATGGGCTCACCTACGGTAGCCTGGAGGGCTCCAAGTGGGGTCGGAGAGACCAGGAATACTTTCTTGGCGCTGGCCGCATCGGCCTCTGGGACGCCCGCTTCGACTGGGACCAGGTCCCCCACGTCTATTCTCAGGACACCGCGCGCCTCCTCGCCAATGACGTCGGGCGGAGCGTGTTCGTGCTGCCGAACCCGCGGCCCTTCCTGCCGACCCACAATTCCGCCGGGAGGATCGACGAGGTCGGCGTTCTCTGGTCGACGGCGCGCCTCTCCTTGGTCCTGACCCCCACGCCGGAGTGGGAACTGAAGGCCGAGTACACGAGGATCCGCAAGGAAGGCACGCGCGCGATCGGCATCTCCTACCAGACCCCGATGAACAACTTCGCCGAGTATCTGGAGCCGATCAACCAGACGATCCACGACATTCGCATCGGGGGCACCTACGCCCAGGAGAAGTGGCAGATCCAGTTTGGCTATGCCTTCTCGATGTTCCAGAACTACAGGAACAGCGTGACGGGCGACAACCCGTGCTTCGGGCTGCCAGGCGCGCTCCCAAACCAGTGTACGGCGGCCGACGGGTTGCCGGGCACGTTGGCGGCGCCGGGGGCGGAGGCGTCCGGGAAAGTGTCGCTGGCGCCGGACAACATGGCGCATACGTTCACGATCGCCGGGGGCGCGAGCCTGCCCATGCGGACGCGGGTCACCCTCAACCTGTCCTACAGTCTCCGACTCCAGAACGATCAGTTCCTGCAACACACGAACACTCCGGCGATTGCTGCGAGCAATCCAGGGTTGATCCTGCCCGACAAGAGCCTCGATGGCGTGACGGGAGTGTTCCTCGCCAACCTCAACGTGACGAGCCGGCCGCTCACCCCGCTCACCCTGGCCTTCAAGTACCGGATCTTCGACCTGCACGACATGAGCGACGAGCCGATCTTCCCGTGCGGAGTCGAGAGCGACAGCCGCATATACTGTGACGCGGGTGGTGCGCTCAA
>VAYJ01000094.1:6054-6591 GCA_005888465.1 Actinomycetota bacterium
GGCCGCTGGCGCTTCGGCCCATGGGGCTCGCTGACCCTCGGCGCCGGCTGGGAGGGCTGGGATCGGAATTCGACGGGGAACGTCTACCACAGCGACGAGCCCTACGCCAAGGCGGTCTACGAGGTGAGCCCCGCCGACTGGCTCCTTGCCCGGCTCGAATACCGGCCGTCCTACAAACGGAACTCCAACTACAACCCGAGCCCGACCCACATAGCCACGGACCAGTCCCCGCTGGAGCGGAAGGTCAACCTGGCCGAGCGCAATCGCCAGCAGGTGGACGCGCTCGTGCAGGTCACCCCTATCGACCCCCTCACGATTGGACTGACCGGGTCCTGGCGCGCCGACGATTATCCCAATTCCCAGCTGGGCGTCCAGACCGGGGTCGACTGGTCGGCGGGCATCAACGTCTCGTGGAGGCCGAGCGAGCGGTTCACGATCTCGGCGGGCTACGTGCACGACTGGAACTTCACGAAGCAGCTCCAGTGGGCGGACTTCCCGGGGACGTCCCCGTTCACCCTCCTGCCCAGCTTTCAGTGG
>VAYJ01000095.1 GCA_005888465.1 Actinomycetota bacterium
CTGGATGACGCTCGCCAGGACGAGCCCGAAGAACACCGCCCAGAACGCGCGAAGGTCCTTGATGTACGTGGCGGCGAGGAGGAGGACGCCGATGGCCGAGGCGACGGCCGAGATGAAGAACCCGCGGTTGATCGATTTCATCCCGCTCTCGGTCTCGCTCCGGGGCGACACCGCGAGGATCCCGATGATCGAGGTGATCACGCCGATCGCGCGCACGAAGAGCGGGAACATCACGCCGACGATCGCGCCTTGCTTCGAGTTCGCGAACGCGGCCGACCCCAAGATGATCGCAGCGACGAGCGTGACCTCGTAGGACTCGAACAGGTCGGCCGCCATCCCCGCGCAGTCGCCCACGTTGTCGCCCACGTTGTCGGCGATGGTGGCGGCGTTGCGCGGGTCGTCCTCGGGGATGTTCTGTTCGACTTTGCCGACCAGGTCGGCGCCGACATCGGCGGCCTTCGTGAAGATGCCGCCCCCCACCCGCATGAACATCGCGAGGAGCGCGCCCCCGAAGCCGAACCCGACCAGGACGCTCGTCGCGTCCTGCCGGTAGATCATCACGATCGCCGTCGCCCCGAGAAGGCCCAGGCCGACGGTGAACATGCCGGCCACGCCCCCGGTTCGAAACGCGATCCGGAGCGCGCGGCGGAGGCCGCTTTCCCGGGCCGCGTTGGCGACGCGGACGTTCCCTCGCACGGCGAGCCACATCCCCGCGAAGCCGGTCGTGGCCGAGAACGTGGCCCCGAGGATGAACGCGACCGAGCGGCCGAACCTGATGGAGAGCGCCGAGTGGATCGTGTGCTTGTCGACCGGGAGGATGAAGAACAGGGCCACGGTGAGGATCCCCATGAAGATGCCCACGGTTCGGAACTGCCGCTGAAGGTAGGCGCTTGCCCCCTCTTGGATCGCCTTGGCGATCTGCTTCATCTTCTCGGTGCCTTGCGGGGCGGCCAGGACCTCTCGGCGCAGGTAGGCGGCGAAGGCGAGCGCCACGAGCGAGATCGCCAGGATGATCCAGAGCGCCGTGTTGTCGAAGGACTTGAAGATGGCGTTGATCGAGCCGCCTTCCTGGGCGAGCAGGAACATCGTGAACCTCCTGGCGTTCGGTGGAATGGTCGGTCGAGCCGGGGCGAAACCCCAGGTCGGCCGCAGATTATAGCCGACGGTCGCGCGCGTCCCCGGCCGCTGGCATCAGCGGGGGAAGAAGGGGATCGCCGCGGCGTAGGCGACGAGCAGCACGCTTGCCTCCCGACGCGTCACGATGCTCCCGCGCGCCATGAAGATCCAGGATGCGAGCGCGAGCGAAACCATCAGCACCGGCGCGAGCGTTCCCGCTCCTGACGACCCGCCCGACACGAACCCGACGAGCGCCCCGCCCGCGAGGGCGATGAACAGGTTGCTCCCGATCACGCTTCCGACCGCGATGTCGTGATCGCCACGGCGCGCGGCCTGCACCGCGATCGCGATGAGCGGCGCGCTCGTCCCCACCGCAACGACGGAGAGGCCGATGAACTCCTGCGACACGCCCATCCGGGTCGCGACGTCCGACGCCGACGCGACGAGCGCCTCCGCCCCCGCGATCATGCCCGCCAACCCGGCGACGGTCCGAACGATCTCCCGCCCCGTCCGGCCCTGAGGCCGCGGGAAGAACTCGCCCACCTCGACGTCCAGCTCACGGTCGCCGCGCCCGCCGCCGCGCGCCGCGCCAAGAAGGAAGGCGACGGCTACCGCGACAGCGACCGCGAGGATCGCGCCATCAGCCACCGAGAGCCCGCCGCGAAGCAACAGCGCGAAAAGCGCCACCGAGGCGACGGAGGCCGGGGCTTCCCGACGGATCGTCCGCGACTCCACGCGGATGGGAGCGACCATCGCGGCGAAGGCGAGCGCCAGGGCGACGTTCGCCGCGATCGAGCCCACGAGGTTCCCAACGGCAATCTGCGTCGACCCCCGGATCGAGGCCACGCCCGACACGGCGAGCTCGGGGAGGCTCGCGCCCAGGCCACCGATGATCGCGCCGACGATCGCCGGGCGGATGGACATCGCGCGAGCGACCCGAGCGGCGCCCACGACGAACTGGTCACCGGCCACGGCCAGGACGAGCAGGCCGACGATCAGGATGACGACGTCGACCGCCACGGTGGGCGCGACGGCGACGGGTCAGCCGGTCGCCCGGAGGGCTTCGTCGCGGGAGCGGTAGACCTGGAGCGCGCCGGCGGGCGCCTCCGAGCCCTCGAGCCGCACGACCGGCTCGTCCGAGAGCACCAAGGCGATGCTCCCACCGTGCGCCGCGAGCCGCTTCGACGCCTCCGTGAGCACACCGATCCCCGTCTGGTCGACGAACTCCACGGCCGCCAGGTCGAGGACGATCGTATGGACGCCTTCCTCGTCGAGGTCGATGATCCGCTGCCTGAGCAGCGGCGCCGCGTAGACGTCGATCCCGCCGCGAAGCGTGAGCACCGCGCGCCGAGCCGTCACGATCTCTAGATCCATGTCCATGCGAGTCCCCGAGTCTAACAATCACCCCCGACCGGCCTTGTCAAACCACAGGGGCCTCGATACCCTCGGTCGCCAATGCAATCCGTTCCACCCTCCGCCTCACACGATCCTGATCGCACCGTGGTCGGGGAACCGCGCGACTTCCCGGAAGGAAGCGGCGGCAATGGACATCCGAACCCCGGCCGCGGTGCTCTACGGCGCATCGGACGGCCACTTCGGCTGGCTCTCGTGCTCCTGGCGGCGCTCAGCATCGCAGGCGTGACGTTCCTGCTCACGAACCGCGCCGCTTCACCGAAGAAGGCGGCTCAACCGCCCGCGAGCTCCCCATCGGCCCCGCCCAGGCAGCCGTTCCTGCTCCCCGACCCCACCATCACGGTGTCCCTCCTGGGGCAGGCGAAGAGCTGGCAGGCGGCCACGCCGCTCGCGGGACAGATCCAGACGGCCCTCAGCACGTTCTACGACCAGGCGTTCGTGGACCCGCACACGTGGACGGCCGGCGTCCCCGCCGCTGCCTGGTCGATCTTCGCCCAGGACGTGCAGAGCCGCGCGAAGGCGGACGCCGACTCGCTCACGATCGGGTCGGAACCGATCCACGCCGTGGCTGGCCTCAACGTGACGAAAGCGACCCTCTCGATCCGCGTGCTCCTCGATCACGTTCGAGGCCACGGGGACCGCGACGGGCGGTGCGCCGCTCACGATCACCAACCGCGCGACGTTCGTCTTCCGGGCCATCTCGGGTCAGTGGCTCGTGGTCGCCTACCCGGTCGCGGACACCTCGGTGGACGCCGGGGTGCCCTCTCCCAGCCCGCGCGCGTCCCCCAGCCCGGAGGCATCGCCGTGAGGCGCGCCCGCCCCGTCGCGATCGGGCTCACGGTCGCCCTGGTGGCCGGCCTCCTGGCCGTTGGCCTGCTCCGTGGGCGCACGGCCGCCTCCGCCGCCTCGGGCCCCGTTGTCGACATCCACTCCGTCCATGGTGCGTCCTTCCTGCCGGCGCTCCAGGGCTCGAAGCCGCTGTTCATCCTGGCGATCGGAAGCGACGCACGCCCCGGCGGCGACCCCCTGCACTCCCGTGGCGATTCGATCCACATCATCGGCATCGACCCGGCGCACCAGCGGGCGACCATCCTCGGCTTCCCCCGGGACTCGTGGGTGGCCATCCCGGGGCACGGGACGACGAAGATCACCTCGGCGCTCACGTTCGGTGGGCCCGCGCTCATGGCTCAGACACTCGAGAACCTCACGGGCATCAAGATCGACTTCTGGATCCTGACCACGTTCGGCGGCGTGAGCCACATGGTCGACTCGATCGGCGGCCTCACCGTGAAGATCCCGATGAACCTGAGCGACCAGTACTCCGGGGCGTTCCTCAAGGCGGGCGTGCACCACCTGAGCGGCAGCAAGGTGCTGGCCTTCGCGCGCGACCGCCACGACTTCCCCAACGGCGATCTCGCGCGGTCGGCAAACCAGGGCACGATCCTGATCGCGGCGCTCACCCAGCTCCACCGCGTGATCGGCAAGGATCCGTCGGCGCTCCTCATCTGGATCGCCGCGGCGTGGCATAACATCCACACCGACCTCTCGATCGACGTGGTCCTCGACCTCGCGCTCGCCGCGACCCAGATCCCGCCGGCGAACGTCAACAACGTCGTCGTGCCCGCGGCGACGGGCACCGTCGGGGCGGCGAGTGTCGTGTTCATCTCCTCGTCGGCGCAGGCGATCTACGCGGACATGCGCGCCGACGGGATCGTCGGGCACTAGCGTTCGTTCCGGGAGCCGGCTCAGAGCGTGAGCAGAACGTACGTCACGTAGGCCCCGAACAGCGTCGCCTGCAGGACGAGCAGCTTTGGGTTCAGCCCGTGCCGCACGCGAAGCGTGAGCAACACTGCGCCGGCCGCCCCGAGCGCCACGACCCCCGCAATGAGGCCATCGCCGGTCAGGCGCCACGTGGTGAACACGAGACCGATCGACACCGGGAACGTGGACTGGAACACCATCGCGCCCGTGACATTCCCCATGGCGAGTGTGTCCTTGCCGCGTCGGATCCACAGCACGCTGTTGAACAGCTCCGGCAGCTCCGTCGCAATCGGCGCGATCAAGAGCGAGAAGGGGAGGCTGGGGACGCCCAATCGTGCGGCGAGCACCTCGACGGCGGAGACGAAGATCTTCGCCCCCCCGACGATCACGCCAAGCCCGACGACTAACTGCGCAACGCTCAGCGAAACGGGAGGCTTCCGGCCCACGTCCGACCGCAGCCCGCGAATTCGGCGCCACCAGACCAGCAGGTACAGAGGCCGCACCTCTCCGACGGCCTCGCGCTCCTCCTCCCGTTCGCCGCCCATCCTGAAGTGACGGCGAACGTAGAACCCGTAGCCAGCGACCAGCGCGCCTGCGAGGGCCCAGTGCAACGCGCGCAGGTGCCAGACGCCCGCGATCACCGTCAGGCCGAACGCAATCATGAAGTACCCGAGATCGAGCTCGACGACATCGCGCTCCGGCCGAAGCTCCTTGCTCCGCCGTCCGCGCCGACCGAAACCGAGGACGGACGCGCCCAGGAGGCACATCGCGATCGTGCTCAGCATGAGCGGTGCGCCGAGGATCGCGCCCGTTCCGATCTCGTCGCCCCCGTGGTGACCCGAAAGGATCGCTACGAACGGGATCGTCGTCTCCGGAAGCGCAGTCCCGATCGCCGCGAGGATGCTCCCGACGACACCCTCCGACAGGCCGAAGCCCTCGCCCGTCCACTCCACGCCGTTGGTGAAGATCTCCGCCCCGGCGAGCACCACCGCCAGGGAGACCGCAAGCTCGACCCATCGCATGGCGGGCGATTGTCCCACGGCGCCACTACGATCGGTCGCGTGGACGTCCACGCCTTCCTCGATCGCCTGGCCCACACCGAGGGCGCCGAGGAGTGCCTCGCGCACATCGAGGTGCTCGAGGCTCGCGCGCCGGAGGTCGAGCCGCTCTCCGAGCTCCCCGCCTCTCTCGCCGCGCGCCTCGGCTCGCTCGGCATCCTCGGGCTCTACCCGCACCAACGGCAGGCCCTCGATCTGCTGGACGGCGGCGCGAACGTGGTGCTCGCGACCGGCACGGCCTCGGGGAAGACCCTCGTCTACAACCTGGCGTTCGCGCGCGCTGCCATCGACGACGAGAAGCGGACCGCCCTGTACCTCTTCCCGACGAAGGCCCTCGCGCGCGATCAGCTGCGGCAGGTGCGCGAGCTGAAGCTCCCCGAGATCCGCGCGGCCGTGTACGACGGCGACACACCGCAGGCCGAACGGCCCCTCATCCGCCGCAACGCGAACCTGGTCCTGACGAACCCGGACATGCTCCACGCCTCGATCCTGCCGGGGCACGCTCGATGGGCGGACTTCCTGCTTCGCCTGTCGCTCGTGGTGGTCGACGAGGCGCACGTTGCCCGCGGGGTCTTCGGCTCGCACGTGGCGATGGTCCTTCGCCGCTTGCGCCGCCTCGTAGCCCATTACGGCGGCCAACCGCAGTTCCTGTTGGCGTCCGCGACCATCGGCAATCCCAGGGAGCTCGCCGAGCGGCTGGTCGGCCTCACGTTCACGGAGATCGCACAGGATGCCTCGGCGCGGGGCGAGAAGCGCTTCGTGCTCTGGAACCCGCCCCTCACCGACCCGGAGGCCGGGACGCGCCGAAGTGCCATCGCGGAGACGTCGTGGCTGCTCCGCCAGCTGGTCGAGGACGGGGCACGAACGATCGCCTTCTGCCGGACGCGGCGGTCGGCGGAGCTCGTCGCCGAGTTCGCGCGGCGAGAGCTCCCCGGTGCCCTCCGGCGCCGCGTGCGCGCCTACCGGGCCGGCTACCTGCCGGAGGAGCGCCGGGAGCTCGAACGCGGGCTCGCGAGCGGCGAGGTGCTCGGAATGGCCGCGACCAACGCGCTCGAGCTCGGGATCGACATCGGCTCGCTCGACGCGGCGCTCCTCGCCGGATATCCGGGGACGCGCGCCTCGATGTGGCAGCAGGCCGGACGCGCCGGCAGGCGGGACGCGCCGTCCATCGCGATGCTCGTCGCGCAGGACGACCCGCTCGACCAGTACCTGGTCCAGCACCCGGCCGACCTGTTCGAGCAACCGCCCGAGGCTGCCGTCATCGACCCCACCAACCCGTATGTCCTGGGGCCGCACCTGCTCTGCGCGGCGCGCGAGCAGCCGCTCGCCCCGGAGGAGCTCTCCGTGTTCGGCGAGGCGGCCCAGACGTCGGTCGATGCGCTCGTCGAACGCGACGCGCTGGTGCTGCGGCGGGGACTGCTCCACCACCGTGGCCGCGAGTCACCACACCGCCTCGTCGACATCCGGTCTGCCTCGGGGGCGCTGTTCGCGATCGTCGATGCGGACACGGGCGCTCTCCTCGGCACCGTCGACGAGGCCCGCGCTTACCACGACGTGCATCCCGGCGCCGTCTATCTCCACCAGGGCACGCAGTTCGAGGTGGCCGAGCTGGATCTCGTCCGCGCGGTCGCGGTCGTCGAGCGCAGCACGGCCGACTACTACACACAGCCGCGGCACACGACCGACCTCGAGGTGCTGGGAGCCGACCTCGACGGCACCGTTGGCGCCGTCCCCGCGTTGTTCGGCGACGTGCGGGTCACGCGCCAGGTCACGGGGTTCCAGCGCAAGCTCGTCACTACGCAGGATGTGATCGACGAGGTCGAGCTCACCCTGCCCGCGCAGACGCTCGTGACGAAGGCCCTCTGGTGGCTGCTGACGCCGGAGGTGCTTCGCGCGGGCGGGATCGGACCAACCCTCGTGCCCGGCGCGGCCCACGCGGCCGAGCACGCCGCGATCGGGCTGCTTCCCCTGGTGGCGACGTGCGACCGTTGGGACATCGGCGGCCTCTCCACGCCGCTGCACCCCGACACCGGCGAGGCGACGATCTTCATCTACGACGGCTATCCCGGCGGCGCGGGCATCGCCGAACGCGGCCATCGTTCCGGCGACCGCCTCCTCGAGGCCACGCTCGAGGCGGTTCGTCTCTGCCCATGCGCGCGAGGGTGCCCGTCCTGCATCCAGTCCCCGAAGTGCGGCAACGGCAACGAGCCGCTCGACAAGCGCGGCGCCGTGCACCTGCTCACCGCCATGCTCGGATGCGAGCCCTCGTGAGGCCCTACATCGGCGTGATCGGGCCCGACCCCTGCGACGAGGTCGTCGGCGAGCGGTGCGAACGGATCGGCCGGCTCCTCGCCGAGGCGGGCGCCGTGCTCGTCTGCGGCGGCCTGGGCGGCTCGATGGAGCGCGCGGCCAGGGGCGCCTTCGAGGCGGGAGGGTTCACGCTGGGCATCCTCCCGGGAACCACGCGGGCGGAGGGAAACCCCTATCTCACCCTGAGCGTCCCCACGGGGATGGGCGAGATGCGCAATGCCCTCAACGTTCGCGCCTCGGACGCCGTCATCGCCGTGGCCGGCGAGTACGGCACGCTCTCCGAGATCGCGTTCGCGCTCAAGACCGGCGTGCCGGTGGTCGGGCTGGGCACCTGGGTCCTTTCAAAGGAGGCTCGGGCCGGCCCCGATGCGATCGCCCGCGTCTCCACGCCGGAGGAAGCGGTCGCGAGCGCCCTTCGACTGGCCGGCTACTCGTAGACCCGCACCCGCGTCGGCGTGATGCGGATCGCCGACGCATACAACGCTCCGAACTGCGTCGGGTTCGTCCCCATCTCCTCGATCATCCCGCGGTACTTGACCAGGTACGCCGACACCGTCTCCGGCGACGACGCACCCTCGACGATCTCCGCCGTCCCTTCGAAGGTGACGACGTCGCCGCCGGTCCCGTCGTCCGAGAGGTGGAGCGAGACGCGCGGGTTCGCCCGGATGTTCGGGACCTTCGCGGACGTCGGGATGCTGTACACGAGAAACGTCGAGCCCTCCCAGACGAACCACACCGGTGAGCTCTGGGGCTGGCCGCTCGGCCGAACGGTCGTGAGCCATACGATGGGTTCGCGCCCAAGCCGATCGAGCGCATGCGCGTGCTTCGGGTCACTCGGGTCGAGCACCTGAGGTCTCCTTCCTCCGGCGTCCGAGGACACGGGAGATGGCGGCTCGCTCCGCGGGCGCCAGGCCGACCCACACGAGCACGGCGGCGTACACCGCCGCTCCGGCCAGTGCACTCACGAGCAGGTCGACCGGCCACGCGCCGTGGCGAAGCGCAAGGTGGACGGCCACCATGACGCCGCCCCCGGCGGTCGCCGGGATGGCAAGCCGCGCGTAGTGCCGGTCGAACGGCTGGATGTGCACGAACCGCCAGACGAGGTACAGACGAACGCCGTTCGAGGCCGCGAGCGTGACGGCCTGCGCGATGGCGGCCCCGGTGGTGCCGAGGTGGGACGCGAGGAGGACGGCGAGCGCGAAGTCCAACAGGAACGACCCCAGGTAGACCATCAGGTCCCAGCCCGTCCGGCCCACCATGATGAGGATGAACCCCACGCTCCCCGTCGCCACGTTCACGGTCTGGCCGACGAGCAGGATCCGAAGGGCGGTCGTCCCGGTCGCGAAGCTCCCCCCGAAGACGAGGAGTACCGGGCCCGGCAGGACGAGCAGCGTGAGCAGGATCGGGAGCGACCCCGCGACGATCCATCGCGTCAGCGCCTTGTAGAGCGCGTCCAACTGCACCCGTTCGCCCCGCTCATGGAGGTCGGCGACGAACGGGCTGAACATGTAGTTGACCGCGATCAGGAAGAGCACGAGCGCCTGCGACACGCGAACCGCGGCGGCGTACACGCCGAGCGTCTGCGACGTCACGTAGCGGCTCGCGACGAAGTAGTCCGTCCAGAACAGAAGCTGCCCGAGGAGCGCGGCGGGTGCCCGCGGCGCGCCGTAGCCGAGGAGGTCGCGAAGCTCGCCGGGGGGCGGCGGCGTTGCCGGGTACCGGGCCGTCTTGCGTCGCCACGCGAACCAGGCCGCGATCGTCGCGAGGACGGTCTGGGCGACGGCCCAGCCTCCGACGAGCAGCGCGATCCACGCGACCGGCTGGCCCGCCCAATAGATGAAGAGCGTGTGGCGCATGATCTTCAGGCCGCGGGTACCCCCCAGGTAGACCTGGCAGAGGGCGACGAACGGCAGCGCGAGCGCCGCGGCCTGGAACGCCGGCTTGCCCAGGACCCGCGACCCGAAGGCGCGGGCGAGCCCCGGAGCCGCCAGGAACACCGCCACGGCCACCACGCCGCTCGCGATGGCGGCAATGGCCGATGCCCGCGCCATGACGCCTCGCACCCGGCCGGGCTCCCCCCGCCCGACGTCGATCGCCACCGTGCGCACCGTGGCCATGTCCATCCCGAACCGCGTGGCGGCGCCCGCGACGAACGCGAACTGCGTCGCGAGCGTGATGACGCCAAGGGCCGCGGCGCCCAGCCGCCGGGAGATGAGGATGTTCGTGCCGAGGGAGGCGACGACGTAGACGGCGAGGCCGACGATGTTCTGGCCCGTCCCCGACAGGATCCGAAGGTGATCGCCCAACCGCTCGGCCGGCAGGGCCGCGTTCAGCCGCCCCCGGACGCCGCCCTTCGAGATGTCCGAACCCACGACGATGCTCCTCGAGCCGTGGTGGCTCTTCGCGATCGCGCCCCGATGCCCGCCCAAGTCTACGTGGGGTAGCCTCTCCCCCATCGCGATCGAGGACGACTGGTGACCGAGGATAGCGCGGGTCGGCGGACGCTTCGGCGGAACATCCGGGAGCTGTCGCCGCACGCGTGGATCCTGATCGGCGGCTCCTTCATCAACCGTTTCGGATCCTTCGTCGTGCCGTTCCTCGTGCTGTACCTGCGGCAGCGGCACTTCTCGATCGCACGGTCGGGAACGGCGCTCGCGGCCTACGGCGCAGGCGAGCTGATCGCCTCGCCGGTCGGCGGGTACCTCGCCGACCGGATCGGCCGCCGCTGGACGATCGCACTCTCGATGTACGCGAGCGCGGCCGCGATGCTCGCGCTCTGGCGGGTCGACACCTACGGGCTCATCCTCGTCTTCGCCTTCCTTGCAGGGCTCGTCTCGGAGGCCCGGCGCCCCGCGAGCATCGCGCTCCTCACCGACCTCGTGCCTGCCACTCCACGGGTCACGGTCTTCGCCGTCCTTCGTCGCCATCGGCGGGTTCCTCGCGAACACGTCCTTCGCGTGGCTCTTCGTCGGCGACGCGGCCTCCTCGGCGGTCTACGGCACGATCGCCCTGCTGGCCCTTCCCGAGGGAACCAGGAGCTCGCGGGCCGATGAGCGTCGTCGCGGCGAGGGCTGGAGCGCGGCCCTCACCGACCGCGCCTTCGTGCTCTTCATGGCCGCGAGCGTCCTGCTCTTCTTCGTGTACTTCCAGCAGCAGTCGACGCTCCCGATCTACGTGCGCGACAACGGCTTCACCAACGCGGACTTCGGGCTGCTGCTCGCCTTGAACGGTGTGATCGTCCTGCTGTTCGAGCTGCCGATCTCAGCGATCACGATGCGCCACGCGAAGAAGCCGACGATCGCCCTCGGGTTCCTCCTGGTTGGCCTGGGCTTCGGGCTCACGGGGTTCGCGCACGGGTTCGCGGCACTCGCGGCGACCGTGGCCGTCTGGACCCTGGGCGAGATGATCGCTGCGCCGGTGAGCTACGCGTACGTCGCCGACCTCGCGCCGGAGCATCTTCGCGGCCGGTATCAGGGCCTCTACGGCCTCGCCTTCGGGATCGCCGCGATCGCCGGACCGGCGGGGGGGACGATCCTGTATGGTCACGGCGCCCGCGGCTTCTGGGCGCTCTGCGGAGCGCTCGGCCTCCTCGCGGCGCTCGTCGCGCTGGGAACGCACGAACGCCCAGGTCACGGCCGGCATCGGATCGGGGCCGCCCGGCCCCTCACCCCCACCGACTGGTCGCTCGGTTGACACTGCCACGAGTCCGATATATCGTGCCGATATATTCGATGGATATATCGACCCGATAGGAGGCACCGAACCACATGCTCGAGCTGGCGATCCTTGGACTCCTCAAGGAGCGCGCCATGCACGGCTACCAGCTGAAGAAGCGCCTGGCCGACACGCTGGGGAGCTTCTGGCAGGTGTCGTACGGCTCGCTCTACCCGACGCTCAAGCGCCTCCAGGCGCAGAGCGCCGTCGAGATGGTCTTCCCCAGGGAAGACGTCGGGCGGCGCAAGAACGTCTATCGCGTCACGGCCAAGGGCGAGGAGATGTTCGCCGAGCTCCTGGAGCGGGTGGGGCAAGAGGCTGCCGAGGACAACGGGTTCTCGGTCCGGCTCGCGTTCTTCCGGTACCTCAAGCCCGAGACGCGAATCCGCCTGCTCGAGCGGCGCCGGACCTTCCTGGAGGGGCGAGGCTCGACCCTCAAGGAATCGCTGCGGGAATACCGGGAGCGGATCGACGGCTACACGCTCTCGCTCATGAAGCACGAGTTGGACGCCACGGAGAGCGACATCCGCTGGCTCGAGGACCTGATCAAATCCGAACAGCGCCAGGTGGAGAGGCCCCTTCGCCGTTCGCGCGCGGCCCGCATCGCCCAAAGGGAGCGTGCCTGATGACGAACGAACCGATTCGCGTCGCGATCGTCGGCGTGGGGAACTGCGCCTCAGCCCTCATCCAGGGCCTCGAGTTCTACAAGGACGCCGAGCCCTCGCAGAAGGTGCCGGGCCTCATGCACGTGAAGCTGGGCCGGTACCACGTCCGGGACATCCAGATCGTGGCCGCGTTCGACGTCGACGGGAAGAAGGTCGGCAAGGACGTCGCCGAGGCGATCTTCACCGAGCCGAACAACACGATCCGGTTCGCGGACGTGCCACCGCTCGGGGTTGAGGTGCAGCGCGGGCCCACGCTCGACGGGCTCGGCCAGTACTACCGGCAGGAGATCGTGGAGTCCTCCGACGAGCCGGTTGACGTGGCGGCCGCCCTTCGCGAGGCGCGCGCGCAGGTCGTCGTGAACTACCTCCCCGTCGGGAGCGAGGTCGCGGCCAAGCACTACGCGCAGGCCGCGCTCGAGGCCGGCGCCGGGTTCGTCAACTGCATGCCGGTGTTCATCTCCTCCGACCGCGAGTGGGCGCGCCGGTTCGCCGACGCGGGCCTTCCGATCGTCGGCGACGACATCAAGAGCCAGGTCGGCTCCACGATCATCCACCGCATCCTGGCGAAGCTCTTCGAGGACCGCGGCGTCCGGCTCGACAACACCTACCAGCTCAACTTCGGCGGCAACATGGACTTCATGAACATGCTCGAGCGCGAGCGCCTGACGTCGAAGAAGATCTCCAAGACGCAGTCGGTCCAGAGCCAGCTTCGCGAGAACCTGGACAAGGAGAACATCCACATCGGGCCGTCGGACCACGTGCCGTGGCTGAAGGACCGCAAGTGGGCGCAGATCCGGCTGGAGGGCACCTCGTTCGGCGAGGTTCCCCTCACCGTCGAGCTGAAGCTCGAGGTCTGGGACTCGCCCAACTCGGCCGGGATCGTGATCGACGCGATCCGCTGCTGCAGACTGGCGCTCGACCGCGGGATGGCGGGGCCGCTCATCGGGCCGTCCGCCTACTTCATGAAGTCGCCGCCGGTGCAGTTTTCCGACGACGCCGCGCGGGAGATGGTGGAGGAGTTCATCCAGGGAAACGGCGCCTCGCAGAAGGCGGACTGGTCGAACTTCTTCGACGTCACGTCGCGGGCCGAGACGCCCACCCGCTGAGGCCCGAGGCCCGGGGATGACCGGGGCGGCCGCGCGGGCTCGCGCGGCCCTTCGATCCCACGACTTCCGGTTCCTTCTGGCGGCGCGTCTGGTGAGCCAGTTCGCCGACGGGGTGTTTCAGGCCTTCCTGATCGACAAGCTGGTCTTCCTGGCCCCGGAGCACCAGAGCACGGCCGCCGGTGTCGCGAAGGCGTTCGCGGTGCTCGTCATCCCGTTCTCGCTGGTGGGTCCCCTCACCGGCGTCGTGATCGATCGGTGGTCGCGCCGGTCGATCCTGGTGGTCACCCCCGTCCTTCGAGCCGTGGCCGCGGCCGTGCTGATCCCCGTGTCGCGCGGTGTCTCGGGTCCGCTCCTGTACGTCCTGGCGCTGGTCGTGGTCTCCGCCGACCGGTTCTACCTCGCGACCGCGGGGGCGGTGATGCCGGCCCTCGTTCCCGATGAGGACCTGCTGGTCGGGAACTCCATGGCGAGCGCCACCGGGACGATCGTCACGTTCGTGGGCCTCCTCGTCGGCACCCAGCTCGCCGACGCCCTGAGTAATCCGGGGCTCGCTGCCAGCGTGGCGATCATCTGGCCCATCTCGGCCGCGATGGCGGCGAGGATCGGCGACCCGCTTCGGCCCGACCGGGCCGGGATCCCGATCGGGGCCGAGATCCGGCGGGCGACGGGCGACCTCGTCCGGGGGGCTCGGCGGCTCGGCGCCACCCCCGCGGCGCTCGGTCCGATCGCGTCCATCTCGCTCGACCAGCTGCTGTTCGGCGTCGTGACCGTGCTCTCGGTGGTGGTCTTCAAGCAGGAGTTCCGCCAAGGCGTCGCCTCGTACGGCCGAATCCTGGGCGCCGGTGGCGTCGGCGTGGTGGTGGGAACGGTCTCGGTCGGGTGGTTCGAGGGCCGCGTCGCCAAGCCGACCATCATCGGCCTTGCCTTCGCCGTCTCCGGCGTGGTCTGCCTGGTCGCATCGGTCCACATCGCCGCGCCGGCGATCCTGCTGGTCTCGTTCACCCTGGGTCTCACGTATCCGTGGAAGAAGGTTCCGACCGATACGCTGGTGCAGGAAGCGATCCCCGACCGGTTCCGCGGGAGGGTGTTCGCCCTGTTCGATCTCGCGTTCTCGCTCCCCCGGGTGGTGGCGGCGGGCCTCGCCGTCCTGCTCATTCCCCATGCCTCGGAGCGGTGGATCGTGGCCGGGATCGGCGTCGTCTACCTCGTCTGGAGCCCGCTCCCCAAGCGCTGGGTGCGCCGGCCGCGCTGGGCGACGGTCCGGCTCTACGCGGGGGGTCGCGCCGACGAGGTGCCTCGGTCGGTCGTGATCGGCGGCGAAGAGCTCGCGGTCCAGCCGGTCAGCACGGCGCTCGAGGAGCGGGCCGGCGTGCGGCTCCACCACCTGGTCGTTCGCACGCCAGACGGCGAACGGCTCGACCTCGTGCGGCAAACGTCCGACCGCCGATGGAGGATCGAACGCGAGGAGCTTCCCGAGCATCCCGCCTCATAGGCGGCCGGCGCGCGCGAGCGGCCAGTAGCGAAGCCGCACCACCCCGCGGATCGCGTGGCGTTCGACGGGCCCGAAGCTTCGGCTGTCGGAGCTTGTCGATGCGTTGTCGCCCTCCACCCAGATGCCGTCGGGACCCACCGTGCGAACGACGCGCTTGACCATCTCGTAGCCGGGGCGCGCGGGGTGCTCGACGACGACGAGCGAGCTCGCCGCGACCGCGCGAGCGGTTGGGACCGTCGCGATGAGCAGATCGCCCTCCAGGATGGTCGGGGCCATGCTCGAGCCCTCGACGATGACGGCGAAGGGACGGTGCCTCGTCCACCACCACGCGACCAGGGTGGCCGAGGCGGCGAGGAACGCGAACCGGAGACCGTGATAGCGTTGCTCTTGCATCCAACAACCGTCCTGGAGGAGGCACGAATGCTATCCGAGCTCATCGGAACGCTGCTCACGCCGTCTCGCGTCGCGCACGCGCATTGCGACCTGCCCTGCGGCGTCTACGACCCCGCGCAGGCGCGCATCGAGGCACAGTCGGTGAAGGCCTGCCAGGAGAAGTTCCAGGGGAGCGACGACCCCGTCTTCCGGGAGCGGGCCGTCACCATCAAGGAGGAGCGCGCCGACCTCGTCAAGCACCACCTCTGGGTGCTCTGGACCGACTACTTCAAGCCCGAGCACCTGCAGGCGCACCCGCAGCTCCACGACCTGTTCTGGCAGGCGACGAAGGAAGCCGGCCTCGCGAAGAAGTCGGAAGACCCGGCCCAGGGCGAGAAGCTGCTCGGGCTCATCGACCAGATCGCCGACGTCTTCGCCGCGACGAAGAAGTAGCCGGTCAGTCCGCGTCGCGGGCGGCCCATTCGTCCAGCAACCGGTACGCCTCGTCCCGGTCGATCGGGCCGCGTTCCAACCGTTCTTCCAGGAGGTAGGCGAGCGCTCGGCCAACCGTGGGACCCGGCGGGATCTCCAGTCGCGCCATCACCTCGTCGCCGTCGAGTGGCGGACGGATCGCCTGGAGGTTCTCCTGCTCGGCCAGGCGCGCGATCCGGAGCTCCAGGTCGTCCTGCAGGGCGGCGAGCGCCTTGGCCTTGTCGACGTTGCGCGTGGTGCAGTCCGCGCGCACGAGCTGGTTGAGCCGGTCCAGGAGCGGGCCCGCGTCTCGCACGTAGCGGCGGAGTGCCGCGTCGTTCCATCCCATGCGATACGTGTGGAACCGCAGGTGCAGCTCCACCAGCGTGACCACGTCGCGAACCACGTCGTTCGGATACCGAAGCGCCCGCAGGCGCTCCTCCGCGATCCGGGCCCCGACCACCTCGTGGTGATGGAACTGGACGCCGTCGGCCGTGAAGGCCCGCGTCGCGGGCTTGCCGACGTCGTGCAGCAGAGCCGCGAGACGAAGCACGAGATCGTCGGGATCGCACCCCTCCACCACGGCGTAGGTGTGGCGGAGGACATCCTTGTGGCGATGGACCGGGTCCTGCTCGAGCTTGAGCGCGGGGAGCTCCGGCAGGAACCGATCGGCGAGGCCCGTCTCGACGGCGAGGTTCAGGCCCAGCGACGGCTTCGGCGACAGCAGGAGCTTCGACAGCTCGTCCCGCACCCGCTCGGCCGACACGATCTCCAACCGGGGCACCATGCTCCGCATCGCCGCGACGACGCGCGGCGTCGGGGCGAGCTCGAGCGAGGACGCGAAGCGCGCCGCGCGGAGCATCCGCAGCGGATCGTCGCCGAAGGACACCTCGGGCTCGAGGGGCGTCTCGAGCCGCTTCGCCGCGAGGTCCTTCAGCCCGCCGAACGGGTCGACGAACTCGCGCTCCGGAAGCCGCACGGCCATCGCGTTCACCGTGAAGTCCCGCCGCGAGAGGTCGACCTCGAGCTCGGAGGCGAACTCGACCCGCGGGTGCCGATCGTCGCCCGGGTACACCTCGGTTCGAAACGTCGTCACGTCGAGGTCCCGACCATCCTTGCGGGCCACGACGGTGCCGAACTTGATGCCCACGAGCAAGATCGACCCAGCCCACCCCTGGAGCACGCTCACGGTCTGCTCGGGTCGCGCGTTGGTCGCGAAGTCCAGATTGGTGCTCGGCTCTCGCTTCAGCAGCAGATCCCGCACAGCGCCGCCGACCAGGAAGAGCTGGAACCCTGCCGTGCGGAAGCGCTCTCCCAGTTCGACGGCGAGGGGGTCGACTTCGAGGAGCGGGCCGGAGGCCTCGTGGGTCCCGGAGGGGCTCATGTCGGGTGCGAGGATACCGTTTGCCATACTCACTCCCGTGCCGGCCCCCCCTCGTGAGACGAGCACCCGCTCCGAGCACTCGGCCGGCGGCGTCGTCCTTCGCGAGGGCGACGACGGGACCGAGGTGGCGCTCGCGGCGCGACGCACGCGCCGCGGTGACCTCGCCTGGGGCCTCCCGAAGGGCCTCGTCGAGCCCGGGGAAGGACCCGAGGAGGCCGCGACCCGTGAGGTGCGCGAGGAGACGGGCCTCGAGGCGCTCATCCGTTCCCCTCTCGGGGACATCTCGTACTGGTATGTCTGGGACGGCGTTCGCGTCCGCAAGCGCGTGACGTTCTTCCTCATGGACGCGGTCGGCGGCGACGTGTCGAAGCACGACGACGAGATGGAGGAGGTCCGCTGGTTCCCCCTGCGGGAGGGGCTCCGGCGGGCGAGCTACACGAGCGAACGGGACGTCCTTCGTCGCGCGGCCGAGAGCCTCGGCGCCTAGGGTCAGCCTTGGTCGATGCCGTCCTCGGGATCCTTGCCGGGTTCGTCTCCGGCGTCATGAGCGGGGCGTTCGGCGTTGGCGGCGCCATCCTCACGACGCCGGCGGTGCGCGTCCTGCTGGATGCGCCGCCCCTGGTCGCGGTCGGCACGCCCCTGCCCGCGATCTTTCCCACTACCGTCGCGGGGGCTCGCGCGTACCGCAGGGCCGGGCTCGTCGACGGCCGGGCGGTCCGATGGCTCGCCCCGCCCGGCGTGGCAGCCGCCGCGCTGGGCGCGATCCTCACGAAGATCATCAACGCCCACGTCCTGCTGCTCGCGACCGCGGCGCTCATCGGATGGCAAGCGGTGAACGTCGGCATGGGCCGGACGCGGCAGGATCAGGGCGAGGGCGCGCCCGAACCTTCGTCGGTGGCGCTCGCCCTGACCGGCGCGATCGCTGGGTTCGCGTCCGGCCTCCTGGGGATCGGGGGCGGCGTGATCCTGGTACCCGCGATGACGGGCGTGCTCCACATGCCGCTCAAACGAGCGGTGGGGACCTCGCTCGTCGTGATCGCGTTCATGGTGGTGCCGGGCACGCTCGTGCACGCGATCCTCGGCCACGTCGACTGGACGATCTTCCTCTGGCTCACGCTCGGCGTCGTCCCCGGGGCGACGCTCGGCTCCCACTGGACGATCCGCGCCCGCGAGCGGACGCTTCGCCTCGTCGTCGCCGTCTTCCTCTCGCTCGTCGCGACCCTCTACGCCATCCTGGAGCTGCACGACCTCATCACCGGGCGATAGGGCACCGGGCCACGCGGGCACCCGTCGCTAGAATGGCGCCGGATCCCATGGGACGTATCGTCGCGCGGGGGGGACTCGCCCTCTGCATAGCCCTCCTGCTGCTCACGGCGGCGCCGGTCATCCCCTCCGCCCAGGGCCAGACCGCGCCGGCCGTGACGCTCCGGTTGCTCGCCGAATCCACCTGGACGGGCCCCACCCGGCCGCTCGTGCTCGCCTTCAGCGCCACGAACGAGTCGACGACCGCCATCGGGACGCTGTCCGTCGTGCTGTCGATCTGGGCGCCGACGCGGTCGCGCTCGGCCTACGAGCTCTCACTCAAGGAAGACGTGACCGCCGTCCTGTTGAGCCAGCCGTTCCCCCAGAGCGGCTCGCTCCTGCCCGGCCAAACACGGACGTTCACCCTTCGCCAGCATCTGGACCTCCTCCACGCGACCGACAACGCCCTGTATCCGATCAAGGCGCAACTGCTCTCCGCGGACGTCCCGGTCGCCACGCTCCGGACCCCGATGATCTTCCTGATCGAGACACCGCAGGTTCCCCTGAACCTCACCTGGACGTGGGTGCTGTCCGACCCCATACAGCTCGAGCCCGACGGCAGCTTCGGCCCCGGCCCGATCGAGCTGGACATCGCCCCGGGTGGCCGGCTCGACCTGATGACGCGCGCGCTCGAGGGGCTGCGAACCGACGCCGTCGACGTCGTCGTGTCCTCGGTGCTCGTTGAGGAGCTCCGGAGAATGACGACCGGCTACCGGATCGTCGATGCGTCGGGCGCAGCACGAACCGTGGCTCCGCGGACTGGGGGGGCCGCGGACGCCGAGCGCATCCTGGGCGCGCTCGGCCGGATCGCCGCGCGGCCCCAGACCGAGCTCGTCGCCACGCCGCTCGGTGACCCGAGCGAGCCCGCGCTCATCCGTGCGGGCCTCTCCGCGGACATCCCAACGCTCGCCGGCGAAGGCTCGAGCGTGATCGCGGCGGCCCTGCACGCGCAGCCCGTCGAGCACCTGGTGCGACCGATGGCCTCCGCGCTGAACGGACCCTCGCTCGTTCGGCTGGTTCGAAGCGGCGTGGACACCGTACTCCTGGACGCGAACTTCATGCCGTCACCGCCCGGACTGCGCGAGACGGCATCGCCGATCGTCCAGCTCGCCTCAGGGTCGACGGAGCTCACTGGCCTCCTCCCCGATCCGGGCGTCGCCGTCGTAGCCACCACGTACCAAGCCGACCCCGCCCTGGACGCGCACGCGACCCTCGGTGAGCTCGCCGCCACCTGGCTCGAGCTCCCCGGGACGGCGGGCCGCGGCGCCGCGATCCTGTTCCCCGAGCAGCCGCAGCTGCCTTCCGCCTTCTTCGGGCCGTTCGCGGCGCTGGTCGGAGGGTCCCCCTGGCTCGCACCCGTGCCGGCAACCGGCCTCGCGGCCCTGGTCGGCACCCCGGAGCGCGAGACGGTGCCGAACCGGCTCGGCGCGTCGTTCCCCTCGGACTACCTCGCCCGGCTCAAGGACGCTCGCGCCAGCTGGGGTCACTTCGCGGACACGGCCGTCGGCGCGACGGCGCTCGTCGAGACGCTTCGCCAGCGCCTGTTGCTGGCGGAGAGCTCCACCTTCATGACGGTCCCGGCGTCCGGCGATCGCTATGTCTCGAGCGTGCTCGATGCGGTGCACGCGGCCTACGGCGCCATCCGCATCTCGACCACGCAGGTGACGCTCACGTCGCGAAGCGGGGTGCTGCCGCTCACGCTCACGAACGCCACGGGCTACGCGGTGAAGGTCGTCCTTCGGTTCGTCGCCGATCGTCGCCTGGTGTTCGAGCAGGGCGACTCCTACCCCGTGCTGCTCAGCGGCTCCAGCCGAACCCTCACGTTCCGCGTCCGCGCGGAGACCACGGGACGCTTCCCCATCACGGTGGATCTCGAAACCCCCTCGAACGCGTCGACGCCCGATACGATCGCGCAGACCGTGATGGTCGTTCGGTCCACGGCGTACAACAAGGTGGCGCTCGTCGTCACCATCGGGGCGGCGCTGTTCCTGGCGGCGTGGTGGGGAAGGAGGTTCCTCCCTCGGAAGAGCCACTGACCCCGGCCGATACGCCGCAAGCGTTCGTCCGGCACTCGGCCGTCATGTCCGTCGGAACTGCCCTGTCTCGCGTCACGGGGTTCGTCCGGCTCGCCGCGATGGCCTACGCGTTGGGGGTCACCGAGAGCCGCCTGGCCGACGCGTTCAACGTCGCGAACACCACGCCGAACATGGTCTACGACCTGGCCCTCGGAGGGATCATCTCCTCGGTCTTCATCCCGGTGTTCGTCGAACGGATGGAGCGAGGGAGCCGCGAGGAGGCGTGGCACACCGCCCGCTCGGTGCTCACCTTCTCCTTCCTGCTGCTCTCGGCGATCGCGCTCCTCGCGATCCTGTTCTCGCGCCAGATCATCGATCTGTACACGGCCGGCGTCCCTGCGGGCAGCCAGCGGGCGGCGGAACGAGCGCTCGCCTCGGTGTTCCTCAAGTGGTTCATGCCGCAGATC
>VAYJ01000096.1 GCA_005888465.1 Actinomycetota bacterium
TGTCGTAGCCATGCAGCGTTGCTCTGTCGCGGAGTGACAGATCACGTTCGATGATCTTCATTGGAGCCGGAGCGCGGAATCGAACCGCGGACCTACGCATTACGAGTGCGTCGCTCTGCCGACTGAGCTACTCCGGCCTCGTCGTCCCGCGCCCGAGGATACCGGTTTGGACCCCGGCCAACCCGGGTACGTGCCCGCCGACGAGGGTGAAGAGTCCG
>VAYJ01000097.1:0-12081 GCA_005888465.1 Actinomycetota bacterium
TCGTCTCGTCGGCGAGATCGGCGCGGGCCTCCTCGATCGAACCTAGGGCGAGCCCGGCTTGCGACGCCGTCCACATCGACGCGGGATTCGCGAGGTCGGCGGGCCGGTCCAGGTTGATCAACAGATCGCCCGACCCTCCCGAGGCGAGCACCGCCAGGTCTCGGCAGTAGGCGGCGAGCGCCAGGAGCGACCCGTCCAGGAACTCGCGCTGGGCCCGCCGAAGTCGACGCTCGTGCTGTTCCTCCATCCGTCGGACGACCCCGCGAAACACGTCCTCCGTGCGACCGCGCCCGTCCTGGAAGGGCTCCAGCTCGGTCGCGAGCTCCGCGCCGAGGGTCGCGCGGAACTCCTTCGCCGCGGTCGTCACGCGTTCGGCTGCCGCGAGCGCCCCGGCCGGCCCGGTCGTCGCCTCGGCCATCGCCTCGAGCGCCACGCTTCGAAACGCCCACGGGCTCTCCGAGCGCGCCATGCGCCGTGCGCGTCCCAGGTTCCCGCCCGACAACCGGCACACGAGGAGCGCGCGACCGGGCTCGATGCCCTCGCGGACGAGCGCCTCGACGACGAACGCCTCGGAGAGCGGCGGGAACGAGATCTCCTGGCACCTGCTTCGGACGGTGTCCGGGATCTCGTCGGGCCTGGCGGAGGTGAGCAGGAAGTAGGTCTGGGCGGGCGGCTCCTCGAGGACCTTGAGGAGCACGTCGGCGGCCTCGACCCGCAGGCGATCGGCCTGGAGCACCACCATCACCTTCGCGCCGGGCTCGACCGGGGTGAGGTAGGCGCGCGAGGCGAACCACCGCGCGGTGTTCGGATCCGAAGCGTCGCGACCGACCAGGATGTCGGGGCCGCTCGGCTCGAGCACGAGCATGTTGGGGTGGCGCTCCCCGAGGGCGAGGCGGCAGGCCCGGCACTCGCCGCATCCGCCGTTCGGACATAGGAGCGCCGCAGCGAACGCGCGCATCGCCAGTCGCTTGCCGGACCCCTCGGGTCCCGAGAAGAGGTACGCGTGGTGGGGCTGGCGGAGCGCGCGGGCAAGGAACGCCGTGGCCGACGCCTGCCCGGGCACGTCCCGGATGACGGGAGGAAGCTCGAGCTCCGACGCGTCGATCACGGCGGCGGGCGCTCCGACTGCAGGACGCGATCGATCGCCTCGCGCACGCGCGCCTGGACCTCCTCGGGCGTGCCCATCGCGTCGATGACCGCGAATCGGTCGGGGTGCTCGTCCGCGATCTTCAGGTACGCGTCGGCCACGCGAGCGTGGAACTCCAGGTCCTCGCTCTCGATGCGGTCGGGGGAGTCGTGCGCCTTCGCGCGGGCGAGGCCTATCTCGGGGTCGAGGTGCAGCAGCACGACCAGGTCGGGGAACAGGCCCTGCGTCGCCCACGCGTTCAGGGTCAGGACGTCCTGCTCACCGAGCCCGCGAGCGACACCTTGGTATGCGATCGAGGAGTCGATGAACCGGTCGCATAGGACGACCTTCCCGTCCTGGAGGGCGGGACGAATGACGGTCATCACGTGCTGCGCGCGCGTGGCGGCGAACAGGAGCGCCTCGGTCCGCGGATCGAGCGTCCCCGTCATGGGCGACAGGAGCGTCTCCCGCAGCCGGTCGCCGAGATCGGTTCCCCCCGGCTCGCGGGTGACGACGACCTGACGTCCGAGCGACTCCACGTAGGCGCGAGCTCGTTCGATCTGCGTGCCCTTCCCCGCGCCCTCGACGCCCTCGAAGGCGATGAAGACACCGGACAGCTCCTTGCGGGGACCCCGGAGCGAGAGCCCGAGCGGCCGCGGCCGGGCGAGCCGGCTCCGCTTCAAGCCCCGCCCCGCGGCGGCCGCGGCGAACACCACCACCAGTCCGCCGATGTAGAGGGCCATCCGCGTCCCCGACAGGTCCAGCACGTGCGAGCCGATCGTGAGCGTGTGGTCCGGCCCGAGGGCGGCCGAGAGCGCTGGGAAGGCGACGAGCGACACGAACAGCGCCAGGCGGGCCCAAACGTTCAGGGTGGCGAACGTCCGTCCGCGGAACTCGTCGCTCACGTTTTCCTGCAGCATGGTGTACCCGGTCACCCAGGTCAGCCCGACCGCAACCCCCATGGGCACCGTGAAGAGGCTCGCGAGGCCGATCGTCGGCATGGACGCGATGAGGAACAGGCACGCGGCCGCGCCGAGCATCGAGAGGAAGAACACGCGGTCCTTCTCGAGCATACGCGAGAGGTAGTTCGTCGCGGCGATGCCAGCGGCCATCCCGACGCCGAACGCCGTGATCAGGAACCCGAAGCCGGTCGGGCCGGCGTGGAGCGAGAACCGCGTGAAGACCGGACCGAGTGAGATCACCGAGCCGACGCCGGCGAAGGCGATGACCACACCCAGCGTCATCGCGCGGACCGTCGGGTGATCGCGAAGGAAGCGATATCCCTGGCGGATCTCGTCGAACGCCGATCGGAAGTTCAGACGGGGCGTCTGCTTCGCCCGGACCTTCGCGGTGAGGTTCTGTCGTAGGTCCAGGCCCCACACCATGCGCGCGGAGAAGAAGAACGTGATGCCGTCGAGCCAGAGCGCCAGGAACTCGGGGCGCGCGTGGAACACATGGATGTGCGAGCCGAGGGCGTCGCCGAAGCCCGTGAGCAGCGTGAAGATGCTCGCGCCGAGCGGCAGCGTCCCGTAGGTCGTGATGATCGAGACCGAGTTCGCGTTGGCGAGCTGCCGCCGCGGGACGAGGTTCGGAACGCTCGCGTCCTTCGCCGGGGTCCACAGGAGCGACAGACACTCGATGAAGAACGAGACCAGGAAGATGTAGCCGAGGCCCGGCAGGAACGGCATCGCGCCGTAGAGCAGGCCGCGCGAGATGTCGGCCCCGATCATGAGCTTGCGCCGGTCGAATCGGTCGGCGAACACGCCGGCGAAGGGACCGAACAGGACCGAGGGGAGGAGGCGGGCCATCATCACACCGGCGACGGCGAGGCCGCCCAGCCGCTTCCCGCCGATGTTCGCCACGAGCGCCGCGACCGCCACGAAGCCGACCCAGTCCCCGAGCGACGACACCAACATCGCGCGCCAGAGGCGCGAGAACGAGGCGTCGACCAGGAGGTCCTTCAGGCTCGCGGGACGGGTACCGCGCAGCCGGGCGATCTCTTCGGCCGTGGAGGCCATGCCGCTATTGTGCCCGGCTCACGCGCTCTTCTTCTTCGCCCGAGGCTTGGGGATGAGGGCCTTCGCCGCCTCTTCGGGGAGCTCCATGCCCTCGGCGTCCCACGCCCGAGCGCACGCGAGGCAGCGGCGGGCGCCGCCTCGGGCCGCGACCACGAGGCCGCCGCAGTTCGGGCACGGCTCGGTCGACGGCCGCTGGTTCACCGAGAAGGTGCAGTCGGGATACCGGCTGCACGAATAGAAGGAACCGTAGCGGCCGCGCCGCTCGACCAGCTCGCCCTGCTTGCACTCGGGGCACGGGATCCCCATCGTCTTCGGCGGTTCCTTTTTGATGTACTTGCAGTCCGGGTAGCCGGAGCACCCGACGAACGGGCCAAACCGCCCGTTCTTGCGCACGAGCGGGCGGCCGCACTCGGGACAGGCTTCACCGGTCGGCTCGGGCTCGGGCGGGCCCTCGCCCTCGAGCGGCCGGGTGTACTTGCATTCGGGGTAGTTCGGACATCCAACGAAGCGCCCGTACCTGCCCAGCTTCACGACGAGGTAGTCAGGTGTCCGGCCCTCCTGCTGACAGAGCGGGCAGAGCTCGGGCGGCTCCAGCCGCGTGACTGGAGGTTCCACCTTTCCCTCGGCGCGTTCCACCTGCTCGTGGAACGGCTCGTAGAACGCGCGGAGGACGCCGACCCATTCGGCCTTGCCCTCGGCGATGTCGTCCAGCTCCTCCTCCATCTTGGCCGTGAAGCTCACGTCCACGACGTCCGGGAAGAGGTCCACGAGGATGTCGGTGACGACCATCCCGATGTCCTCGGGGAAGAACCGGCGATCCTCGAGCCGCACGTAGCCGCGGTCGATGAGCGTCGCGATCGTCGGCGCGTAGGTCGACGGCCGCCCGATCCCGTATTCCTCGAGCGCCTTCACCAGGCTCGCCTCCGTGAAGCGCGGCGGCGGCTGCGTGAAGTGCTGCTCCGGCAGCAGCTCGAGGAGCCGGAGCGCCTGTTCGGCCTGGAGCGCCGGCAGCGCGGCTTCGGCGTCCTCGTCCCCCGCGTCGTCCCGTCCCTCGAAGTACACGCGACGGAACCCGTCGAAGGTGAGCGTCTGGCCCGTCGCCCGCAACATGTACTCGACCCGGCCGTCCTTGGGCGCGGCCTGGACGTCCACCGACACCTGGTCGAATCTGGCCTCGGCCATCTGCGAAGCGACCGCCCGCTGCCAGATTAGGCGGTAGAGCTTCGCCTGGTTGGGGTCGAGCACCGATTGCAGCTCCTCGGGAAGCCGTCGCGCCGATGTCGGACGGATGGCTTCGTGCGCCTCCTGCGCGCCACGCTGCTTCTTCTTGTACCGGCGCGGCTGCGCCAGCGCGTACTCCTTCCCGTACTGCGACGTGACGAGCGCCGCGATCTCCTGCAGCGCCTGTTCGGCGATGTTGACCGAGTCGGTCCGCATATAGGTGATGAGGCCGACCTGGCCCTCGCCCGGGATGTTCACGCCCTCGTACAGGCGCTGCGCGACCTGCATCGTCTTGCGCGCGGAGAACCCGAGCTTGCGCGCGGCCTCCTGCTGCAGCGTGGACGTGGTGAACGGCGGCGCCGGCGTCCGCTTGACCTCGCGACGGCGGACGTCCAGGACGCGATAGTCGGCGCCGCGCAGCCGATCGACGTGCGCCTGCGCCTCCTCCTGCGTGGAGAGCACCAGGCCCTTCTTGTCCGGCGACGCGGCAAGCTTCTCCTCGCCCACCTGGATCAGCCGCGCGGTGAAGGCGCGGTCGTCGCCGTTCGGCGATAGGCGCGCGTCGACGCTCCAGTACTCGAGCGGCGCGAACACCTGGATCTCGCGCTCGCGGTCGACGATCAGCCGGAGCGCCACCGATTGCACGCGACCGGCCGAGAGCGTCCAGCGCTTGAGGCCCTTCTGCAGCAGGGGCGACAGCTCGAAGCCGACCAGCCGGTCCAACACCCGCCGCGCCTGCTGCGCGTTCACCAGGTCGAAGTCGATCCTTCGCGGCTGCCGGAACGCCTCCTGCACCGCGTCGCGCGTGATCTCCGTGAAGGTCACGCGGTTCGCTGCGCGCGGGTCGGCGCCGATCGACTCCGCCACGTGCCACGCGATCGCCTCGCCCTCGCGGTCGAAGTCGGTCGCGAGCCAGAGACCCGCAGCCTTCGCGTACGCCTTGCGCAGGTGCGCGACGGTGTCTTTCTTCTCGTCGGGCACCACGTACTCGGGGCGGAAGCCGTCGTCGACCTCGACGCCCATGCTCTTCTCCGGCAGATCGCGGACATGGCCCTTGCTGGCCGTGACCGAATAGTCAGGCCCCAGGTACCGCTCCAAGGTCTTGGCCTTGGTCGGCGATTCCACGATCACGAGTTGTTTGGCCATCTTCAGAGTGCTTTCAGAGGGAGGGTCGGGAGGATTCCCGGCGATCACTGTACGTCACGACGTCAATCGAGCCCCCGAACACTTCACCGAATCAGAATGTTCCCGCGCGCCGCCGGCCCCCCTCCCGTTGATAGTCTCCGTAGGTTTCGGGAGGCCTGGTGCAGCACTTCATCACCGATTTCATCCTCAAGCACGGGTATGAGGCCGTGTTCGTGCTCATGGTGCTCGAGTCCGCCTGCATCCCCATCCCCTCCGAGGTCACGATGCTCTTCGGCGGGGCCCTCGCGAACGCCACCTTCGTGGCCACGGTCGCGGGCTCCCACCAGCACCTGAACTTCCTGCTTGTGGGCCTGATGGGGACCCTGGGGAACCTGCTCGGGTCCTGGATCGCCTACGCGGTGGGACGTATCGGCGGGCGCCCCCTCATCGACCGCTGGGGCCGGTTCATCCTGCTCAAGCCCCACGAGATCGACCGCGCCGAGGCCTGGTTCGTCGTCAGGACGTTCATCAGCCTGCCGGCCGGCGTCGCCGAGATGCCCCTGGGAACCTTCAGCGTTTACACGCTCGCGGGATGTCTGCCGTGGACCTTCGCGCTCGCGGGGATCGGCTACGCGGTGGGCAGCCAGTGGGACACAGTCGCGAAGTACTTCAAGCCCGCGACGTACGCAATCGCCGCCCTGATCCTGATCGCGATCTCCTGGTGGGTCCTGCGGCGCCTCCGCGCGCAGAAGCGCGACTCCGCTCCCCTCTAGAGGAGGGCCCTCAGGTGGTCGGCATGCTGCTCCTTAGAGCCCGATGTCGGGCGCGACTTCTTGCAGTCCCTCGATGCCGAGGGCGATGAACTCGTCCAGCGACAGGCCGAGGTTCGGCTCCGCCTGGGCGATCTCGTCGCGGTTGACGCCGGGGGCGAACGCCTTCTCCTTCAGCTTCTTCTTGATCGAGGAGACCTTCATACCTGTTGACTTCTCTGGCCGAACGAGGGCGCCCGCGACGAGGAGGCCGGCGACCGCGTCGGCGGCGACGATCGCCTTCGACATGCGGTCGGTCTGGAACTCGGGGTGCGCGTGGGCGAGCACGCCGTTGATCACCGTGGGGTCGACGTTGGATGCGACAAGCCACTCGGCGGCGAGTCGCGCGTGCTGCTCGGGGTCGTCGGCCGTCTGGTCCTGGTCGAGGTCGTGGAACAGACCGGTGAGCGCCCAGGTGTGCTCGTCCTCTCCGAAGTGGCGGCCGAGCCGGCGCATGACGCCTTCGACGCTCACGAGGTGTCGGTTGGGCTATCTCCGCCGGAGGTGGAACGGGACGCTCGTGAGGATGACGCCGGGCTCGAACAGGAGCAGGCGCTTGATGAAGAGCGCCCGCTGGTTGTGCAGGAGGTGGTCCCGGAACCGGGGAAGCACCAGCTCGGGGATGATCACGGCCGCGATCGTGCCCTTGCGCGCCGTGACGCGCCGTACCTCCTGCAGGATCGGGCCGGTGAGGTCGCGGAACGGAGCCTCGACGATGTCGAGGGCGACCGGGATCCGGCGTTCCTCCCAAGCGCGCTGAATCTCCTCGACCTCGGTCGGGTCCATCGCGAAGAACACCGCGCGCGTGTCGCTCGCGCGGAGCGACCGCGCGTATTCCACGGCGCGGACGGCCGGGTCGTGCGCCGCCGAGACCAGGACGAGCGACACGGTGCGCTCGGGGATGAGCGCCGAGGAGGGGGGCTCGGGCTGGTCTCGCGGGGGACGCACGACGGGAACGTCGGTGATGACGATCTGGGGCTCGGAGAGCAGCCGGACCTTGAGGAAGAACGAGCTGCCGCGCCGGACCGCGGAAAGGAGCGACTTCGTCTTGAGGAGCTCCGGGATCACCACGGTGACGAAGTCCCCGCGGCCACGTGGGATGCCGTGCACGAACTCGACCATCGTCGCGACCCGGTTGCGGCCAGGCGGCAGGATCTCGAGGGGGACGTCGGTGCGGCTGAACCGAGCCCAGGACTGGGCGAGGTCGGGCGGCGTCATCGGCCCGCGCACGTGCACGGCGCGGAAGTTGCGGCCGACGAACGACCGGATGTAGCCAAGCGCCTCGGCCGTCGCGAGGTTCAGCGACTCCACGTACAGGACGACCGTGTTGAGCGGCGTATCGCTGAGCTCGTCCGCTGCCGTGATGGCTCCCGTGCGGAGCTGCCGGTAGATAGCCTCGTAGTGGCGGTGCACCGCGTAGAAGCCGCCCACCACGAACGGCATCGCGGCGATCACGATCCACGCGCCGGAGGCGAACTTCGTTCGGATCACTACCACCAGAACTAGCCCGGTGGCGACCGCGCCCACCCCGTTGATGACGATGCTCCGACGCCAGCCCCTGGCCGCGGGGCCGCCCCGGGTCCGGACCTTCAGCCAATGCCGCACCATGCCGGTCTGAGAGAGCGTGAACGAGGTGAACACCCCGACGACGTAGAGCTGGATGAGCCGGTCGAGGTTCGCGTTGAAGGCGACGATCAGGAGCGACGCGAAGAGCGCCAGCACGACGACGCCGTTCGAGAAGACCAGCCGGTCGCCGCGGTTCTCGAATTGCCGGGGGAGGAACCGGTCGCGCGCGAGGATCGAGGCCAGTCGCGGGAAGTCCTGGTAGGAGGTGTTCGCCGCGAGCACCAGGATCGCGGCGGTGAAGACCTGGACCGCGTAATAGAGGAAGCCGTGGTGAAAGACGCCGTCGGCGATCTGGGCAACGACGGACTTGGCCTCGCTGGGGAGCGGATGGGACTTCAGGGCGAGGAAGCTGATCCCCAGGAACATCGTGACCGCGATCACGCCCATCAGGCCGAGCGTCTCGGCCGCGTTCTTCGACTGGGGACGGCGGAACGCCGGCACGCCGTTGGAGATCGCCTCCACGCCGGTGAGGGCGGTGGAGCCGGATGAGAACGCGTGCAGGACGACGAAGAGCCCGGCGGCCGGGAGCGCGCCGGTGGGGAGGAGCTCGCGCGCCGGGGGGTGTATGGCCTGAGCGCACCCACTGGCACCGAGACAGCGCACGAGCCCAATGAGCACCAGGATGTAGATGGAGACGATGAACCCGTACGTGGGGATCGCGAACAGCGTGCCCGATTCCCTCACGCCCCGGAGGTTCGCGATGGTGATGAGCGCGACGAACGCCATCGACAGCTCGACCTTGTGCGGGTGCAGGCTGGGGATCGCGGAGGTGATGGCGAACACGCCGGCGACCACGGACACCGACACGGTGAGCACGTAGTCCGTGAGGAGCGCGGCGGCGGCGACCAGCCCCGGGAAGGTGCCCAGGTTGTCCTTGCTCACGATGTAGGAGCCGCCGCCGTTCGGATAGGCGCGGACGGTCTGCCGGTAGGAGAACACCACGATCGTCATGAGGGCCGCGATGGCGATCGCGATCGGCATGACGAGATGCGCCGAACCGAGGCTCGCCGCCACGAGCACCACCAGGATCTGCTCGGTGGCGTAGGCGACGGAGGAGAGCGCGTCCGAAGAGAACACCGGGAGCGCCAGGATCTTCGGCAGCAGCGTGTGCTCCAGCCGGTTGCTCGCCATCCGCCGGCCGACCAGGATGCGCTTGAAGAGGTCGAACCAGGTTTCCGTGCCTTCTTTCTCACGGGTGTCGAGCACCCGGCGATTCTAGCCAGCGGCCTCCGACCCGCCCTCGGCTGCCCAGCGGTAGCCGACGCCCGGCTCCGTCAGGATGCGGACCGGGGCAGTGGGGTCCTCCTCGAGTTTCTTTCGCAGGCCCGCCACGTACACGCGCAGGTAGTTGCTCTGGGCCTGGTAGCCGTCGCCCCACACCTTGCGCAAGAGGAAGCGATGGGTGAGGAGCTTGCCGGGGTTGGCCACCAGCAGCTCCAGCAGCGCATATTCGGTGGGGGTGAGGTGCACGGGCTCCCCCGCCCGGGTCACGGCGCGATGGGAAAGATCCACCTCGAGGTCCCCCGCGCGAACGACCGGCGACTCAGGTGTGCCGGGTCCGATCCGCCGAAGGACCGCGCGCGTGCGCGCCAGGAGCTCGTCCATCGCGAAGGGCTTCGTGACGAAGTCGTCCGCGCCCGCGTCGAGCGCCGCGATCTTGTCGGCCTGGGCCTCTCGCACCGAGAGCACGATCACGGGGACCTGCGACCACGACCGGAGGCGGCGGATGACCTCGAGCCCGTCGATCCCGGGGAGGCCCAGGTCGAGCACCACAAGGTCGACCTCCGTGGTGGCGAGCGTGTCGAGGGCCGTCTCGCCGTTGGGCGCCGTCAGCACCTCGTGGCCTCGGGCCGCCAGGCTCGCGCGGAGGGCGCGGAGGATTTGCGGCTCGTCGTCGACGGCGAGGACCTTCACGTCGCGGCCCGCCCGTCGAGCGGGAGGTGGAGCCAGATCGTGGCGCCGCCACCGGGGGTGTCCTCGACGCCCATCGAGCCACCGTGCGCCGTGACGATGGCGTTCGCGATGGCGAGCCCGAGCCCCGTGCCGCTTCGGCGGCCCTCGACGTCCTCCCGATAGAACTCCTGGAACACCTTGCCTCGAGCTTCGGCGGGGATACCGGGGCCCCGATCGGAGACGCGGATCTCGACCATCCCGTGCCACCGTGCAGCCGCGATCCCGATCGGCGTTCCCTTCGGCGTGTAGCGAACCGCGTTCTCGATCAGGTTGGTCAGCACTTGGTCCATCTGCACGACGTCGACGGGCACTGCGGGGACGTCCTCCCGCACCAGCACCCGGACCTGACGGCCGGCGAGAGCGGGTGCGAGCCGGCGAGTCACGGAGGAGATGATGTCCTCGAGCGGCAGGGGCTCGACCGTCGGGGTGAGCGCGCCGGCTCGCAATCGGGACAGGTCCATGAGGTTGGCGACCAGCCGGTTCAAGCTCGTGGCGCTGCTCCTCGGAGAACGGGACGCCCTGCTCCAGGAGGCTCGACGCGCTCGCCATGATCGAGGCGAGCGGCGTGCGCAGGTCGTGGGTGACCGAGGAGAAGAGCGCCGCGCGGATGCGGCTCGCCTCCGCCTCGACCCTCGCGCCGGCAGCCTCCTCGCCCAGGCGAGCCCGCTCGAGCGCGAGCGAAAGCTGCGCGGCGAACGCGTTCAGCACTTCGGTCTGTGGACCGCCGAGCCGTCCCGGCCGGGGGCCCGAGAGCTCGATCCGGCCCACGGGCCGGCCTTCGGCGACGAGGGGGAACGAGAGCAGGTCCTCGTCCTCGACGGCGCCGCTCACGACGCGTTCGCGCTCGCTGCCGTCGGGGCGAAGCACGATCACCCGGCAGCCGTCCAGCCCGTAGAGCGACCGGAGCGACGATGCCAGGTCCGACAGGACCGCGGTGAGCCCCGGCGCGGCGAGGAGCTGCGACGTCACGTGATACAGCGCGCGCACCTGCTGCTCGCGGAACTCCGCCATCGCTCGCTGCTCGAGCGCCGCCGAGATGGCCGCGCTCACCGCGGCCGCGACGACCAGGAAGACCGCGAGCGCGAAGAGGTCCTCGCCCTTGCTGACCGTGAGGCGATGCACGGGCGGGGTGAAGAAGTAGTCGAGCCCGACGAACGAGAGCGCGGCGGCCAGGAGCCCCGGCCAGAGGTGCCCGATCGCCGAGGCCGCCACCACCGCGAGCAGATACAGGAGCGCCGGGACCGCCGCGCCGGGGTGCGAGGGGATGGACGCGATCGCCGTCACGAACGCCGGAGCGGCGACCGCGACCACGATCCCCGCCGCCGCGCGTGCGCGGCCGGACGGGGTCAGCAGCCGCTCGAGGGCCTCGGAGGAGGACCCGGGCCGGGGTGTGGGACTTAACGGCATCTTGACGCTCCCGCGTCGAATCTTGACGGCTCCTTTGCGGTCCCGAGCCGATGCTCGCCCCGATGGTAGCGATGCAGGCGGTCGATCTCATCGTCACGGGAGTCTGGATCGGGGCGCTCGTGCTGGTGCTCGTGGCGCAGGGCGTCCGCGCGTGGTCCCACGCACGGCTCGCGTCGCGCTACGCGAACGAGGCGGGACGGCTCGCCGCGGCCATCAGCCCCGTGCCCGCACCGCCGTCGTCCATCCGGCTCGCCCCGACAACGGAGCCCGAATCGCCGCCGCGCGTCCACGCGCGAACGGAAGGCTGACGACATGGCGGTCAGTTCGCGTCCGCGCGCGACCCCCGAGTCGAACGGCGGCCCCGCCGTCGGCTCCGGCTACCTGCTCAAGCGGCTGCTCCTTGGCAAGCCTCTCGCCACTGCCCGGCTCGAGCACGAGCGGCTCGGCAAGCCCACGGCCCTCGCAGTGTTCTCCTCCGACAACATGTCCTCGGTCGCCTACGCGACCGAGGAGATCCTGCGGATCCTGATCCCGGCCGTCGGGATCGTCGCCTTCACCCTGGTCATGCCCATCACGCTGGCGGTGATCCTGGTGGAGGCCATTCTGATCTTCTCCTACCGGCAGACCATCAAGGCGTACCCCTCGGCCGGCGGCGCGTACATCGTGACGAAGGACAACCTGGGACTCCTCCCCGCGCAGCTGGCCGGGGTGTCGCTCCTCGTCGACTACGTCCTGACCGTCGCGGTGTCCACCGCAGCAGGGGTGCAGGCGATCAGCACCGTCTATCCGCTGTCGG
>VAYJ01000097.1:12128-12703 GCA_005888465.1 Actinomycetota bacterium
TCGCCGTCCCCACGTACGTGTTCATCGGAAGCCTGTGCCTCACGTGCGGGATGGGCCTGTACGAGGTGCTGCTCCACCATCTGCACGCCTTCTCCCTCACCGGGCAGGTGCGGGCAGGCGGGCTCTCTCCCGGCGTGGCCGCCGTCTCCGTGGTGATCGTGCTTCGGGCGTTCGCCTCGGGTGGCGCGGCGGTGACGGGCGTCGAGGCGATCTCCAACGGGGTGCCGGCGTTTCGCAAGCCCGAATGGAAGAACGCGCAGACCACGCTCATGTACATGGGGGCAGTCCTCTCCATCACGTTCCTTGCGGTCTCGTATCTCGCCCACCGGCTCCACGTGATCCCGGTGGCCGATGAGAGCAAATCCGTGCTGGGGCAGATCGGCGATGCCGTCTACGGACACGGAGCCGCGGGACATGCGCTGTTCCTCATCCTGCAAATCTCCACGACGCTGATCCTGATCCTCGCGGCGAACACGTCCTTCGCCGACTTCCCTCGCTTGGCGAGCTTCCACGCGGGCGACGCCTTCATGCCCCGGCAGCTGACGAAGCGCGGGCACAAGCTCGTGTTCTCCAAC
>VAYJ01000097.1:12749-18047 GCA_005888465.1 Actinomycetota bacterium
AAGCGCCATCTGCGGCTGCGCGAGCCGGGGTGGCGGCGTGGGCTGGTGATCAACGGGTTGGGCGCCTTCACCACGCTCATCGTGACCGGGATCATCGCCGTCGAGAAGTTCACCCACGGCGCGTGGGTCGTTGTCGTGTTCGTCCCGCTGCTCGTGTTCGTCCTCACCCGGGTGAACAAGGCCTACGGACACGAGGAGCAGGACCTCGAGGCCGGACTGGACACGATCCAGCGACCTCTTCCACAGCGCCACGTCGCCCTGGTGCTGGTCGACCGGCTCGACGAGAAGACGCTGCACGCGCTCCAGTACGCGTTCACGATCCGGCCCGAGGACATCCGGGCGGTGCACCTCGCGACCGATCCTCAGGAGGCGACGGCGCTCCGCCAGGCCTGGCGCGAATCGCAGATCGAGGTCCACCTGGAGGTGATCCCGTGCCCGGACGGCAAGCGGGGCGAGTGCCTCGGGCGATTTGCGCGCGGCTGCGCCTCTTCCGAAGTCCAGCTCACCCTCATCGTGCCCGGGCCCGCGCATCCCTCCTTCTGGCAGCGCCTGCGCGCCGGCCGAAGCTGGTCCGGCCTGGTCTCGCCGCTCCGCGACTTGGAGAACCTAAGCGTCGTCGTGGTGCGCGAGCACGGCGGTGCCGGCCATACGAGCTCGAGCGGACGGATCCGCGTATCACCCCGCATCCATCACGTGGCGATCATCCTGGTGGACCAAGTCGACCGGAGCGTCCTGAAGGCCATCCGCTACGCTCGAGCGATCGAGGCGTCCGACATCCGGGCACTCCACGCAGCCGTCGACCCACATCGCGCCGAGCACCTGGCCGAGCAGTGGGGTGAAGTCGGTCACATCCTTGGCGTTCCCCTGGACGTCGAGGAGTGCTTCGACCGGAACATCGCGCGGACCGTGACCGAGTATGTCCACCGCGAGGAGGCGCCCGACGTCGAGGTGACGGTCGTCCTGCCGCGACGCGAGTATCCGCGGGCACTGCAGCGGCTGCTGCACGACCACACGAGCCGGGCGATCACTCGGTCGCTCGCGTCCGAGCCGCACGTCGACGTCGTAGTCGTCCCCTACCGGGTGGGGTCCGCCCCCTCCCTGCGCTAGTCTTTCCCGCCGTGCACATCGTGATCATGGGGTGCGGGCGGGTCGGCGCGGCCCTGACAGTCCAGCTCGCCAAGGGCGGCCACTCGGTCACCATCATCGACAAGCGCCACGACGCCTTCGACAAGCTCCCACCGGGATTCGAGGCTCGCCAGATCGTCGGCCTGGGCTTCGACCGGGAGGTGCTGGAGGAGGCCGGCATCAAGGAGGCGGGGGCGTTCGTCGCCGTCTCCAACGGCGACAACTCGAACATCGTCTCCGCTCGAATCGCCCGCGAGCACTATCACGTGCCGAAGGTCATCGCCCGGATCTACGACCCCCGCCGTGCCGAGATCTACGAGCGGCTGAACATCCCGACGGTCGCGTCGGTCAGGTGGGCCGCCCAGCAGATCCAGTTCCTCCTCTTCCACGGCAAGGACGAGCTGAAGGAGAGCTTCGCCGGCGGTGCGCTGCTCCACCTCCAGCGAGACGTCCCCGACCACCTCGTCGGCAAGGCCGTCTCCTCCGTGGAAGCCGACGGCGCCGTGCGCGTGATCGGGGTCGACCGCGGCGGGAGCGGCTTCATCCCGGTGGCCTCCAGCACGTTCCAAGAGGGGGACATCGCGCACATGGTCGTCGCGCGCGTCTCCCTCGACAAGCTGGACGTCCTCATGCAGCCGGCGGCGGACTGATGAAGGTCGTCGTCGCAGGAGCCGGCAACATGGGGCGCCACTTGGCGCTCGACCTTTCCCAGCGCGGGCACGAGGTGACGCTCATCGAGCAGGAGACCGCGCCTGCCGCTCGAGCGCGACAGGACCTGCCCCAGAGCGTTCGCGTGCTTCTCGGAGACGCGTGCGAGCCGTACGTGCTCGAGGAGGCGCAGCTCGGTCAGGCCGACGTCATCGTCGCCGCGACCGGGGACGACGAGGACAACCTGGTCGTATCGCTCCTCGCGAAGCAGGAGTTCGCGGTGCCGCGCGTGCTCGCCCGCGTGAACCATCCCGAGAACGAATGGATGTTCACCGAGCAGTGGGGGGTGGATACGGCGGTGAGCCCGCCCCACATCCTCACCGCGCTCGTCGAGGAGGCCGTGAGCGTCGGGGACATCGTGCGGCTCCTGAAGCTGCAGCGCGGGAAGGTGACGCTCGTCGAGCTCACCCTGCAGGAAGGATCGGAGGTCGTCGGCCGGCCGATGTACGAGCTGCGCCTGCCTCTCGACTCCGCGATCGTGGCGATCGTTCGGGCCGACCACGTCGTCATCCCGCAGCCGGAGACCGTGCTCGCGGCCGGCGACGAGGTGATGGCTATCGCGACGCCCGAGGTCGAGGAGGATCTCCGCCGAGCCCTGGAGTGATGCCTACGACGGGGCCGGAGAGGGGCTGAACGACTCGCTCGGCGTCGGCGAGGGCAGGGGCTCGGGCTGGACGAGATGCCGCACGAACGAGATGCTCCCCGTCTCGGGCGACTGCGTCACCACGTCGTAGCCGACGAGCACCGGCGAAGGGCCGGGCTGGAAGTGGAGGATCTCCGCCGACAGTGGCACGCCGCCCGTCAGCGTGAACGCATTGGCCCCAGCCCCGCCCGTGCTGCCGATCCGAAGGAACAAGGTGCCGTCCACGTCACGCGCAGACTGCGCGTGGAAGTGCCCGGAGACGACCAGCGGGACCTTGCCGGCCACGGCCTCGGCCATCCGGTCGTCGTGGACGGCGACGATGTCGGGTGGGCGCGGAAGGACGCTGATCTCCGTAGCAACCACGGCCCCGGCCGCCCGCACAGCCACCGCGAACTGCTCATCGCTCAGGATGGAGTTCTTGTCCGGAGTGAACTCGGGATCCCCGAGGCCGTAGACGGTGATCCCGTCGATCTCCCTCGTCGCTCCGTCGAGCACGATCGCGTTCGGGATCCGCTGCATCTCCTCCTGTAGGGCATGGGAGTCGTGGTTGCCGCGCACGAACACATACGGCACGCGGAACTCGGGGATCGCGTCCAGGATCAGCGCCTCAGGGGGCAGGCCGAACGAGGTGAGGTCACCGGTGTCCAGGACGAACCCCACGTCGAACGCTGCGGCCAGGCGCTGGGCGTACTCGATCCCGAGGGGCGAATCGTGGATGTCGGAGATGTGGAGCACACGAATCTCATTCGGCGCGCCGATGGGCGTCGCCGGGATGGAGGCGTAGACGCGCGCGGCTCCGGTGACGACGGCCCCTAGCTCCTCGCGGAACGCCTCCAGCCGATCCGCGGCGGTCCGTACCGGCCCGATGAGCTGTTGCGCCAGCACCAGGGACCCCGAGAACGCCGGGCGCTGGAAGGCGCTCACCTGATACGTCATCCGGGTCGCGAGCTCGCTCCCGCCGGTCGCGACCAGGGCGGCGGTGAGCGCCACCGCGATCAACCGCCAGCGTGTGCGATAGACGAGGGCCGCGAGGACGAGGGCCCCGAGGAGCCCCACGCCGAGCGCGCGAAGCGCGATCGTGACGAGCCGCGAGGTGAGCCCTTGTTGCATCGAGGTGACCACCGCATCCACGCCCCCGCTGCGAACGAGGTCAGACAGCTGGCCGACCCGGACGCTCTGCAGGCTGAACGTGAGTCGGAGCGGCGCGATGTGGGTGGCCGCCGTCAGATGGCCGAGCGGCGGCAGGGCGACCTCGGTCAGGCCCGATCCGAACTGGACGCCCGCGCGCACCTCGAACGGGCCAGCGGTGACGTTGCTGCGGCCGGCCACGGCCAGCCCCAGCCATGCGCCCACGACGCCGACGGTCGTCGCGAGCACGAACACCAGGATGCGGGCGGCCCTGTCTCGATTCACGCGAACTCGAACGTCGGGTTCACCACCTTGCGCATACCCTGCTCGAGGCCGAGCACGCCTTCGATCTTCAGCCTCGAGCCGAGCGCCAGGCCGCGGATCGCCCGGCGGCCCAGCCACCGCGCCACCACCTCGCCGGTGCCGTCGGAGAGGACCACCTCGAGCGCCTCGAACCCTTCGACCGGCCGCACGGTGATCCGTCTCACCATGCCGGCGAGCGACACGCGGGAGCGGGGTGCAGCTTCGTCGATCCGAACGGTGCCGGGGACGGTGGCCGCCCACGTGCGCAGCTCCGCAGCGAGCCGTTCCTCGTCTCCCTCAGTCAACCTCCCGAGGAAACGACGAAGCCCGCTCACGCCCGGCCGCTCAGTTGGCGCGGGCCGACGTGGACGGCTCGGACCCGGAGGCGAAGATCTCGACCCGCCGGGACTTCGAGTACCAGATCATCACCCCGAGCACAGCCGCGGCACCAACGGACACCACGATCCGAACTGCGAGGTGTCCGCCGCCGGATGTCCCGTACTTGACCACGAGCGGGGCGACCAGGAGGGCAACGAGGTTCATCACCTTGATCAACGGGTTGAGCGCCGGGCCGGCGGTGTCCTTGAAGGGATCCCCGACCGTGTCTCCGATCACCGTGGCCTTGTGCGGCTCGGAGCCCTTGCCGCCGTACTTTCCCTCTTCGACGAGCTTCTTCGCGTTGTCCCACGCCCCCCCCGCGTTCGAGAGCATGACGGCCAGAAGCTGCCCCGTGAGGATCGCGCCGGCGAGGAACGCGCCCAGCGCCTCCGCCTTGAGGAAGAATCCCACGATGATCGGGGACAGGACTGCCAGCAGCCCGGGGGTCATGAGTTCGCGGAGTGACGTCTTCGTGCAGATGTCCACCACGCGCCCGTACTCTGGCAGCTCGGTGCCCTCCATGATCCCCGGATGCTCGCGGAACTGGTTTCGGACCTCGACCACCACTTGGGACGCCGCCCGGCCGACCGCGCGGATCGCGAGCGACGCGAAGAGGAACGGGACCGCTCCGCCGATCAGCAACCCGACCAAGACGTCCGGGTGGTCGATCCGGATGCCCAGGAAGTGGTACCCCGCGCCCTCCAGGGCCACCTCGAACGATCCGAACAGCGACGTGGCGGCCAGGACCGCCGTAGCGATGGCCATCCCCTTGGTGATGGCCTTCGTCGTGTTCCCGACGGCATCGAGTCCGGTCATGATCTCGTCCGCGCGCTCCCCGAGCCCTCCGGACATCTCGGCGATCCCGTGGGCGTTGTCCGAGACGGGCCCGTACGTGTCCATCGAGACGATGACCCCGACGGTCGTGAGCATCCCCATGCCAGCCAGGGCAACGAAGTACAGGCGCTCCGCCGTCGTGTTCCCCAGGTAGAAGGCGCCGACGATGGTCGCCCCCA
>VAYJ01000112.1:0-380 GCA_005888465.1 Actinomycetota bacterium
CGGCGCTCACCGCCGAGGTGCTCGGGACGGATGTCGAGCTGCACGATTCGCTGCCCGGGCGAGAAGAGCGGTGGCCCTCCGTAGACGAGGTTCGCGTTGAACCGGGATCCGAGCACGAGCGCGACGTCCGCCGAGGCGAGCGCGATGCCGCCGTGGACGAGCCCACCCGCGCACCGCGGGTGATCGTCGTCGATCAGACCACGCGCGGCGCTCGTGGTGACGACGGGGACGCCCGTGCGTTCGGCGAAGCCCCGCAGGGCATCCCCCGCACAAGAGAAGAACGCCCCGGAGCCGGCGAGGACCACGGGGCGCGTCGCCGTCCTTAGCAGGTCGAGGGCCCGGTCGAGGTCGCCAGCGATCGGTCGCGCCCGAGCATCCTC
>VAYJ01000112.1:387-8618 GCA_005888465.1 Actinomycetota bacterium
GGTACCGCGGCGGCGGCGAACACGTCTTGCGGGACCTCGAGGTAGGCGACGCCCGGCGCGCCCGCGCGAGCGTGATGCACGGCCTCCGCCACGTAGCCCGGGATCCGCTCGGTCTGGAGGCACTCCGACGCCCACTTCGCGACCGGGGCGACCGAGGCGAGCTGATCGAGGTCCTGCACGGCGCCACGACCTCGTTGGGGGAGTCCCGTGCGGCCCGCGACGACGACCACGGGAACCCCCGCCGCGTTTGCTTCGATGATGCCGGGGAGCGCATTGGCGAGTCCGGGGCCGGCGGTGACGGAGGCCGCCGCGACGCGACCGGTCGCGAGCGCCCAGCCCTCGGCCATGAAGACCGCGTTCTCCTCGTGGCGCGTGTCGATGAGCCGAAGGCCCTCTCGCCGCGCGCCCTCGAACAGGGGCAGGTTGTGCCCGCCCGGTAGCGCGAAGAGGGCCTCGACGCCGGATTCGCGGAGCGCTCGCGCCGCGAGGACGCCGCCCAACTCGGGTGCCGCGCCCATGCGGATGCTGAGTATAGGCGCAGGTCCCCGTCGCTATAGTCCTCGCATGCGGGCCGTGTTCTTCGAGGCGGCGCACTCGATGACCCTGCGCGAGGTCCCGCCCCCCGAGCCGGGTCCCGGCGAGGTCCGGCTCACCGTGACGTACTGCGGGATCTGTGGCTCGGACCTCTCCGTCTACAAGACCGGCGCGCTCGCCGGCCCGGACGTCGTTTTGGGCCACGAGATCTCCGGCGTCGTCGAGAAGGACCCCGAAGGGCGGTGGGAGCCGGGCCGTCGCGTGGTGACGTTCCCCGCGCGGGGATGTGGGGGATGCCTGTGGTGCCGGGAGGGTGAGCCTCGATACTGCATCGACCCGCCGCACGGGTCCTGGGGCGGGTTCGCCGAGCGGGTGGTCTATCCGGCCGTGAGCCTGATCCCGATTCCCGACGAGCTGGACGACCGCGAGGCGGCAATCGCGGAGCCGTTCGGCGTGGCGCTCCGAGCGGTGGAAATGGCAGTGCCGCGCCCCTCGGATCTCGCCTACGTGTGCGGCCTCGGCCCGATCGGTCTGTTCTGCGTCGCCGGCCTCGTCGCGGCTGGCTGCCGCGTCGTCGGCGCGGACCCTCGCCCGGAGCGCCGGGCGCTCGGGGAGGACCTCGGCTGCGAAGCCACGTTCGACCCCACGGTCGAGGATCCGTTCGTCACGCTGCTCGGCTTCGAGCCGCACGGTGCGCGGGTCGCACTCGAATGCTCGGGCGTGCCCGAGGCCCTGCAGCAGACGATCGATGCCTGCGGCTATCGAGGCGTCGTGGGGATCGTCGGCGTGCCCATGGCGCCGGTGCTCCTGCTGCGCATGTTCGTCCGCGAGCACCGGGCGTTCTCGCTCTCCGGGCCTTCGCGCCGAACGATGGAGCGCGCCCTCGATCTCCTGGTCGAGCGACCACAGATCGCGAAGGTCGTGAGTGGCTCGGTCCCGCTCGAGGACACGGGGGGCGCGTTCGAACGGCTCGTCGCGGGCGAGGGTGGCGTGAAAGTGCTGGTCTCGCCCGCGCGGTGACGGACGAGTCGCCGGCCGCGGCGCCGAAGGTTCGTCGCAGGGCTCGGCTCATCGCCCTGCTCGCGCCGGCGACCTTCTTCGAAGGGTACGACGGGCTGGTGCTCGGCCTCGCTCTCCCGCTGATCCGCGACGACTTTCATCTCACGGTGGCGCAGGCCGGCGTCGTCGCCTCGGTCGTATTCGGAGGGTCTTTCGGCGTGCTCGTCCTGCTTCCCCTCGCGGACAGGGTGGGCCGCCGCCCGATCCTGATCACGACGATCGCCGGCTACACGCTCGCAACCTTCGCCACCGCGTTTGCGCCCGGCGTGATCGCCTTCGTCGCGTGCCAATTCGTCGCCCGGCTCTTCCTCGGCGCCGAGTACGCGCTCGCGACGATCGTGCTCGTCGAGCTGCTCCCCGCGGAGCGTCGGGGTCGCGCGCTCGGCCTCGTCTCGTCGATGTCGGCGTTCGGTCAGGCGGCCGCCGGCGCGGCGTTCCTGGTCGTGGTGAGCCTGAACGCCTCGTGGCGCGCGCTGTACCTGATCGGCATCCTCCCGCTCGCCCTCGTCGCGTGGGGCCGGCGCTCGTTCCCCGAGTCGCGAGCCGCGGGACGAAGCGAGGAGCGCCGCCCGGCCCGTCACGCGCTCCGCGAGGTTCGCCGACGCTGGCTCGTAGGCTCGGCCGCGCTCGCCTTCTGCTTCTCCGTGTTCCCGACCTCCGTCACGACCTTCGCCTCGACGCTGGTGATCGACGAGTGGCACTGGAGCCTTCGGCAGATCAACCCGCTGTACGTCGCGATCTGGACGATCGCGGTGTCGGGCTTCTTCGTCGCCGGCAGGCTCATGGACGCGTGGGGCCGCCGCCCGACCGCGATCGTGTTCCTCGCCGGGGCCGCGGTCGCGGGGCAGGTCGCCTTCCGGGCGGGGGGAACCCCGGGTCGCGTCCTCGGTCTGGGCCTCGTCATCTTCTTCCTGACCGGGTCGACGCCCTGCACGGCGGCCTACGCGACGGAGATCTTCCCGGCGAAGAGCCGCGGGACCGTGGGAGCGATGCTGCGGGTGGCCGGGCTCGCGGGAGCTGGGATCGCGCCGGCCCTGACGGGGCTCCTCTCGGATGCGATCGGCGGCGTCGGCCGGGCGCTCGCGATTGCGGGGCTCTCCTACGCTGCGGGCGCCCTAGTGGTCGCCGCGCTTCTTCCGGAATCGCGCGGCATCATCGTCCCGTGAGCCCGCTCTCGCCGTGGACCTCGCTGGGGATCGGCATCCCGAACCTGCCACCCGGCCGCCCGGGGGATCCGGGCCTGTTCGGGCCGGGCACTCCGGTCTGGACGATCGGCCGCGAGCGCGTGCTGCTCGCCGCCGGGCCGGCCGCGCTGCTGCTGCAGGTCGCGCACCCGCTTGTCGCCGCCGGGGTCGCCGCCCACAGCGACTTCCGCCGCGACCCGCTCGGCCGTCTGCGATCGACCCTGGAGGCGACACTGCGGATCTCGTTCGGCGACGCCGAGCAGTCTGCCGCCGCCGCGGCGTCGGTTCGGCGGCGGCACGGAGCCGTCCACGGAGGCATTGAGCAGGCCGTGGGCCCGTTCCCGGCGGGCACGACATACGACGCCACCGACCCCGAGCTGGCGCTCTGGGTGCACGCGACGCTCGTCTGGGCCGCCCTGACCGCGTACGGCCGGTTCGTGCGCGTGCTTCGTCCGGGCGAGGCCGACGGGTACTACGAGGCGCTCAGGCCCTTCGCCGGGCTCTTCGGCGTGACCGACCGGCACCTGCCTCCCACCTACGCCGACTTCCGGACGTACTGGCGGTCGATGCTCGAGGGTCCGTCGCTCGCGGTGGGCGACGAAGGACGCGCTCTAGCTCGAGACATCCTGCGCCCGCCGTCGGCGCCCGCCGCGGGCGTCTTCACCGGCGTCTTTCGGGCGGTCACGTCGTCGCTCCTGCCCGCCAGGATCCGAGCGGCGTTCGGTCTCCCGTGGCGCCCACGAGACCGAGCGACCGCCGCCGCGGCGTCCCTCGCCCTCCGGGCGGGGGTTCGGGTCCTGCCTCCTTCGGCTCGCTATTGGCCCCACGAGCGTGTCGCGAGGCGAAGAATGGGTATCTGAACAACGCTTTTGGCGCGCTCGTTTTCAGTTTTCAGGGCCGCTCGGGCTACCCTGTAAGCAGTCAATGGCCGACCCCCAACCCAAGCCCGCCCGCCGCTCGGAGCCGACCCGCGCTCTGGGCGAAGCGGACGACGTCCGCCTCTACCTCGAGGCGGCCGCGCGTGAGCCTCTCCTCACCAAGGAGGAGGAGGTCGAGCTTGCCATGGCCATCGAGCACGGCGAGGAGTCCCAGGCGCGCCTCCAGAGCGGCCGGCTCAAGTCCGAGACGACGATCCGCAAGGCGAAAGAGCTGCTCAGGAAGGGGCACGCCGCCCGCCAGCGCTTCATCAAGGCGAACCTCCGGCTGGTCGTGTCTATCGCCCGCAAGTACCAGGGCCAGGGCCTGCCGTTCCTCGACCTGGTCCAGGAGGGGAACATCGGGCTGATGCGGGCCGTCGAGCTGTTCGACTGGCGCCGCGGGTTCAAGTTCTCCACGTACGCGACTTGGTGGATCCGGCAGGCCATCACGAGGGCGATCGCCGACCGCGGCCGGCAGATCCGCCTGCCCGTGCACGTGCACGACCAGATCCGCAAGATGCGCCGGACGTTCGTCCAGTTCAGCCAGCGCATGGGCCGCGACCCGACTCCGGAGGAGCTGTCGAAGGCGCTCGCGCTGCCGATCGAGGAGGTCGACCGCCTGCTCGAGGCCGAGCGGCGCGAGCCAGTGTCGCTGCAGGCGCCGGTCGGCGAGGACACCGAGCTCGGCGACCTGCTGGAGCAGGCCGACGAGCAGAGCCCGCTCGACGCCGTCGAGGACGCGATGCTCCGCCAGGAGATCGGGCAGGCAGTGCTGAACGTGCTCGACCCGCGCGAGCGGCGCGTGATCGCGCTCCGGTACGGTCTGGCGAACGGCCACGCCATGAGCCTTCGCGACGTCGGCAAGATGATGGGACTTTCCGGCGAGCGCGTTCGCCTCATCGAACGCGAGGCACTCCGGAAGCTCCGCAATTCCGAGATCATCAACGCCGCTGGCTGGATCTAGCCCGGGCGTCCGGCGATGTCGGTCCTGATCGGGATCTCGTCGTGGACGGAACCGACGTTGATCAAGCGCGGGCACTTCTATCCGAAGGGCGTCACGACGGCCGAGGAGCGGCTCAAGTTCTACGCGACGCAGTTCCCGATCGTTGAGGTCGACTCCACGTACTACTTCCCACCGAGCGAGCGCAACGCGGTGCTCTGGCTGGAGCGAACGCCGAAGGACTTCGTCTTCAACATCAAGGCGTACTCGCTCCTCACGAACCACCCGACGAAGGTGGACTCGCTCTACAAGGACGTGAAGGAGGCGCTGCCGTCGGAGCTCGAGGGCAAGCGGAACGTGTATCGCGACAAGCTTCCCTCGGAGCTCGTCGATGAGGTGTGGCAGCGGTTCCGGGACGCGCTCATGCCGCTGCACTCCGCGGGCAAGCTCGGCGCGGTCCTCTTCCAGTTCCCGCAGTGGTTCGTCATCGGTCGGCCCGCGAAGCGCTACCTCGAAGAGGTGAAGACGAGGTTGCCGGACTATCGCGTCGCGGTCGAGTTTCGGAACAAGCTCTGGATGGAGGAGCGCAACCAGGAGGAGACGCTCTCGCTCCTGTCCGAGCTGGACCTGCCATTCGTCTGCGTCGACATGCCGCAGGGATTCGATACGTCGATCCCCCCCGTGGCGGCGGTGACGTCGAAGGAGCTTGCCATGGTCCGCTTCCACGGGCGCGATCCGAAGGCGTGGTCCACGAAGGCGGGCACGGCCGCCGATCGGTTCCGGTACGACTACTCGGCGAACGAGCTCGAGGAGTGGGTCCCGAAGGTCCGCGACCTGGCCGAGGGCGCGCGAGAGACCCACGTGCTCATGAACAACTGCTACGAGAACTACGCCGTGAAGAGCGCCCGGCAGCTGGCATCGCTCCTCGAGTGACCGCGCCTACAATCGAGGCGCGATGAGCGGGAAGCGCAAGGAGTCACGCGGCCGGAAGTTCTTTCTCCTGCTCTTCGCGATGGCCGGCCTGGGGGTCGGGGTCTGGCTCTTCCGGTCTCGCCGGAAGGACCGCTCCTAGCCGTCGGCCGTGTCGTCCCCCGCGCGATAGCGCGCCAGCTGGGGCACGAGGGCCGCGAGGATCACGACGCCTGCCAGGCACGCGACGCCGCCCGAGATCACGGCAAACGTCGGGCTGACGAGCCCCGCGACGACTCCCGTCTCGACGTCGCCCAGCCTCGGGCCGCCCGTCACCACCATGATGTGGACGGCGGAGAGCCTTCCACGGAGCTCGTCCGGGACCGAGAGCTGCAGGATGGTCCCGCGGAACACGGCGCTGATGACATCGGCGGCGCCGGCGAACGCGAGGAACAGCAGGCCGACCACGAACCACCGCTCGGAGATGCCGAACGCGGTGATGGCCGCGCCCCAGAGCGCCACGGCCCAGATGACGGCGCGGCCCTGGTGGCGGATCGAGCCGACCCAGCCCGCGGTGAGCGCACCGACGAGCGCGCCCGCGGCGGGGGCCGCGTACAGGAGTCCGAGGCCCTGTGGTCCGACGTGGAGCACGTCCTGCGCGAGCGCGGGAAACGCTGCGCGCGGCATGCCGAAGATCATGGCGTCGAGGTCGATCACGAAGGTCGACACGGATGGCCTGCCAGCCGGTGGAGGCCTCACCAGCGTCGCGCTTGGGCGGCAACGGACGGAGGAGATACGCCGCGGTGATGGATCCGAGGAACGTGGTGACGTCGATGGCGTAGGCCCAAGCAAGTCCGAAGCGCGCGAGGATCAGCCCGCCGACCGCGGGCCCCACGACGAGCGTGGTGTTGTACATGACCTGGTTCAACGCGAGCGCGGCAGGGAGCTGGCTTCGCGGCACCAGGTTCGGGATCGCGGCTGAGCGCGTCGGCGTGTTCACACCGAGGATCCCGGCCTGCACGCCGGTGACTATGTAGAGGTACCAGAGTGGCGCGCGGGTGAGTAGCGCTCCGATAAGGAGGAGCCCGCTCGTCACGGCGAGCCCCATCTCGGTCATGAGGATCAGGCGCCGGCGGTCGACCCGGTCCGCCCATGCCCCGCCGACGATCGAGAAGACGACGAGCGGTACGACCTGGACGAGCCCGATCAGCCCGACCGCGAGCGAGGATCCCGTGAGCCGGAAGACCTGGTAGGGGAGCGCCACGACGCTGATCTGGCGGCCGGTCAGCGAGATGAGCTCGCCGACCCAGAGGAGCCGGTAGTCGCGCGAGGTCCGAAGCGGCGTGGCGTCGATGGCGAGCCCGCGGATGACCGCGCCTGCCCGGCTGAGGCGGGCGACGGCGTGACCCTCGGTCTCGGCCTGATCGGGAAGCTCCGGGGCGGGATCGTCGGGGCCGGCCACTGGTCCGCCGACGATAGCAGCAGGCGTCCGCCGGTTGGCGAACGGGTACAGTCGTGAGGCCGTGGACGATCCAAAGGACCTGTACGAGCACCGGGCCGAGTATCAGATCCTCGACGTGCGCGAGCCCTACGAATGGGTGGCCGGGCACATCGAGGAAGCCGTGCACGTCCCGCTCGCGCAGGTGATGGGCGGCTCCGGACTGGAGGCGATCACCTCCGACCAGCCCGTCGCGGTGGTCTGCCGCGTGGGCAACCGGAGCGAGCTCGCCACGCTCATCCTGCGCGCCCGCGGCTACGACGCCCACAACCTCGAGGGTGGGATGGAACGGTGGGCGGCCGCGGGCCTTCCGTTCGTCGCCTCCGACGGCGGAACCGCCCAGGTGGTCTAGCGCGCCGCTACCGATCCACGAAGGGACCTTCGGACTAGGCCGGAGATAGGCCGAGCGCCCGTAGACGCCCCATGCCGCCCGCGGCAACACTGGAGGCGCGGTCGAACGGGTCCCGGACCGGCGGAAACGTCCCGCCGAGCCGGCCGTTCATGACAGGAAGTCCCGAGCCCGAGGAGGACGTGCCCGACATGCCGACGCCCTGCTGCCCCGTCTGCCAGTCCTTCCGCAACGTCTCGCAGGTCTCCTCGCCCCGCCGGGTCATCTGCCTCGAGTGCGGCGCTCGATGGTCCGACTGCCCCGAGGAGCGCGCCCTACGGTACCGGCCGATCTCCCCCTCGCACCCGGCGGTGCAGCGCCCGTCCTCTCGATAGGACATGAGCGTCGCCATCAAGGTGCTCCTGGGGATCGTCGCGCTGAACGTCCTGTTCGTCCTGACCGCCATGTTCCTCTCGCTCGTGAACGGCCTGCGCAGGCGATTCGGCCAGCGAAAGGGCTGAGCGAACTCTCGGCAGGCTCCCAGCTCCGTCCCAGGCTCAGCTGTTCCACTGGGCGATACTGTGAGGACGGAGGTGGCGGAGGTGGCATCGTCGAGCTCGCCCGTGATCCCTGGCAAGGCCGGTGCGCAGGGGGGATCGCGCGTCTTGGTCGTGGACGACGAGCCGTACATCACCGATCTCGTCGCCACGGCACTCCGATATGAGGGGTTCGACGTCGCGATCGCCGGGCGAGGCCGGGATGCGCTCGCGCTCGTCGAGTCGTTCCGCCCCGATCTCGTGGTCCTGGACATCATGCTGCCCGACCTGGATGGCTTCGACGTCCAACGCCGGCTCTCCGAGCG
>VAYJ01000113.1 GCA_005888465.1 Actinomycetota bacterium
GTGACGGAGGAGAGGGTCGATGGCCGGGGTGTGGAAGAAGACCATGCAGTACTTGGGCCTGGTCGAGGACGACGACCTCGAGGACCTCGACGACAGCGTCGAGGCGCCGGAGAGCGGTGGCGAATCGGCGCCCGTGCGCCGGATCGCGCGCGAGATGACGAGCGTCGACCGGCCGGAGACGATCGTTCGGACCATGCCCTCCTCGCGGGTCCCCGCCATGGCCTCGATCCACCGCTCCGAGCCCCGTCGGTTCAACGACGCGCGCGACATCGGGGAGCGGTACCGCCAGGGGGTCCCGGTCATCATGAACCTCCAGGGCGCCGAGGACCCCGTGGCTCGTCGCCTCGTGGACTTCGCCTCCGGGCTCGTGTTCGGCCTGGACGGGAAGATCGAGATGGTCGCCTCGCGCGTCTATCTGCTCACCCCGGCCAACATGGAGGTCTCCGCCGAGGAGCGGGAGCGCCTCGTCGAGGGAGGCTTCTTCAACCAGTTCTAGGGCCGCCGATGTGCCGGCGGCCAAGCGAGGACGGACACGGTGGGCCGAATCGTCTGCGACGCGCTCAACATCTACTGGCTAATCCTGGTCGCCTCCGTCATCGCGTCGTGGTTCCTGTTGCTGTCGCGGCGGCCGCCGACGGGCCCGGTTCGAACGGTCATCGACGGGCTTCGCGCCGTGACCGAGCCGGTGTTCCGGCCGGTGCGCTCGCTCCTGCCACCCATCCGGGCGGGCGGGATGGGACTCGACCTCTCGCCGCTCATCGTGTTCATCGTGCTGGGGATCATCCTGCGAGCCGCTTGCTAGCCCAGTAGGGAGGGCCGCCATGCGAACCAAGAAGAAGGACGGGGACAGGGCCCAGGAGCAGAGGCCGCCCATGCCGACGGCAGCCACGACCCCCGAGCCGAAGCGGCTCACGCCCGTCGAGGTGCAGCAGAAGGAGTTCCGCCTCGCCGTCCGCGGTTACAACGAGCGCGAGGTCGACGAGTTCCTGGACGAGGTGACCGAAGAGATGGCCCGGCTCTACGCCGAGAACACGCGCCTGCGGGCGGAGGTCGAAACGAGGGGGAAATCCGTAACCGAGCCGTCCGCCGTCGCGGCCGCGCCCTCGACGCCGGCCGCGCTGCACGCGTTCGTCTCGCGGGAGCAGGAGTTCCTGAAGCAGCTCGCGGGCCTGATCCAAGAACACGCGCGGGCGGTGAAGGAGGCCCGTCGCGGCGCCCGTGGCGAGGATGGGCGGGTGATCGATCTCGCGAACGCCGCCCCCGAGGAGGCCAACGGATCCGGTGCACGGCCGGCGGTCGCGTTCGAGACCACCGGCGCGGGAACCGGCGACGAGGACCGCTCCGTGCGCGAGCTGTTCTGGGGAGAGGAATAGCTCAAGGTTCATCAAGGCCGGTCGATGCTTCGGCCGGCAGACCTTCGGACATCGCGCCCGCCTTACAACCAAACAAGCGCCCATGAGAAGAGCAGCGATCGTCGCCGTCGTCGTCGGGGCCGTGCTCACCGTCGCGCCATCGAGTGAGGCACGGTCCGCGGCGCGAACCTTCACCTTCTACGGCTCCGGCTGGGGTCACGGCCTGGGCATGTCGCAGTACGGCGCGTACGGCCTCGCCCGCAAGGGCTGGAGCCATCAGCAGATCCTTCGCCACTACTACCACGGTACGACGGTGGGTCCCGCGCGGCAGAGCCCGGCGACGCTTCGCATCGGGCTGGCCCTGGAGGCCCGCCGCGTGCACGTGAAGGCGGCCCACGGAACGGTACGGCTGCGCATCGGCAACGCGGTCACGGGAGCGGTCCTCGGCGGCCCCATCCCGGTCGGCGCGACGTGGTCGATCACACCGGTCGGGAGCACGAGCTTCCGGGTGCGCGACGCCTCGGGCAAGGTCGTCGCAACCCACGCGGGCACGCGCCTGTACGTGAGCTACGCCTCAACGGGCGGGCGGGCCTTCGTCCGCGAAGCGGGGCACACGTACGGCCGGGGCTATCTGGAGATCGACGTCTACGCTGGCGACGGATGCTGGCCCGGGGCGTGTCTTCGGGTCGTGGCCGTGCTCTCGCCGCAGTCCTACCTCGACGGGCTCGGCGAGGTCCCGAGCAGCTGGCCGATGCAGGCCCTGATGGCGCAGGCCGACGCGGCGCGGACGTATGCCTTCGAGAAGGTGGCGCGGCTCGGCCAGCATCGGGTCCAGTGCAACTGCGGGCTGTACGCGAGCACGTGGGACCAGGCCTACATCGGATGGGACAAGGAGGTCGGGGTCGCGCGCACGAACCGCGAGGCCGTCCTCTACCACGGCCAGCCCATCCAAGCCTACTATACGAGCTCGAGCGGCGGCCATACGGAGAACAACGAGAACGTGTGGGGCGGCGCGCCGCTCCCGTACCTGCGTGGGACCTGCGATCCCGGTGACTTCACGAGCGCGAACCCGAATCGCGCCTGGCGGGTCGGCCCGCTCTCGGCGTTCGCGGTGAGCGACCACCTGCTGCCCTTCACGGGCGCGATCGGGACCGTCGCCGGCTTCATCGACGTCCGGCGCGGCGTGTCCGGGCGCATCCGCTCGCTCGTGGTCGTCGGCACGAAGGGGCGCGCGACGATCTCGGGGAGCACGCTGATGTCCGCGTTCGGGCTGCACGACGACCGCGTGTGGATCAACGTGGACAAGAACGTGACGGGCCACATCCGCGGGAAGTACGACGCGCTCGAGTGCGCACCGGGCCTCCCGGCCGGCCCGCAGGTCGCGGTACCGGGTGGTCGCGCGCAGGCCTTCGAGAACGGCACGATCTATTGGAACCGGGCCCACGGCCGCGCCTACTGGGTGCACGGCTCCGCGCTCGCCTTCTACCGGTCGGCCGGCGGCCCCGCCGGCTACCTTGGGCTGCCGACGACCGATGTGCGCCGCGGACGCCGGGCTCGCGCGGTGACCAGGTTCTCGCGCGGCCATGTCGTCGTGTGCTCATCGAAGGGGAGGTGTATCGATCACGCGCCTCGCGGCCACCGAGCCACCGACCTCGCGGTGTCGACGGCCTGGGGGGGCTCGGCCGTGGTCGGCGCGCCGGTCACGGTCACGGTCACCGTCCGGAACGAGGGTCCGGTCGCGGCCACCGCCAGGCTGACCGTTCGACTCCCGGCGGGCACGTTCGCGTCGGCGGCTGCCTCGCGTGGCCGATGCGTCATGGCCGGCGGGCTCGTCTGCTCGTTCGGCCCGCTCGCCGCGATGGCGCGTGCGAGCGTCGCGATCCGCCTGGTCCCGACCGTGAGTGGCACGCTGCGGGTTCGCATGAGCGTCGTGGGCGACGCCCCGGACCTCGCGACGGCGAACAACACGGCGGCCTCGGCGGTCGCCGCACGCGCACCGACGACGCTCACGAAGGTCCAGGCCCGCCCGAAACACCGCGCCCCGGCCGCGTCCGCGTCGGGCGGCTTTCACGCCCTCTAGGAGAGCGCCCGAGCCGCTAGGACTTCGGGATCTCCTTCGTCGGGTCGACGAACGGCATCGGGACGACCGTCGCCTGAGCCCGGCCGTTCGGCGTGTCCACCCAGAGGGACGTCCCGGTCGCCGAGCGGTCGGCCGGCACCCACGCGTAGCCGATGTTCTTCTTGAGCCGAGGCGAGGAGATGGCCGAGCTCACGTGGCCGACGACCGCGCCGTCGGCTCCAACCGGCCAGCGCTCGGTGTTGAAGCCGATCGGGTCGCCCGCGATCTCGACCCCCACGATCCGCCGGGCGACGCCCTCGGCCTTGATCCGCCGGAGCGCTTCCTTGCCCATGAAATCAGGCTCGATGTCGAGGTCGACCAGCCGCTCGAGCCCCATCTCGTAGGGGTTGTTCGTGATCGTCATGTCGAATGGGGACGGCCGGCCTCCATGATCCGCTCCCAGAGCTCCGTCCCGCGGCTGCCGTCGCGGAGGTAGATCTCGTACCCGACCTCGGACGTCCATCCCGTGCGCGTCACGACCACCGGGATCCCGTCGAGGTCGGTCTCGCGGAACCAGTAATAACGAAGCTCGAGGATCTCGGGCCCGAACAGGCTCGAGACGACGTCCTTCGACTTCGGGCCCTGAATCTGCACGGGCGAGACGTCCGGCTCGCGGATCGTCACGTCCATCCCGGCCTGCGCGGCGAGTCCCGTCGCGTAGAGCAGGACGTCGGAGTCGGCGAGCGCAAGCCAGAAGTGGTTCTCGCCCAGGCGAAGGAGCACCGGGTCGTTCACGATGCCGCCGTCGGGCGCGGTCACGAGCACGTACTTCCCCTGGCCCACCGCGCACCGGGAGAGGTCGCGGCACGTGAGGAGCTGGGTGAAGCGGAAGCCGTCGGGGCCGGTGATCTCCACCTGGCGCTCGACCGACACGTCCCAGAGCGTCACATGGTTCAGCAGGTGCCAGTACTCCGCTTCGAGGTCGTCGTAGCGGATGGGGAAGAGCATGTGGTTGTAGACCGTGTAGCCCTTCGGCCCGTAGTGCTGCTCCGCCTCGTAGAACGGCGAGCGGCGCAGGCGCGCCCCGCACTGCACCAGGCTCATGTCGAACGGTTCGGTCCCCGTCGTGTGGTTCACGTGCCCTCCTTCTTCGTGAGCGAGATGGTGATCGCATGTCCGTCGATGGTCGCCGAGCCGCTGGTCGCGTCCGGGAGGGCCTCGCCCCAGCCGACGTCGACGGCCAGCACCTCCGCGGAGAGATGGGCGAGGTGCTCGAGCCCCGCGCGCCGAACCTCCGCGTCGGCGTCGACGGAGAGGACAATGCGGTCGGCCACCGCGAGCCCTGAGGACTTCCGGAGATCCTGGACGTGGCGGATCAGCTCGCGCACCAGGCCCTCGCGGCGAAGCTCCTCGTTGGGCTCGAGGTCCAGCGCCACCGTTACCGACCCGTCCGAGGCGCTGCCCCATCCCGCGCGGCTCACCTGGACGAGCTCGACGTCCTCCGGCCCGATGATCCGAAGGCCCGAGGGAAGCGAGAGCTCCACCGACGCGCCGGCGGCGAGCGACGCCCCCAGGTCCCCGTCGTCCGCCGCGAGCGCCGCGGCGACCTCCTGGACGGCTGGACCGAGCGTCGGGCCGAGCGTGCGGAAGTTCGGCTTCGCTCGCCAGCCGGAGAGCTCCTCGGCGGACTCGGCGAACGCCACCTCCTTGACGTTCAGCTCCTCGGCGACCAGGCCGAGCAGAGGGCGCAGGCGCTCGGGGTCGCCGGCGATGTGCAGCGCCGCACGGGCGAGCGGCTGGCGCACGCGCACCTTCGCGTCGGTCCGCACCTGGCGCCCGAGCTTGGCGGCGGCCCGGGCCGTCGCCATTGCCTCGTCGAGCGCGGCGTCCATCGCGTCGCGATCGGCCTCCGGGTAGGCCGTGAGGTGCACCGACGCAGGGGCCGCCCGGTCGACCTCGGCGATCAGCGTTCGATAGATCGTCTCGCTCAGGAACGGCGCGATGGGCGCCATCAACCTGGCGATCGTGACGAGCGCCTCGTGCAGCGTGGCGTACGCGGCGGCCTTGTCGCCGCTCCCCGTCTGCCGTCCCGCGCGCTCCGGGTCCCAGAAGCGCCGCCGCGACCTCCGGACGTACCAGTTGGAGAGGTCCTCGACGAACTCCTCGATCCGTTTCGCGGCGCCCGTCGCGTCGTAGCCCTCCAAGGCCTCGCCGGCCGCGGCGACGGTCGCGTGCAGGCGCGAACGCACCCACCGGTCCAGCGCAGGTCGCTCCGCCGGCGCGGGGGCGGCGTCCAGCGTCGGATCGTCGAGGTTCGCGTAGGTGACGAAGAATGCGTGGACGTTCCAGAGCGTGAGCAGGACCCGGCGGAGCACCTCCTCGAAGGACTCGAGCGAGACGCGGCGCGGCGACCACGGGGATCCGCCGGCGACGAGGAACCAGCGGAGCGCGTCGGCGCCAAACAGGTCGATCACCTCCCACGGGTCGATCACGTTGCCGAGCCGCTTCGACATCTTTCGCCCGTCCCGGTCGACCAGGAGGCCGAGGCAGACCACGTTCCGGTACGCGGTATCGTCGAAGAGGAGCACCGCTTCGGCCATGAGCGTGTAGAACCACCCACGCGTCTGGTCCAGGCCCTCGGCGATGTAGTCGGCGGGGAACCGGGATCGGAAGAGGGGAGCGGCCTCCGAGTCTGGCCCTTGGTACGACCACTGCGCGAACGGCATCGCGCCCGCGTCGAACCACACGTCGATGAGGTACGGGACCCGGACCGCCGTCTCGCCGCAGCCGGAGGTGGGGCACGTGAACGTCACCTCGTCGATCGCCGGGCGATGCGGGTCGATCCCGGTCACGTCGAGGCCGACGAGCGTCGAAAGCTCCGCGAGCGACCCGACGGCCGTCCGGTGGTCGCTGGGACAGATCCAGATCGGAAGCGGGGTGCCCCAGTACCGCTCGCGCGAGAGCGCCCAATCCACGTTGTTCGCGAGCCAGTCGCCGTAGCGCCCGTGCTTGATGTGGTCCGGGTACCAGTTGACCGACTCGTTGACCGCGAGGAGCCGCTCCTTGACGGCCGTGGTGCGGATGTACCAGGCGGGGCGCGCGTAATAGATGAGCGGCGTGTCGCACCGCCAGCACAGGGGATAGGTGTGCTCCACGCGCTCGGCCCGGACGACCAGGCCGCGGTTCCGGAGGTCCTCGATGATCACCTCGTCGGCGTCCTTCACGAAGCGCCCGCGGACGAACGCCGGGGCGAGCTCCGTGAAGCGGCCCTCGCCGTCCACGGGGTTGAACATGGGCCAGCCCTCGCGCCGGCCGACCTCCAGGTCCTCAGCGCCGAAGGCGGGCGCCATGTGCACGATCCCGGTGCCCTCGTTCATCGAGACGAACGGCGCCGCGAGCACGCGGTGGGTGTCACCGTTGACGTTCTCAAAGGGCGGCGCGTACGCGGCTCCCGCGAGCGTCCGCCCCGGGAACGACGGTCCGATCCTGACCGCGCCCTCACCGAGCTCGTGTGCCCGGGCCTCGGCCACGAGGAGGTCGCGCTCGCCCGTGCGCATGCGGACGTACGTCTCGTCCGGCGCGACCGCCGCGCCCAGGTTCGAGATGAGCGTCCACGGCGTGGTGGTCCAGACGACGAGCGAGGCGCCCGCGGCCTCCGACGGCCCATCCACGATCGGGAATCGCACGAACAGGCTCGGGTCGCTCACCTGCTGGTAGCCCATCGCCACTTCGTGGTCGGAGAGCGGCGTCCCGCAGCGCGGGCAGTACGCGGTGACCTTGTTCTCGGGGTAGAGGCGGCCCCCGTCGTGCAAGGTCTTGAGCGCCCACCACACGCTCTCGATGTAGGGCGTGTCCATCGTCCAGTACGCGTCCTCGAGGTCGATCCAGAACCCGATCCGCTCGGTCAGGCGGTTCCACTCCTCGACGTACTCCTTCACCGACTGTCGGCAGAGATCGTTGAACCTGGCGATGCCGAAGGCCTCGATGTCTCGCTTCGTCTTGGTGCCGATCTGCTTTTCCACCTCGAGCTCGACCGGGATGCCGTGGCAGTCCCAGCCCGCCTTGCGCGGTACCGCGTACCCCCGCATCGTCTTGTACCGGGGGAAGAGGTCCTTGAAGGTCCGCGCCTCGACATGGTGGATGCCGGGACGGCCGTTAGCGGTCGGCGGGCCCTCGTAGAAGACCCATTCCGGGGAGCCCTTCCGCTGTTCGACGCTCCGCTCGAAGATCCGCTCGTCGCGCCAGAACGACAGGACCTCCCGCTCGAGCGAGGGGAGATCTGCCTTCGGATCGACCGGCCGGAACCTCGTCATGCTCTGCTCCCAGACGAAACGGAGCATTGTATCGGCATCCCGTATGCTGGTTGCCGGCACCGCAACCGAGTGCTACGGTGCGCGCGATCTCGCCATGGCAACCAGAGCCACTATCCCCAAGAAGGAACTGCAGGAGCTGCGCGAGCGGCTCGTGGCCGAGCGGGGCGACCTCAAGGGGCAGTACGACGAGCTGGAGGAGTCCTCGTTCGCCGCGAACCAGTCCGAGCTCACCGGGGAGATGGGGTTCGACGAGGAATACGCCGACGCCGGGACGAATACGTTCGAGCGCGAGAAGGATCTCTCGCTGGTCAACAACCTGCGCGATCTGATGGACCGGATCGACAAGGCGCTCGCGAAGATGGACGACGGCAGCTACGGGCTCTGTGACCGCTGCGGCAAGCCGATCGAGAAGCTCCGGCTGAAGGCCCTGCCCTACGCGAACCTCTGCATCAAGGACAAGCAGGCCGAAGAGCGCGTCCGCTAGGGCCGTGGCCGGGCGTCGTCGAATCCCCCCGCTGTTCTTCACCGCCGCGGCCGCCGTCTATGCGCTCGACCGCGTGACAAAGGTCCTCGCCGAGAAGTACCTGGAGGGCCACGCGCCCGTCACGATCGTCCCGCACATTGTGCAGCTCACCTTCGTGCGCAACGCGGGCGGGGCGTTCGGGATCCTCGGCCATCAACCGTGGCTCTTCTTCGGCGCGACCATCCTGGTCTGTCTGGGGATCATCGTGAGCCTCCCGCGCGTGTCCTCGCTCCCCTCGGCGTTCGGGTTGGGGATGATCCTGGGCGGGGCGCTCGGCAACCTCACGGACCGCGTCATCCACAGCGCGGGCGTCGTCGATTTCGTCGACTTCCACGTCTGGCCGGTCTTCAACATGGCCGACTCCGCCATCGTCGTCGGGGCGATCGTGGTCGTCCTGGCGGGGCTCGGCCGCAAGCGCGAGCCGGCCCCGGCGCATGAGTCCTGAGTCCTTCCTCGCCGAACCCGGACGGCTCGACGCGGTCGTCGCGGCCCACCTGCGAGTGCCGAGGGCCGAGGTGCAGCGGGCGATCGTCCAGGGCGCGGTGGTCGTGGACGGCCGTCGCAGGCCGAAGTCCTTTCGCCTGGCGGGCGGGGAGCGCGTCGAGGTCACTCGAACAAGCCCGGCCGACCTGGCGCCCGACCCCACGCCGCTCACCATCCTGTTCGAGGACCAGCATCTCCTGGTGGTGTCCAAGCCCTCCGGGGTGGTGACCCACCCCACCGCGTCGCGCCGCACCGGGACGCTGGTCAACCGGCTTCTCGGCGCGGGCGTCCCGCTCGCCGCGGCCGGCGGGCCGGACCGGCCGGGCATCGTCCACCGGCTGGACGTCGGCACCTCGGGCGCGATGCTCGTGGCGAAGGACGACCGGACTTATCAAGCCCTGAGCGACCTCTTCCGCCGGCACGCGGTCGACCGGGCCTACCTCGCGCTCGTCCGCGGCCGCGTCGGGCCCGAGGCGTCCTTGGTCGATGCCCCCCTCGAGCGCCGGCACGCCCGCATCGGGGTCGCGACGGCGACGGGGAAGGAGGCGTCGACGGAGCTGCTGGTTCGCGAGCGCCTGCGGCGCGCGACCCTGATGGAGGCCCGGCCGCGGACCGGCCGCACGCACCAGATCCGTGTGCACCTGTCCGCGATCGGTCACCCGGTGCTGGGCGACCGCGCCTACGGGGGGGGAGGGGACGACGCGCAGCGCCTCGGCCTCACGCGCCCATTTCTGCATTCGTGGCGGGTCGCGTTCGTGCATCCGATGACCAGCCGACACATCGAGCTCGAGGATCCGCTCCCCCCCGATCTCACCCGCGCGCTCGATCTGGCACGCGCGGACGGCCCCGCGTAGGCTCAGGCCGCGTGGAGACGGCGACGCTCTTTCGTCCGAACGATCCGGCGTTCGTCGCCGATCCGTACCCGGCGTACGCGGCGCTCCGCGCCGGCGGGCGAGCCCACTACGACGAAGCGACCGACCACTGGCTCGTGCCCTGGTACGAGGACGTCGACCGGCTCCTCCGGGACCGCCGCTTCGGGCGCACGTATCATCACCTGACGTCGGACGACGAGATGGGGCGGCCGTCGCCGCCCGCGTCGCACGCGCCGTTCTGGCACCTCATTCGCAACGGCATCCTCGACATGGAGCCGCCCGACCACACCCGGGTGCGCGCCCTGGTTTCCAAGGCGTTCACGCC
>VAYJ01000114.1 GCA_005888465.1 Actinomycetota bacterium
GGGCCCTCGACGCGGATCGTCGATTCCTCGGTCGCCGACGGCGCGGACGTGACCTTCTCCGTCGTGCGCGGTGCCCGCGTCGGCCGTGACGCCACCGTCGGGCCGTTCGCGAGCCTGCGCCCCGGCACGGTCATCGAGGAGGGCGCGAAGGCCGGCACGTTCGTCGAGCTAAAGGCCACCCGGGTGGGTGCGGGCAGCAAGGTTCCCCACCTCTCCTACATGGGCGACGCGACGATCGGGCGCGGCGTGAACGTCGGCGCGGGGTCGATCACCTGCAACTACGACGGCTACGACAAGCGCCGGACGGTGATCGGCGACGAAGCGTTCATCGGCTCCGATACGATGTTGATCGCGCCGGTCACGATCGGCCGGCGGGCGTGGACCGCGGCGGGCTCGGCGGTGTCCAAGGACGTTCCCGCGGGGGCGCTCGCCGTCGAGCGGGCCGAGCAGCGGGCGGTGCGGGGCTACGACGAACGCAAGCGCCGGGCACACGACGGGCGCGCTCCGGGGGGCGGCGCGGCGAAAGGAGGACGAAGCGGTGGGTGACGGGACGGTCCGAGAGCTCGCCAACAGCAAGCGAATGATGGTGTTCGCCGGCACGGCGCACCCGCAGCTCGCCGGCGAGATCGCCGAGCATCTGGGGATCGCTCTGTCCGAGGCGAAGATCTCCCGCTTCTCCTCCGGCGAGATCTACTTCCGCGCGAACGACAGCGTCCGCGGCGCCGACGCCTTCGTCATCCAGACGCACGCTACCCCCATCAACGAATCGATCATGGAGCAGCTCATCATGATCGACGCGCTCAAGCGCGCGTCGACCAAGCGCATCACCGCCGTCATCCCGTACTACGGCTACTCGCGACAAGACAAGAAGGCCCTGGCCCGCGAGCCGATCTCGGCGAAGCTCGTGGCCGATCTGCTCTCGTCGGCCGGCGCGAACCGGGTAGTCACCACGGACCTGCACTCGGGCCAGATCCAGGGGTTCTTCGACTTCCCTGTCGATCACCTGACGGCGCTGCCGCTCCTGTCGGACTACCTGCGCGAGGACATCAAGATCGGTGATGACCTCGTCGTGGTCGCCCCAGACGCCGGGCGTGTGAAGACGGCCGAGCGGCTTCGCGAATACCTGCACGCCGACCTCGCCTACATCTACAAGCGCCGCTCGCGGCACGAAGCGCACAAGATCGAGGAGATGGTGGTGGTCGGCGAGGTCGCCGGTCGCCCCTGCATCCTGATCGACGACATGATCGACACCGCCGGGACGATGACGGATGGCGCGAGGGCACTCGCGGATCAAGGGGCGTCGGAGGTCTACTGCGCGGCCACCCACCCCGTGCTGTCGGGCAAGGCGGTGCAGTTGATCGCCGAGTCCCCGATCAAGGAGACCGTGGTCACCAACACCCTGCCGATCCCCGAAGAGCATTTGCAAGTGCTTGGCGACCGCCTGCGCGTGCTCTCGATCGCCCCGATCATCGCGAAGGCCCTGCTCGCGGTCTTCGAGGACGAGTCGGTGTCCGAGATCTTCCGGGGTGAGAACCAGCCCTAGCCCGGTACAATCTCTGGCCGAATCCCTCGAACCACCATCGGAGTGACGGCATGGAAGAGAAGTTGACGGCGGAGCCGCGTGCGGGGGCCGGGAAGGGCGTCGCCCGCAAGATGCGCGCGGCCGGCCGGGTCCCGGCGGTCGTCTACGGGCACGGCGTCGCGCCGGTGCACGTGAGCGTCGACGCGAAGGACCTGTACCACGTGCTGCACACGGCGGCCGGCGCGAACGTCCTGATCGACCTCGCGGTCGGCAAGGATCGCGTGCTCGCGATGCCGCGGGAGGTCCAGCGCGACCACCTGGCGGGCCGGTTCATCCACGTGGACTTCCTTCGCATCGCACGGGACGAGAAGATCGCGGTCGAGGTCCCCATCCATGTGGTCGGCGATTCCCACGGTGTGAAGGAGGGCGGCGTCGTCGAGCACCACCTCTGGACGCTGCACGTAGAGAGCTTCCCACAGGACGTGCCGTCGGCGATCGAGGCCGACATCTCCGCGCTCGGGATCAACGAATCCCTTCACGTGTCCGACCTCGTCGTGCCGGCTTCGCTCACGATCCTCACCGCTCTCGAGGAGACGGTTGTGTCGGTCGTCACGCCGCAGATCCTCAAGGTCGAGGAGGTAGCTCCGGCCGAGGAGGCAGCCGAGGAGGGCGCTGCCGAGGAGGGAGCCGAGGAGGCTCCCGCCAAGGAATCGGGCGAGGCCGAGGGCTAGCGTCCGCATGCGGGACGCCGGCCCCTGGCTCGTCGCCGGGCTCGGCAACCCCGGCGAGCGATACGCGCGGACGCGCCACAACGCCGGCGTGATGGTCGTCGAGGCGTTGTGTGCCCAGCTTGGCGCCCGCCTTCGGAAAGTTCGTCTCGTCCCGCTCTTCGCCGCCGAGGCGCGTCATCGAGGCGAGCAGCTTCTGCTCACTGCGCCGGGATCGTTCATGAACGAGAGCGGCCCACCGCTCGCGTCGTTCGCTCGCCGGCGAGGCGTGGTGCTCGATCGCGTGATCGCCTGTCACGACGAGATCGACCTCCCGCTGGGCGCGCTTCGGATCAAGCGGGGTGGCTCGACGGCCGGGCATCACGGCCTGGACTCGATGGTTCGCGGCTTCCGGTCGCCGGACTTCTACCGCGTGCGGCTGGGGGTCGGGCGCCCGCGGCACCGCGACCTGAACGTCGACTTCCTCCTGGAGCCCTTCGCCAGATCCGAGCTCGACGCGGTCGAATCGCTGGTGCAGGGCGCGGCCGAGGCCGTCCTCTCCCTCGTGAGCGAGGGCCTGGACGCCGCGCGCGAGGGCTACACTAGGTCCGGGGTCGAAGACCCCTAGGATCCATCAAACCTGCTGGTAGAGGCCTGGTCGGCGCGACCGAGGCCTTTTCGTGGTGTTCGGGAGCGAAGCGAACGTGATCAGCGACGTTGGAATCGGCATCCTGGACCGGGTGGCGGATTCGCCGCCAATCCGGCGGCTGCTCGCCGCGCCGGGCCCGGTACGAACCGCGATCGCGGCCGTCTCCGGCCATCCGCTCGTTGCCGCCGCGCTCGCCCGCGCGCTCGAGGCGCCGGTCCTTGCCGTGGCGCACGAGCCGCGTGCCGCCGAGTCGCTCGCGGCTGGCGCGGGGCTGCTCCTCGGCTCCGATCGGGTAGTGATGTTCCCCGCGTGGGAGTCGCTTCCCTACGAGGGCATCAGCCCCGGGCCGCATGCGGCCGGCGAGCGGTCGCGTGCGGCCCACCGCCTGCGGACCGCCACGGGTCCCTTCGTCGCCGTGGCCCCGATCCTCGCGGCGATCCAGGGCCTGAGCCCCGACCTCGGGACGCACGAGCCGCTCGTCCTTCGCGTGGACGACGTCGTCACGCTCGAGGACCTCGCTTCTCGGCTGGTGCAGCTCGGCTACGCGCGCTCGGACCTGGTCGAGCACCGTGGAGAGTTCGCCGTTCGGGGCGGGATCGTCGACGTGTTCCCCTCGACCGCGCGCCGGCCCGTCCGAGCCGAGTTCGACGACGACCGTGTGGAGTCGCTGCGTTCGTTCTCGCCGGCCACGCAGCTCTCGACCGGCGCGATCGACGCCGTCGACGTGCACCCGAGCCGTGAGCTGATCGTGACGGACGACGTGCGCGCGCGGGCCGAGGCGGCCATCCCCTCGTACCGCGGCCACCTTCGCGCGGCGCTCGAGCGGCTGGCGGAGGGCCTCGCGTTCGAGGGCATGGAGCAGGCGATCCCGCTCCTGCACGACCGGCTGCCGCTCCTGGCCGACCTCCTGCCGGAGGGTGGGTGGGTGGTCGTGTCGTCGGCGCCCCGCACCATGGACCGCGGCCGTCGGATCCAAGAGGAGGCCGACGCGCTCGCCGAAGCCTCGGCCTGGCCGGGGCCTCGCGTGGTGCGCGATCCCGATGTCGCCCTCGGGGGGCGTCAGCGGGTCGACGTGACCGAGCTCGCGGGCCCGGAGGCGGTCGATCTCGGCATCCATCCATGGGATCGTCCCGGCCGAACCGAGGAGATGGTCGCCCGGACCCGCGAGCTGTCGCAGGCGGGGGCGACGGTGATCCTGACCGCGGAAGGCCGTGGCTCGCTCGAGCGCGCGACCGAGGTGCTGGGGCCGGACACCCCGTCGACGCGCGTGCAGGCGGACGTCTCCGAGGGTTTCTGGTTCGCACCGGACCCGAACTCGCCCCCGCTCCTCGCGCTCCTCACGGAGGAGGACCTCTTCGGGCGGCGCCGGCACACCCGCGCCGCGCCCAGGCTCTCGCGTCGCCGCTCGGAGGGGGTCGCGGTCGAGCTGTCGCCAGGGGACCTCGCGGTGCACCGCGTGCACGGCGTCGGGCGTTACCTCGGGATGGTCCGGCGCGCCGTGGCCGGCGCCGAGCGCGACTATCTCCTCCTGGAATACGCCGAGGGCGACAAGCTCTACGTGCCGTCCGATCAGGTCGGCGTCGTGGCGAAGTACCTCGGCGGCGAGGCGCCTCGGCTGCACCGGCTGGGCGGCACCGACTGGGTCCGGGCGACGACAAGGGTCCGGCGGGCGGTCCGTGACATGGCCGGGGAGCTCGTTCGGCTGTATTCCGTGCGCCTGTCCGTGCCGGGACACGCGTTCGGCCCCGACGCGCCGTGGCAGGCCGAGCTCGAGGATGCGTTCCCGTTTGAGGAAACGCGCGACCAGCTGGGGGCGATCGAAGAGGTCAAGCGCGACATGGAGGACGCCAAGCCGATGGACCGGCTCATCTGCGGCGACGTCGGCTACGGGAAGACGGAGGTCGCCGTGCGCGCGACCTTCAAGGCGGTCATGGACGGCAAGCAGGTGGCGGTGCTCGTCCCGACGACGCTCCTCGCCGAACAGCACTTCGTCACGTTCTCTGAGCGGTTCGCGCCCTTCCCCGTAAGAGTCGCCATGCTCTCTCGTTTCGCGTCGCCCGACGAGCAGGATGCGACGATCGCCGCGGCCGCGGGCGGGAGCGTGGACGTCGTCATCGGCACGCACCGCCTCCTGTCATCCGATGTCACGTTCAAGGACCTCGGGCTGCTGGTCGTCGACGAGGAGCAACGGTTCGGCGTCACGCACAAGGAGCGGCTGAAGAAGTTCCGAACGAGCGTCGACGTGCTCACGATGACGGCGACGCCGATCCCGCGCACGCTCGAGATGTCGCTCGCGGGCATCCGCGACATGAGCGTGGTGGACACCCCGCCGGAGGACCGCCAGCCGGTGCTCACCCACGTGGGGCCGTTCGATCCGGAGATGGCCCTCGGGGCGGTCCGCCGCGAGCTGCTACGAGGCGGGCAGGTCTTCTGGGTGCACAACCGCGTGGAGACGATCGAACGCGCGGCGGGCGAGGTGCGGTCGAAGCTCGGCGCGGATGCGCGCGTCGTCGTCGCGCACGGCCAGATGGACGAGGAGCGCCTGGAGCGGGTGATGCTCGAGTTCTGGGATCGGAGCGCCGACGTGCTTGTGTGCACGACGATCATCGAGAGCGGGCTCGACGTGCCGTCGGCCAACACGCTCGTCGTCGAGCGGGCGGACCGGCTCGGGCTGGCGCAGCTCTACCAGCTCCGCGGCCGCGTCGGTCGAAGCGCCGAGCGCGCGTTCGCGTACCTGTTCTTCCCGCCGCAGGCGCGCCTCACCGACGAGGCGCACGAGCGCCTCGGGGCGATCAGCCGGTTCACGGCGCTCGGGTCGGGGATCTCCATCGCGATGAAGGATCTCGAGATCCGGGGCGCCGGCAACCTGCTCGGGGCCGAGCAGCACGGCCATATCGCCGCCGTCGGGTTCGAGACGTACCTGCGCTTGTTGTCCGAGGCTGTCGCCGAGATGAAGGGCGAGCCGCTCGCGCCGGAGCGGGAGGTTCGGATCGATCTGCCGGTGAAGGCGTTCATCCCGCCCGACTGGATCGGGCAGGAGGCCCTGCGCCTCGAGCTCTATCGCCGAATCGGAACGGCGCGTGACGCCGAGGAGCTGTCACACGTGGCCGAGGAGGCGACCGACCGGTTCGGCACGCTTCCGGCCTCCGTCAGTGCCCTCTCCTCGTGGCCGGTATCGAGGAGGTCTCGACCTTCCGTACCCAGGTGCGCTTCAAGCCGGTCGAGGAGGCGTTGGGGCTCGAGGTCGCCGAAGCCGTCGCTGGCGCCTCGTACCACCCGACGACCCGGACGCTCAACCTCGAACCGCCGGCGAACCTCGGGGGCGAGGCCCTCGCGGGTTGGGTCCGGGCGGCGATCACGCTCTGCCTATAATCGGCCGCATGCCGCCCGACCCCGCGTCGTCGGAGGGCCCGATTCCTTCGAAGGAAGGCGGTCTGCGGCTCCTCGAGCTGCTACGGGTGATGCACCGGCTCCGCGCGCCCGGGGGCTGTCCGTGGGACCGCGAGCAGACGCATTCCTCGCTCGCCCGCCACCTCCTCGAGGAGACGCACGAGACGCTGGATGCCATCGACTCCGGTGATCCGGAGCGGCTCCGTGACGAGCTCGGCGACGTGCTGCTCCAGGTGGTCTTCCATGCGGAGGTCGCTGCGGAGGAGGGGACGTTCGACATCGACGACGTCGCGGCCGGCGTCGTCACGAAACTCATCCGGCGCCATCCGCACGTCTTCGGCGACGTGCAGGTCGGGTCGGCGGCGCAGGTCCTGGTCAACTGGGAGCGCATCAAGCAGGAGGAGGAGGGCCGCGAGCACGGCGTCGACGACGAGATCCCCGCGACGCTGCCGGCGCTCGCGCGCGCGTCCAAGGTGCAGCGGCGCGCCGCCGGGTTCGGATTCGACTGGCGAACGCGCGAGGGCGCGATGGCGAAGGTGCGCGAGGAGCTGGCCGAGCTGGAGGAGGCGCCAGCCGACCGGCTCGAGGAGGAGCTGGGGGACGTCCTCTTCGCAGTGGCGGCGCTCGCGCGCCGACTGAGCGTCGACCCAGAGACCGCGCTTCGGAATGCAACGCGCCGGTTCGGCGAACGGTTCGATCGCACGCGGGCGGAGGCCGTCGCAGCCGGCGTCGACCTGGAGACGCTCTCGGAAGAGGACCTGCTCGCGAGGTTCCGCGCCGCGCGCTGAGTCAGTCGCTGGCGCTCATCGCGAGCGTCTGCTCGTCCTGGTTGCCGACGGCCCAGACGTCGCCGCCGGAAAGGGCCGCGACGCCGTCGAGCCAGTTGTAGTCAGGCCCAGGGTTCGGGCTCGGGACGACCGACCACACGGATCCGTCCCAATGCAACGTCAACGTCTTGATGCTGACCAAGAGCTGGTTCTCGGTCACGCCAACGGCCCAGGCGTCGTTCCCTGAGAGCGCGACGACGCCGGTGAGTGAACTCGTTGGGAGCGTTCCGTTCGGGCTCGACACGACGGTCCACGCTTGCCGCCCGCCGTGCCGACCGCCCAGACGTCGGTCGTGGCAAACGCCGAGACCGACGACAGCTCGCCACGACCGCCGGGCCCGTTCGGGCTCGACACGACGGTCCAGGCCGTCCCGTCCCAGTGCTCGGCGAGAGTCTTGCCCCCCGCGACGCCTACGGCCCACACGTCGTTCGACGAGATGACCGAGAGGGCCTCCAGCTGCGCGAACGCCTGGCCGGTGTTGGGCGAACGCCCGATCGACCACGCGGTCCCGTTCCAGTGCTCCACCAGCGGCCGACCCGACTGGAGGCTGGTGCTGTTGCCGAGCCCGACCGCCCAGACGTCGTTGGAAGAAGCACCCGCGACGCCCCGAAGGATGTTGGCGTTGGCGCCGATGTTCACCGACCGGACGATCTTCCACGTGGCCCCATTCCAGTGCAGCGTCATCGACTTCTCGGAGCCGTAGTTCGCGATGTTGTGGTAGCCGACCGCCCACACGTCGTCGGTCGCGATCGCATGGACGTCGAAGAGCTCGTTGTAGCCCTGCGTCGCATTCGGGCTGGGGACCGCCGTCCAGGTGGCGCCGTCCCAGTGCTCCGTCAGGGTCCCGGGCGTGCTGGCCGGTCGGTACCACGCGCCAACCGCCCACGCGTCCGTCCCGCTCAGCATCGAGGCTGCCGTGAGGTAGTTCGCCTGGTCGCTCGGGTTCTCGCTCACGGCGAGCGTCCACGTCGGTCCCGCCGCGAGGGCGGTGGCAGCACCGAACCACAGCAGGGCGAGCGCGGGCAGGAGCGCGGAGGCGCGACGCAGCATGCCGGTAGTACGAGCGCCGCGTCCATTGAGTTTGCGGTTGCGACCCTTGCGGGGGCCGCGGCCATACAATCGAGCGGCACTCATGGCGATCATCGACGAGATCCGGGCGCGAGAGATCCTCGACTCACGTGGCAACCCCACGGTCGAGGTCGAGGTGCTGCTCGCCGACGGCACCGTCGGCCGCGCGTCGGTACCTTCCGGCGCGTCCACCGGGTCGCACGAGGCGCTCGAGCGCCGTGACGGCGACGCCGCCCGCTTCGGCGGTCGCGGCGTCCTCCTCGCTGTCGCCGCCGTGGAGGAGACCATCGGGCCCGAGCTGGAGGGGACGGAGGCGAACGACCAACGGGAGATCGATCGGGCCCTGATCGACCTCGACGGGACCGCCGACAAGAGCGCCCTCGGCGCGAACGCGATCCTCGGTGTCTCGCTCGCGACGGCGCGGGCTGCCGCCGCGTCGCTCGAGCTGCCGCTCTACCGCTACCTCGGCGGTCCGCAGGGCCACGTCCTGCCCGTGCCGCTCCTCAACGTGCTGAACGGCGGCGCCCACGCGGACAACGGCCTGGAGCTGCAAGAGTTCATGCTCGTGCCGATCGGCGCCGCATCGTTCGCGGAGGCTATCCGCTGGGGAGCGGAGACGTTCCACGCGCTGAAGGCAATCCTCGCGTCGAAAGGTCTCGCGACCGGGGTGGGGGACGAGGGAGGGTTCGCGCCGGCCATCGACACCGCGGGCCAGGCGCTGGAGCTGCTCGTGCAGGCGATCGAGGCGGCGGGGCTCGAGCCGGGCGACGAGGTGGGTCTGGCGTTGGACGCGGCCGCCTCCGAGATCTTCCGGGACGACACCTATCACCTCGAGGGCCGGCCCCGGACCGCGTCCGACATGATCGCTTTCTATACCCGGCTCGTCGACGACTACCCGGTCATCTCGATCGAGGACCCGCTCGCCGAGGACGACTGGGACGGCTGGATGGCCATCACCGAGGCGCTCGACGAACGCCTGCAGATCGTCGGCGACGACATTTTCGTGACGAACGCGGAGCGGCTGGAGCGCGGGATCGACGAGAGCGTGGGCAATGCCATCCTCGTGAAGGTGAACCAGATCGGCACGCTCTCCGAGACGTTCGACGTGATCCGTATGGCGAAGGAGTCGTCCTACGGCGTCGTCGTGAGCCACCGCTCAGGCGAGACCGAGGACACGACGATCGCCGACCTCGCGGTGGCCACCAACGCGGGCCAGATCAAGGCCGGCGCGCCGTCCCGAGGCGAACGAACCGCGAAGTACAACCAGCTCCTGCGGATCGAGGAGGACCTCGGCGAGACCGCACGCTACGCGGGCCGCCAACCCTTCGGTCGCCTGCCCGAGCCCGACGAGGACCTGGAGGGCGGATCGTGAGGCTCACCCCGAAGGCGGCGATCCTCTCCGTCGTCCTCATGGTCCTGCTGCTCTACATGATGGTGCCGCTGCGCTCCTACCTGGAGCAGCGGGCTCGGCTCACGGACCTGCAGCAGCAGTCGACGTCGTTGCAGCAGCAGCAGGCGAGGCTCCTGAATCAGATCGCCGAACTCCAGGACCCCGACTACCTGCAGCGCATCGCACGGGAATGCCTCGGCATGGTGAGGCCCGGCGAGATCGCTTTCGTCGTGGTGCCCAGGACTGAGGCGGCGAACCTGCCCGGCTGCTGAGGCACGACCGACCGAGAGCTCGCAGAACTCCCGGTCACATCGCTGCGATGACGTGGAAGGCGAGGTTCTCCTTCCCCGAAGGTGGAGCAGTCGCGAACGAGATGACGAGATCCGTGGGGCCAAGCTCGCTGACGAACGAAGAACTGGCCGCCGCGTCCGCCGATGCCGGCTGCGCAATCGCGGTGATCGGCGTCCCCAAGAGTCCGTGCGGGATCCTGAAGCTCGCCGTTCGGCCATCCCCCGAGAGCGTCGCCTGGAACTCGCTGCGCGATGCGAGCTCCGCATTCGTGAGAATGCCGACGCTCGCAGGTCGCACGTTGTACGGCGAGTCGCAGAACGAGCACGATCCCGAACCCAAGATCGTGCCTCGCGTCGTGCCCACCGGGCCGAGGATCTCCAGCAGATACTTCCACGTCCGTCCCTTGACACCATCCACGAACACGTCGGCGATCTGGTTCTGCGTGGCATCGGTCGATGTTCCGTCGATGCGGATCGCAGAGGGGGCTTGGCCGGGCCGGCCGTTGTAGAAACGGCAGGAAATGAACTCGTTGCCTCTGGCCTGAACCAGAAGGTTGGGCCCGGTACCACCGTCGAACCGGCATTGCACGAAGTGGTTGTGATTGCCGGTGACTCGACCGTCGTTCTGCGTGTCGTTCGAGCCTTGGAAGTGCACCATTTCGTAGTCGCCGTAGAAGCCATCGATCAACGCTGTGGCGTCAGTTCCACCGATCATCCGCACCGCGATAACGTGGAAGTCCGCACCGGAACACTGATAGGCGAAGCGGCCGCTCCCCTCGAGTGCGATGAAGAGGCACCCGAGGATGGTCAGCCGACTCGCATCGCCGCTGAAGGCCGCCGTCTTGCCGTTCGCGGCCTTCACGTTCCACACGCGACACTCGTCGGACCCCTTCGGAATCTCCAGAGCCACCTCGGCATTGCCGTTCGCGTCGACCGTGAGTCCCCGGATCTCGCAGCTCCGGCCCAGCGAGAGGAATGGTTGAGAGCCGATGTCCCCGGTCAGCCGGACGATCGTTCCCGCGTGGGAGGCCTGGGTCTGATCCAAGGCGCCGTCCGAGTAGACGACCTTGCCCGCGGGAACGGAGATGCCCTGGCTGACGAAGAGCGTCCCCGACGGCACGTACACGGCATCGGCGGCGGCGAACGCGTCCATGAACGCCTGGTGATAGTCGGTCCCCGACCCGTTCTTGAACGCTCGAACATCGGCTCGAACCAGTCCGGATGGGAGGTCTCGAGTGGACTTCCCGATCAGGTAAGGGGCGTTCGGCGTTCCGTCTTCCGTCGCGGAATTGCTGGTGAGCGCGTCGAGGCCGAAGTCGGCAGC
>VAYJ01000115.1 GCA_005888465.1 Actinomycetota bacterium
CAGCCCGTCGTTTGTTAACGGATTGCTAACGGGAGGCTCGATCAGCCACGCTTGAACGTTATGCCGCACGTCTCGCATCTGACCTCCGCCTTGGCGGCCACGGCCCTCAGGACCCCGGACGAGTGTTCAGGCTCCAAACGTTCTTTAGCCATTGCTTGCGGACATCCCGGTACTTAGGCTGAGCGTGTTCTGAGCCGGTCCACCAGGCAGCGAAAGGGAGCACGCATGAGGAACCCCATCTTCCGGGCCGTCGCGACGTTCGTCCTGACCCTTGGGTTCGTCAGCGCCCTCCCTGCGTCGGCTCAAATCCGCAGCGCTCCGGCGACCCCTCAGGCTCGTTCCGCCGACTGGCCGCAGATCGGGTTTGACGCCGGACACTCCGGCTACAACCCGTACGAGACGATCCTGAGCCCGTCCACGGTCGGTGGGCTACATCTCCGCTGGACCAGGAGCGGCGTGAGTTTTCCCGTCGTGGCTAAGGGACTGCTCTTCGCGAGCGACGCCTCCGAGTTCCGGCTGTCGGCTTTCGATGCGCGCTCCGGCGCGTTGCGATGGCAGGGTGACCCCACCCCCGAATCACCCGGCGCCCCCGCGTTTGATGGGGGGCGCGTGTACGCCACCAGCTACGGTCCCGAACTCTACGCGTTCGATGCCCACACCGGAACCTTGCTCTGGAGCTCGACGGGACCTGCCTACGGATTCAGCCCTCCGACCATCAAGCGGGGAAGGGTCTACGTGGGTGATCCGGGTACCAGTTACTCGTTCGCGTTCGACGAGATGTCAGGCGATCAGCTCTGGGCCGTCGATAGCTTCCCCGAGAACACGAACGCGCAGCCGGTAGCGGCTGATGGCCTGGTGTTCCTGGGACCCCCGTTCACGGCGGTCAACGCGGCCACCGGCAAGATCGTCTGGACATCCTCGATCAGTGGTGGCTCCCCGACCGCAGTCGGAGGCGTCCTCTACACGACGGTCGAGTACAGCTCGGTCGACGCCGTCGACGCGGCAGACGGAACGATCGTATGGAGCACGGAGATCGGGGGATACGGAGGCCTGCTTGCGGTCGCCAACGGGGTCGTCTACGCGGGGAATTCGCTCGGAACCGTTACCGCGCTGGAAGCGGCAACCGGGCACAATCTGTGGACGGCCACCGTCGGAGCCTTCGCCATCGGGGGAACCCCTGCTGTCGCGAACGGGGTAGTCTACGCCGGGTCCGTCGATGGTCAGCTGGCGGCTATCGATGTGGGTACCGGCGCTGTGCTCTGGAACAAGAAGCTGCCTGCGTCAGTCGTGAGCTCGATCGTCGTGAACGGCATGCTCTACGCCACAACGGCTGACAACGCGGGTGTCGTCGCGGTGTATGCGTTCGGCCTTTGAACGGCGGCTAACGTCGCGCGAACGGCCCGATTCGGATCAACCGGACGTAGGCGGACGAATCGCCTTCGACCTTCGGGGGAGATAGCGAGAACGCAGGGTCGATGGACGTCGCCGGATACCTGCGGACGAGGCCGGACCCAGCCTGGAGCCTGGGGGCCAGAAGGTCGGGAGTTCAAATCTCCCCGGCCCGACAGCGTTTTCGCAGCTAGACCGAATGCCGTGGGAGTTCCTATCATCCACGCGGAAGCATGGACGTTCACCGGGGGTCGGAACGTCGCGAGGCCGTGCCTTCATCCGCCATGGACGCCGCTGACAACCCCGCGTCCCGGCGGGTCGCCACGGTTCCGAACCTTCTGTCGTTCTTGCGGATCCTGTTGATCCCCGTCTTCGTGGTCCTCATCGCGCACCGCGGCACCGAGGGGGCGGGCCTGTTGCTGCTCGGCGTCGTCGTGGCGACTGACTGGGTGGACGGGACGATCGCGCGCCGTACCGGGCAAGTGTCCGAGCTGGGCAAGGTCCTCGATCCGGTCGCGGATCGGCTGGCCCTTGGGGCGGCGCTCATCGTGCTCGTGGCTCGGCACGCGTTCCCGCTCTGGGCGGCGCTCCTGGTGCTCGTGCGGGACGGGCTGATCCTGGTCGCCGGGGCGATCCTCATGTTGAGGTTGAAGGTCCGGATCGACGTCCGTCGGATCGGCAAGGCCGCAACCCTCGCGCTCATGTTCGGGATCCCCTTGATCGCGTGGGGCAACTTCCACCTGTTCCTGCACGCCGTGGCACGCGGAGCGGGTTGGATCTTTTTCGTCGTGGGGATCGTCCTGTACTACGCGGCGACGGTGATCTACGCCGCCGACATGGCCCGGGCAGTTCGCAAGGGGCGGGCCCTATGATTCGGGGGCTGATGCGCGGGGGGGCGGCGTCGCGGGAGGGCGGGTTCAACGTGGCCACCCCAGAGGAGATCCGGGACGGCCGCGTCACCGACGTCTACTTGTTGCGCGGCCGGGAGGTCCTCGAGCAGGAAGGCGAAAATCCCCAGGTCGTGGCCGAGGTTCGCGCGGGCTCCCTCCCGGCGGGCTGGACCTGGGCGATCCTCGCGGGGCTCGGGGAGGCCGTGCACCTGCTCGAGGATCGCGGCGTCGAGGTGCAGGCGCTCGCTGAGGGGAGCGTCTTCTACACCGAGGAGCCGGTGATGGTGCTCTTCGGCCGGTACCTGGATTTCGGGACGCTCGAGACCTCGCTCCTCGGCCTGCTCTGCCAGGCGAGCGGCATCGCGACGGCCGCGGGGCGCGTGCGCCTCGCGGCCGGGACCCGGCCCGTCTACTCCTTCGGTGCGCGCCGCATGCACCCGGCGATCGCCCCGATGATCGAGCGGGCCGCGTACATCGGCGGCTGCGACGGGGTGGCGGTCGTGAAGAGCGCCGAGGTGATCGGGCTCGACCCCGTCGGCACGATGGCGCACTCCCTCACCCTCATCCTGGGAGAGGAGCGGGCCTGGAGGGGCTTCGACCGAACGATGGACCCGCGGATCCCGCGGGTGGCGCTCGTGGACACCTTCCAGGACGAGAAGTTCGGGGCCGTCGCGGCAGCGCAGCTCCTGGGGAACGGGCTCTCGGCCGTGCGCCTGGACACCCCGGCGAACCGGCGCGGCAACTTGGCGTCCCTGCTCCGGGAGGTTCGCTGGGAGCTCGACGAGCGCGGCTTCAGGAACGTGAAGCTCTTCGTCTCCGGGGGCATCGACGAGGGCAAGATCCTCGAGCTGAATCGCTACGCCGACTCGTACGGGGTGGGGACCGCCATCAGCAACGCCCCGGTCGTCGACTTCGCGATGGACATCGTCGAGGTGAACGGCGAGGCTCGGGCCAAACGAGGGAAGCTCTCCGGCCGCAAGCACCTCTGGGGGTGCCCGGAGTGCGGGAACCGGGGGATCGCCTCGGGGACCTCCCGGCTGGGCGACTGTCCCCGCTGCGGGCATCGGGTGCGATCGCTGCTCGAGACCCAGCTCTCAGCGGGCAAGCGCCGGCGGACCGGCCCCTCCGCGAAGGAGATCCGGTCCCGGACGCTGGAGGAGATCGCGGCGCTGCCCGACCCCTTCCGGCGCATGGCATGATCTGCCCCTGAACCCGCGAGGAGGACCATCGATGGAGTTTCCGCAGGAGCTTCGCTACACCGAGCAACACGAGTGGATCCGCGCCGAGGGCGATCGCGTCCGGGTGGGCATCACCGACTTCGCGCAGGACGCGCTCGGCGACGTGGTGTACGTGGACGTCCCCGAGGTCGGCACTGAGGTCAAGGCCGGCCAGGCCTTCGGCGAGGTGGAATCGACGAAGTCGGTGAGCGATGTCTACGCGCCGGTGAGCGGCACGGTGGTGGAGCGAAACGGCACGCTGTCCGACGCCCCGGAGACCGTCAACGACGATCCGTACGGCCAGGGTTGGATGATCGTGATCGAGCCAACCGACCGTTCGGAGCTTGAGGCATTGCTGGACGCTTCGGCCTACCAGCAGTTCACGGAGAGGGAATCCGGAACTGAAGCGTAGGCCCGACCTGCGACGATAGCCTTCAACTGCAGCGAACCTGTACCTCAGCCCATGTCCTTCCTTGACCCTTCCTTCACGGTTGGTATAGAGTCATCGCGCCTCGAAAGTCTCGACCTTGTTCGCAGTGGGAGGTCGATAGGAGGGCGAGAGTGTTCTGTACCACGTGTGGACAGCGAAATCGCGACGATGCGCACTTCTGCGCGAACTGTGGGAGTCCCCTTCACGATGACACCACCATCGGCTTCACCCCGATTTCATCCGAAGATGAAGACGAAGAGCACGTCCACGAGCCCTCGAGCGAGTTGGAACCCGGGCAGGCTCTCCTTGTGGTGAAGCGTGGGGCGAACGCCGGGTCGAGGTTCCTCATCGATACCGACGTCACGACGGCCGGCCGGCACCCCGAGAGCGACATCTTCCTGGATGACGTGACGGTGTCGCGCCGCCACGCAGAGTTTCGTCGCGACGACGGCCGGTTCTCGATTCACGACGCCGGTTCGCTGAACGGGACCTATGTGAACCAGCGGCGTGTGGAGTCGACGGAGCTCGCCAACGGCGACGAGTTGCAGATCGGGAAGTTCAAGCTGACGTTCTACACGGGGGAGTGACGCACGTGGCGCGAAGCTATATGTCCATCGGGGAGATCCTGGTCACGCTGAAGACCGAGTTTCCCGACATCACCATCTCGAAGATCCGGTTTCTCGAGGGAGAGGGCCTCATCGATCCGGAACGCACGCCGTCGGGGTACCGGAAGTTCCGCGAGGACGACGTCGACACGCTGCGGACGGTCCTTCGAATGCAGCGCGACGAGTACCTGCCGCTCAAGGTCATCAAGGAGCGGATGCTGAAGACCGACGACGCCCCCGCGGCGAAGGCTCCGGCCTCGGACGGGGGAGACGAGCTCGCCACACCCCCGACCGGCCTGCAGATGACGGCCGAGGAGCTGGCGACCGCGACCGGGGTCGATCGCAACCGGATCCGCGAGCTGCAGTCCTTCGGGATCCTCTGCACCCACGGGGAGAACGGGTCGACGTACTACGACGGCGACGACTTCATCGTGCTCTCCATCGCGAAGGACTTCTTCCGCTACGGGATCGAGCCGCGTCACCTCTCGATGTACCGCCACTTCGCCGAGCGCGAGGCGACGTTCTTCGAGTCGATCGTGATGCCGGTGCTTCGGCAGAAGAACCCCGACGCGAGGCGAACGGCGGCGGAGAACCTTGCGGACCTGGCGGCGCTCTCCCGGAAGCTGAAGCAAGCGCTCCTTCGGTCGAACCTGCGCCAGTACCTCTAGGGGCGGCCGACGCGACGCCGGCTCGTCCCCGTCTTCCTCTGCGCGCTCGTCCTGACGGTGGGTATGTCGGGACCCGTCCCGACCTCGACGCCGCCCCCCACGCCCGTCCCGCCGTTCGGCTCGCCGTCGCCCTTTCCCACGTCGCTCTCCACGCCGCGTCCCTCCACGAACCCGCCCAGGATTGCCGCGCCGTCGGCGATCCTCGAGGACCTCGACACGGGACAGGTGCTGTTCGCGATCCGCCCGGGGGACCGCCGCCCGGTCGCGAGCATCACGAAGATCATGACCGCGCTGCTCGTCGTCGAGCGGCTCCCGCCGTCGAGGCTCGTCGAGGTGGGGACCGACGCCCCGGAGACCCCGGGGTCGTCGCTCGGCCTCGAGGTGGGGGAGCGGATCAGCGCGCTCGACCTCCTCTACGCGCTGCTGCTTCAGTCGTCCAACGACGCGGCCGTCGCGCTCGCGGACGCCGTCTCCGGCTCGACCCAGGCGTTCGTTCGGCTCATGAATGCGCGGGCGGCGGATCTGCGTCTCACGGACACGCATTTCGCGAGCCCGAACGGTCTGGACGACCGCGGGTATTCGAGCGCGGCGGACCTCGCGCTCCTCACTCGCACCGCCTACCAGAGCGCGCTCTTCGGCCGCGTCGTCGACACCAAGACGAGGGACATCCCCGCGCCCTTCGGTCCGCCCCGCCACGTCCAGAACCGCAACGCGCTCCTCTGGCTGTATTCGGGCGCGATCGGCGTGAAGACCGGGTTCACGAGCGCGGCGGGGATCTGTTTGATCGCCACGGCCGCCCGCGCGAGCGGTCGCGTGATCGCCGTGGTCCTGGGCGAGGCCGACGATCCGTTCGACGACGCGGCAACGCTCTTGAACTACGGGCTGCTCGAGTTCGAACGTAACGTCGTGGCCCGCGCAGGTGACGCCGTCGGCTCGGTGACCGTCTCGGGCCAAGACGTGCCCGCCGTGGCGCAACTGGATCTTGCGCCGCTCGTCCGCCTCGACCTCCTCTCGGGTGTCGCTCGGCGTCATCGGATCGCTCGTGGCGACCGCCTCGGGGCACGTCATCGCGTCGGTACCGATCGTGGCGGGCTTAACGGTCGCCGTCCCCACGCCATCGCCGTCGCCGACGCGCGTCGAGCCTCACGGCGACGTCACGCTGCGCGACGTCGTGGTGCTCCTCGCCGCGCTCGTCCGGGCGCTCCTCGGCCCATCCCTATAATCCCCGCGTCGTGTCGGACCTCGCCACCGTCCTGTATCCCGAAGCGGAGATCCGGCGGCGCGTCGCGGAGCTGGGTCGCGACATCACGGTTGACTACGCGAGCCGGCCACCCGTCCTGGTGTCGATCCTGAAGGGCGGGTTCGTGTTCCTGGCGGACCTCATCCGGGAAGTGGACCTAGCCCTGCGCGTCGACTTCATGTCGATCTCGTCCTACGGGGGCGGCTCCGATGCCTCCGGTGTCGTTCGCATCCTGAAGGACCTCGACCACGACATCGGAGGGGAGCACGTTTTGGTCGTCGAGGACATCATCGACACGGGCCTCACCCTCTCGTACCTGCTCTCGACATTGGCGGCGCGGGGCGCGGCATCGGTCGGCGTGTGCACGCTCCTCGACAAGCGGGCGCGCCGGATCGCGCCGCTCGACATCGGCTACCGAGGGTTCGACTGCCCGGACCGGTTCGTCGTGGGCTACGGCCTCGACTATCAGGAGCGCTACCGGAACCTTCCGTTCATCCTGGCGCTCGAAAACCACTCGGGGTTCATGGAGGATCCGGCCGCGCTCGAGCGGTTCCTCGTCGCCCCGGCCTGAACCTGTTGCCGGGTTCGGGCACGGTGGGTACAGTGGCCTCGGTGAGCCGATGATCGAGCTGAATCTCGTCGGGGTCCGCCTCGAGGTGCCGAGCCAGCAGCCGATCGTCTTGCTCCGCGAACGAACCGGCGAGCGCTATCTCCCCATCTGGATCGGAACCGTCGAAGCCACCGCGATCGCCTTCGCGCAGCAAGGGGTGGTCACACCCCGTCCGATGACCCACGACCTCCTCAAGAACATCCTCGAGGAGGTCGGCGTCCACATCGAACGCGTCGTCATCACGGAGCTCCGCGAGGGGACCTACTACGCGACCATCCAGATGTCGAGGAATGGCAGCAGCTACGAGGTGTCCTCCCGGCCGAGCGACGCCATCGCGCTCGCGGTGCGCGTGAACGTGCCCATCTTCGCCAACGAGGACGTGTTGTCGGAGGCCTCGATCATCATCAAGGACGAGGAGGAGCAGGAGGTCGAGAAGTTCCGCGAGTTCCTCGACCAGGTCACGCCGGAGGACTTCGCCGAGGGCAGCTGATTGACACCCCGGTCGGCCGTGATAGCCTCTGTTACGTCCCCGTAATTACGGAGCTGTCATGGCCGAAGCTGAGGGCTATCGCGTCCCCGAGGTCTGCCGGACGATCGGCATCACCTATCGACAGCTCGACTATTGGGCGCGAACCGGCCTGGTCACCCCCAGCATCCGGGAGGCCGGGGGATCAGGGACGCAGCGCCTGTACTCCTTTCAGGACCTCGTCGTCCTGAAGGTCATCAAGAAA
>VAYJ01000137.1 GCA_005888465.1 Actinomycetota bacterium
GCGAACATCCAGAGCTGCAGGAGGAGAGGCAGGCCGTGCCCGATGTCGCGGAAATTCACGTGAGCGGCCGAGGTCAGGCTGGTCACCCCGAACGCGAGCGTGATCTGGAGCAGGAGGAGCGGGAAGACCCACAGCGCGGTCAGGGTGAGGGTCACCTTGTAGTAGAGGAGCATCCCGATGAAGAGGAGCGAGGCCACCGTGAGATCGAGAAGGCCGGACAGGATAACGGAGACGAGGAGCGTCTCGCGCGGGAAATAGATCTTCCGGATCAAGACACCGTTGCTCACCATGGCCACGGTTCCGAGGCTGACAGTATTCGAGAAGAACGTCCAGAAGATGAGGGCGCTATAGGCGAAGACCGGGTAGGGAATGCCGTCGCTCGGGACCCTGGCGAAGATCGAGAAGACGAGCGTGAAGACGATCATCATGGAGAGCGGCTGGATGAGCGACCAGGCCACCCCCAACGCGGTCTGCTTGTAGCGTGCCTTGATGTCGCGCCGCACGAAGCTCACGATGAGGTCGCGGTGCTGGATCATGTTGGCGAGGACTTCACGCATGACGGTTCCTCCGGGCGGGGAGCGGCCGCCGCCGAGCGCGCGCAACCACCAGCGGAGCTACCGGCGCTGTCCGTCCCGCCTGGCGGAGGGGGGCCGGCTCCGTCGCCACGGCCTTCTCCGCCTCTTCCGAGAGGCGCCGTAGCATCACGCTCGTCGCCACGAAGGCGAAATAGAGGTCGAAGTAGGCCACCGTGAGGAACGCGCCCGCAACCATGAAGGGATAGAGACCGAGCTGGGTCATCTCGGCATAGTTGGAGAGAGCGCCGTGCTCCGGGTGTCCGCGCCACCGCTTTCGGATGTGGCGCAGGTTCACGAGCGTGCCGACGAGGACCAAGAGCCACAGACCGAGGCCCAGGAAGCCGTGCTCTTCGAGCAGCTCGAAATAGAGGCTGTGCGCGTCTCGCACAGCCGCAAACTGTCCCTTGTAGTACTTGAGCCAGATGCCCTCGTGCCACAGCGCTCTGAAGCCGGCCCCGGTGAGAGGGCGATCGACTGCGATGTTCCAGGCCGTCTGCCAGGCCTGAATGCGGCCCTGAGCTGAGCTGTCTCGCGTCTCCTCATTTTCCTGCTCGCCGATGGACGAGATCCGTTGCGAGAGACGGTCAGGGAGGTAGGGAAGGGAGATCAGGGTTCCGATGAGAAGGCCCGTCGCGAACCGTAGCCGCCAGGGAGAGCGCCAGATCAGAACGATCAGGATGGTCGCGAGTCCCAGGAAGGCTCCCCGCGAGTAGGTGAACACGATCGCGATGATGCTGAAGAAGAAGACTACCCTCAGGAGCTTCTTGAGCCAGGGGCGTGGCTCCTCGCGCGAGAGATACAGCAGCATGGGCAGGATCATGCAGAGGGCGAGTCCCAGCGTGTTGTTGTCGGCGAAGAAGCTCATGTCGGGCCCATAAACCCGCTCCCCGCCTCCGGTGCGCAGGACCCAGATACCGCCCTTGAGACCGTAGAAGCCCAGGCTGAGCGCGATCACCATGTAGAGCCAGCGTAGCCGGGTGCGCTCCTGGAACAAGGTCATGGTGACGAAGGTCATGAGGAGAACCTTGCTCACCCAGTCCCACTTGCCCCAGGCCATTTCCGGATCGTAGGCCAGCACGGTGGTCAGGGTGAAGTGCAAGGAGAGCAGCACGAGCCCGTAGACCGTCCAGTTTCGCGGTAGTGGCTTCTTGTCCTTGGTGAGGAGCCAGCCGAGGAGTGTCGCGCCCCCGATCCCTATGGCGACGGGAAGCGTCCGCGCGAAGCCCCACGTCAGCCCGTGAGGCACCATGAAGGCGATCCAGAACCAGCAGAGGATCCCGAGCCAGGGACGCATCAAGCTCACCGGAATGAGCCCGATCCACACGAACAGGAAGACGATGTCTCGCAGTCCGCTCATCGGGCGCGGCCCTGGTCCACCGGGGTGATCTTCGCGAGGTCGCGTGAGCTGTCCATGTCGCTTGGCTCAGGCGCCCGTCGCGCTATAGTACGCGAGCTTGAGGGCATAGGTGGGCAGATGGAGCTCCCATGGACCCCCGCGTCGGAGCTCGAGCGCGGAGGTATCGCGGTCGTTCAGGCCACGCCGGGTCGTCACCGCGCAGGAGAACCCAGCGGCGCGGACCAGCTCCTTGACGGTGGCGTTGTAGTCGCCCACGCCGCCACTGGGGTAGGCGAAAGCACTCACCGGCTCTCCCAGCGCTTTCTCGATGGCGGCCTTCGAGCCCTGGATCTCTTCCCACGCCTGGGCCGGAGCGAGCCGCGAGAGGATGGGATGCGTGACGGTGTGGGCGCCGATCGAGAAGCCCAGGCCGCGAAGCGCTCCCACCTCGTCCCAGCTGAGCATGAGGCGCTTGGGGCGCTCGGGAGCGCCCGGGTGAAGGGCGGAGATGAGGTGGTCCACGGCCGGGAGGCGATCCTCGTTGGGCACCCGCTTCAGGTGAGCGAGGGCGGCATCCAGGGCGAGGAGGCGCTCACGCACGGTGCCGAGGGGCAGCATGCGCCCATGGCCCACGACCACCCGGCGGGCCGTGGCGATCTTGAAGGCCATGGCCACGCGGTCGACCCAGAGGGCATTGGGAGTGCCGATGAAGCCGGTGACGAGGAAGATGGTGGCGGGCAGCCCCAGGCGCTTGAGAATCGGCGCCACGTGGGTGAGGTTGTCGCGGTAGCCGTCGTCGAAGGTGAGGGCGAGCGCGTTGCGCGGCGCCCGGCCCTGCCGCAGGCGCAGGGCCAGCTCCTCGACGGGCAGCACCGCGTAGTGCCGGGCGATGTGGGCCATGCGGCCGGCGAAGACCGCGGTGGGCAGCGAGGGCATGAACGGATCGTGATCGTCGTTCACCCGGTGGAAGGTCAGGATGGGAAGCCGCGGCCGCGACTTCGTGTACGTGACCGCGCGAGTGACCGGACCCAGGAGACCGCTGTGATAGAGCGTTCCCGACACGGCGCGGAGGGCAGTCGAGCGGAGACCCATCACGCGTCTCCGTGCCGCTGGTGCCACATCTCCAGCATGAGCAGGGTCCAGAGAATGTCACCGTAGAAGGGCGTGTGGTCCGCCTCATGGAGTTGGAACAGCTCCTCCACCGCGCCGGGGGCGAAGTAGCCGCGCTGGCGCGCGTGGGAGGAGAGCAGGAGATCCCGTCCGAGCTCGCGGAAGCCCTTGTGGTCCTTGAGCCAGTCGCTCGTGGGCAGCCCGAACCCGTGCTTGACCTTGGCGAGCGTCTCGCGCGGGAGCAGGTCGCGAAACGCCCGCTTGAAGGCATAGCGCTTCTCGCCTCCCCGCACCTTGTAGGAGACGGGCAGGGTCGCCATGAGCTCCACGAGCGGATGATCGAGGAGCGGAAAGCGCACCGCGACGCCCGCCGCCTCGGCCGTCCGCACGACCTTGAAGAGATCGTTGTCGCCGAGGGTGATCTTGAGGTCGACGTGGAGGAGCCGGTTGAGCTCGGCCGAGGTCGCCGCCGCCCGGAAATGGCCCCGGGCGATCTCGAGGGGCTGGTCCGCCGTGGTCACGGCCTGGAAATCCGGATGGAGCAGCCGGTGGCGGTTCTGGCTGACGTAGAACTCGCTCGAGTAGAAGCGCTCGGGGTTGGGCAGGCAGGCGCGCTCGACATAGCGGCGCGTCTTGCCCCGCAGGTCGGGCGACTCCGCCGGGAAGCGGCGGACCAGGGGCTCGAGGAGCCCGTGCCGCAGCCAGGCGGGAATCAGGTGATAGCGGGCGAGGATCCGGTCGCGGCGATAGCGCTCGTTGCCGCCGAAGATCTCGTCCCCGCCGTCTCCCGCGAGGAGGACTCGCACCCCGGTTTCCCGCGCGAGGCGGGCGCAGAGATACGCGGCGAGGGCCGAGTTGTTGCCGAACGGCTCATCGTAGGCCGCCACCAGGTCCGGGAGCGACTGCAGGGCCTCGTCGGCCGTGACGATCTTGGTGTAGTGCGCGGCATCGAAATGCCGCGCGGCCAGCTCCGCGTAGTCGAGCTCGTTGTACCGCGCTTCCTGAAAGCCGATGGAGAAGGCCTGCACCCGCTCGCCCGTGACGCGGCTCATGAGGCCCACGACCGTGCTGCTGTCGGTGCCGCCGCTCAGGAACGCGCCGGCCTGCTTGGGCTCGACCCCGCTGAGCGACTGCCTCACCGCTTCCTCGGTCTGGCGGTACATGGCCCGCGCGGCCGCCGCCTGTCCCGGCCCGCGCCCGCTATAGGCGACGTCCCAGTAGCGATGAAGGGCCGCGTGGCCGTCTTCCCAGACGAGGATATGTCCCGGGGGCAGGCGGCGGACATCTCGGTACACGCTCTGCGGCGCCGGGATCACGCCGAAGTTCAGATAGGCGTAGACGGCCTCCGGATCGACGGCCGCGGAGCCCGACAGGGCGAGCGGGCCGCGGACGCGGGAGCCGAAGGCGATGCCGTCCTCGGTCACGGTGTAGTAGAGGCGCCGGAAGCCGAAGCGATCAGCGGCCAGGAGGAGCCGCCGCCGTCCGGGCGTCCAGAGCGCGATGGCGAAGGCCCCGCGCAGCCGCGTGACGAAGTCATCTCCGTGCTGGCCGTGGAGCCGCCGCAGGCCGCGCGCGGGCGCGGCCCCGCCCGTCGATGCCTGGATCTCGTCCCCGTTCGTCAAGTCGACATCAGCGATCAGGGCGCCGTCGACCGAGCTGTCCCACGCCATGCTGGTTCCGATGCCGGTGAGTAGGCCCCCGAGCAGATCGATTGTCCGCGGATGATCGGAGACCGCCACCCCTGGCAGGAGCGCGCCGGCAAGACCGGGCTCGACCGGGCGGAGGTGATCGCGGTAGACGATGCCCCCCAGGATGTTGGAGCGAGCGGTGGTAGCGCGAGTGTCGCTCATGTGATCGGCCGCGCTCATGCGGCGGCGCTCCGGTGACGCAGGCGGCGGAGCGACCCCACCACGCGCGCCTCCACGGTGTGAAGGAGGGTGCCGTAGGCTCCCGGCCGGAAGATCCGGAGGCGGCGCAGCTCGTGAGCATCGCTCGCCCAGCGTGACTTGTACTCGTTGTCGCCGGGCCCCATGTCGTACTCGTAGACGGTCTCGCGACCGAAGAGCGCGCGGACGCTCTCCGCGGTCAGGTGGGTGCCGGGGGAGAGATACACGGGAAGCGAGGCGTCGAAGTCCGCGCGGAGCGCGTGGACGCGGCCGTCGGCTTCCAGCTGGAACTCGCTGGCCACGGGGCGCCCGTCGAGGCGCATGAGCCAGAGGCGCAGCCAGCCACGAGCGCTCGCCCGCGCCGTCAAGCCGCGGAAGAATTCGGGCATTCCCGGCATGGTGGCGATGGCCAGCTCATGCGGCGCCTTCCAGCTGCGCTCGGAGACGGCGAGCAGATCCGCGAAGACGGACGAGTCAGGAGCGACCACGCGGTGCTCCTCGATGGAGACGGCCCCGACCTTGGCGAGCCGGTTCCGGACGTTGCGCACGGTCTTCTTGAAGCGCTGGCTCGTCGCCGCCCAGAACTCGTCCCAGGTCCCCGCCGTGTTCAGGTAGGGGGAGCGAAGCGCCGGCAGAGGCTGCCAGCGGTAATGCCCGGGCAGCGAGGCGTGGAGAGCCTTCAAAGTGAGAGAGGCCACGGGCAGGCCATGGAGCGCGAGCACGTCCCAGTCTCGCCGGCCGGAGAGGTGCGTCAGCACGGCCTCGACGACGGGCTCGGGCCGGCCCACGATCAGCCAGTCCGCGAAGGCCGTGTCCGGAGAGCTCAGCATGCCGAGGACGCGAGCCGGGAGTCCGTGCAGCGAGGCCTTCCGGCAGACCAACGGCACCATGGCCGTGGGGCCCGCGCTGTCCTCGACGAGCAGGACTTCCGGCCGGCTCTCCGCGCCCGCGGCGCCCCAGCAGCAGCCGAACCACTCGTGACTCAGGAA
>VAYJ01000138.1 GCA_005888465.1 Actinomycetota bacterium
GAGGCCCTCCGGCTGCCCAAGGACGCGACCCGCCCGTTCAAGGCGCGGGCCGCGGAGGAGCTTCAGCGCCATGCCTCGCCGCCCGCGTACGAGGGCGTCTTCGCCGATGCGCTGCCGCCGGACGCTGAGCTCACGGTCAGTCACCACCAGGTGGACGACTACGTCACTTGTCCGCTCAAGTACCAGTACGTGCACATCAAGCGCATCCCGCTCCGCCAGCATCACAGCGTGGTGTACGGCAGCGCGCTCCACAAGGCCGTGGAGTTCTATCTGAGGCGCCGCGCCGTGGGGAACTTCACCTCGCTCGAGGACTTCCTCAAGGCCTTCGACGATGCCTGGCGCAACGAGGGCTTCCTCACGCGCGAGCACGAGGAGCAGCGCAAGCGCGCCGGCGTGGAGGCGCTCACGCGCTTCTATCACGAGGAGGAGGCCTCGGGACAGAAGCCCAGCGAGGTGGAACGTGAGTTCGGCTTCGCCCTGGGGCCGACGAAAGTCCGCGGGCGATTCGATCGCGTGGACGAGACAGCCGAGGGCCTCGTCATCGTCGACTACAAGTCGAGCGACGTCACGGAGCAGAAGAAGGCCGACCAGCGCGCGAAGGACAGCCTCCAGCTCAAGATGTACGCGCTGGCCCAGAAGGAGATGACGGGCCGGCTGCCCGCGCGCGTGGAGCTCCGTTTCCTGGAGTCCGGGCTCGTCGGGAGCTACAAGCCCGTGGACGAAGACCTGGACGAGGCCCGCGAGACCATCCTGGCCGCGGCCGGCGGCATCCGCGCGCGGCGCTTCGACGCCACCCCCGGTTACATGGTCTGTCGCTATTGCGCCTACAACCAGATCTGTCCCAGCACCGCCACCCGCGAATAGGAGAGGAGCGATCATGAAGATCAAGGCCAACGGCATCGAGATCAACTACGAGAAAGAGGGAAGCGGCCCCGTGGTCACGCTGAGCCATTCGCTCGCCTGCAACCTGCACATGTGGGACGACCAGGCCAAGGCGCTCGCCTCCCGGTACACCGTGCTGCGCTTCGACACGCGCGGCCACGGGCAGACGAGCGCTCCCACCGGGGCCTACTCGCTCGATCAGATGGCGGAGGATCTCAAGGGGCTGCTCGACGGGCTCGGCATCGCGCAGACGCACTTCGTCGGGCTCTCCATGGGCGGCATGATCGGCCAGACCTTCACGCTCAAGTACCCGGCCATGATCCAGAGCCTCGTGCTCTGCGACACGAGCAGCCGCTACCCGGCCGCCGCCGCCTCCGTGTGGGAGGACAGGATCAAGACCGTCACCGCCAAGGGCATGGAGCCGATGGTGGCGGGCACCCTCGAGCGCTGGTTCACGGCGCCCTTCCGCGCGCGACGGAAGGACGTCATGGAGAGAATCGGCGGTCTCATCCGGAGCACGCCCCCCGCCGGCTACATCGGCTGCTGCCACGCGCTTCCGAAGATCAACGTGACGGACCGGCTCAAGGAGATCGTGTGCCCGGCCCTCGTCATCGTGGGCGAAGAGGACCCCGGCACGCCGGTGGCCATGGCGCGCGAGATCCACGCGGCGCTCCCGGGCGCGCAGCTCGCCATTCTTCGCTCGGCCTCTCACCTGTCGAATGCGGAGCAGCCCGAGGAATTCAACCGCGTGCTCCTGGATTTCCTCGACAAGGCGGCGGGTCGCAGCGCGCGCTAACCTGGACCGTTCGATCCCTCTCCCCACTGGGGGAGGCCGGAGTGCCAAAAGTAAATGCGCCAAGTCTCCGTTTCTATGAAGTGCCGTTCCGGGGCCGGGTCCAGCCCTCTCCCGACAGACGGAAGACCCCGCGTAGAGCCACGGTGACCGCCTAGCCGGGCTCCAGGGAGCCTACCACGACGGCCCCCAGTCCACCGGGGGCCGTCGCTGCGTCCGCCTCTTTATGCTTCCCCGTCATGCCCGCCCGGGCGCGCCGTTTAGATCGTTGAGCGCTTCCGTGGCGGGAACATCTCCCCCGTTCCCTGCCACTCTTCCCGCTTTTGCACCCCCGGTTGCGGTAGTAGAGTCGCGGCTAGCCCGTGAGGAGGATTGACATGAACCCCACTCGCTTGCCCGAGATGCCGCGCCGCACGTTCATGGCGTTGGTCTCCGGCGGTCTCCTCGCCATGCCGCTCGCTGCCGAGGCGCAGACGGCGGGGAGGATCTGGCGGATCGGCTATCTGGGTCCCGCCGTGGCCGCTGCCAACCGCTCTGAAGTGGCCTTCCGTCAAGGACTGCGTGACCTCGGGTACGTCGAGGGCAGCAACCTCGTGTTCGAATACCGAAGTGCCGAGGGGAAGGTCGAGCGGCTCCCCGCTCTCGCGGCCGAACTGGTTGCGCTCAAGGTTGATGTCATCGTGGCCCCAACCACACCTGCCGCTCTGGCCGCCAAGCAGGCGACCAGAACCCTCCCCATCGTCTTCGCTGCTGCTGCCGATCCGGTTGGGAGCGGGCTCGTCGCCACCCTTGCGCGGCCGGGCGGCAATGTCACAGGGTTGACCAACCTCTCCGCGGAGCTAGGCGGCAAGCGTCTGGAGTTGCTCAAGCAGGTCGTGCCGGGGGTCAATCGGGTCGCGATCCTCTACCAGCCAGGTGCCTTCGTCGAACGCACGGAAAAGGACATGCTGAAGGGAGCAGAAGTCGCAGCACGCGCGCTGGGGGTGCGGCCTCAATTCCTTGAGGCGCGAGGTCCCGCCGATATCGACAGGGCCTTCTTGGACATGACCAGGGCGCGCGCGGGTGCTCTGACTGTGTTTCCAAGCAGCATGTTCTTCAGTGAGCGAAAGCGCCTCGTGGATCTGGCGGCCAAGAGCCGGCTGCCGGCAGTGTACGGATTGAGGGAGTTCGTCGCTGCCGGGGGCTTTATGGCTTATGGACCGAACGCTGAAGATTTGTTTCGGCGTGCCGCTACCTACGTGGACAAGATTCTCAAGGGCGCGAAGCCCGGCGACCTGCCCGTGGAGCAGCCCACCAAGTTCGAGCTGGTGATCAACCTCAAGACCGCCAAGGCGCTCGGCCTGACGATCCCGCAGTCCTTGCTACAGCGGGCGGACGAGGTGATCCAATAGGCGATTCGAGCATACCGGAGAGCGCACCCATGACCAGACGCTGGCCGTGCATCGAGGTCGCCATGCTCTGCTGCCTGCTCGCCGTCGCCGCGTCGGCCTCCGCCGAGTGCGCGTGGGTGCTGTGGGCTCACGCGAAACAACAAGGTGGCATGATTGTCGTCGCAACTCCCTCTTGGCTGCCTCAAGGCGCGTTCCAGAACCGAGATCAATGTGAGAAGGACCGGGGAAACCGCACCCTCGGCCCCCAGACGGCACCGCCCAGCGACAGGTCCGGAACGCATCTCCTCGTGCTGCAATACGCGTGTCTACCCGACGCCGTGGACCCGCGAGGAGCGAAGCGGTGAGTAGTACTCGCTGTCAGGTTTGCAAAGGACTCTTGTTCACTGGCGACCATGATCCTCTTGACCACTATCTCGCTCGTCTGGATGGATGGCCCAATGATCAACCTCCGATTGCCGTCTGTCTTGGGTCTTGGCGCAGCCTGTGGCGTAGAAAGTGGTACCACCAGGCTTGTTGCGGCATCTACGGCGACAAGGCTAACCTCGCCGGTCAGTGGTTCGTGTTTGGCGACGCGTGGCCCCGGGGGCCACGCGGGTCGAAAGGGAAGTGACTGAATCTTGGCCGCCATGAGCGAGCAAATACTGAGGCAAGCGGCTCTCGCATGCTATCGCAACGCGGAATCACTCGATCGAGAGGCCAACCTTCTACTAGACAACGACTGCGCCGCGCGTGCCACAGCCCTTGCAATCATTGGCCTGGAGGAGTTCGCAAAGGCTATCGTTTTCACCGCCGCCGCGCTGCTGCCTGAAGAACGACAGGTGCTAGTCGAGAGACTTTCCGTGCTGAACTCTCACCGAGTGAAGCATCTGATTGCGTCTTTAGCTGAGGCAGCCCAGATAGCTTCTAAGGACTACCTTCTGGTAATGGAACAGGACAGCGGGTACTCAGTGTCCGGAGACGAATACCTCGCAGCATTGTTCGAGGAACTAAAGCACCAAGGGCTCGCAAAGTTAATTGGGACAGTGGCCGATGCAAACAGAGTTTACAAGAAGCAAGCGACTGAATTGGAATCAAGCAGTGAGGTGCGAGAAACCAAGTATCTTCTCGAAACCGAGCGAAAGGATGCTGCCTTTTACGTCGATCTAACGGCGGATGGCGTCCTGCACACCACGGACAGGGTTGTGACGTACGCAGCCAGCGAGATTCTAAGTTTAGAGTGGTTCTTCAGCCAGTATGGACGCCTTCCCAACGCACTTGAAGACGACGGCAACTGGAGACGATTCGCGGCGCTAGTCTAGTCTCGTGTTGAAGGGCATCGGCATGGGCTTCTATCCAGGCTTGCTTCTCCACTCTTTCTTGGCTAAGAAACTACAGATCATATGGCCAGCCCCGTCGCACACGTCTACCGTGCCATCTTTGTCCACCGGAGGTTGCCTCACGCCTGGTCCTAACTTCTCAACAACTGATTTCATCAGAGACGCTCGCTGGCTTGCTGTGATGTTGAGAGTTCCTGTCCCTTCGCCGCCCGGACCAAACTGAACGACCGCATAAGAACTTTGTGCGCTATGCGAAACAAGAAGCAATTCTGTCTCGTCACGATCGTGCCTGTTCTTGGCTAGAGCACTAAGGAAGTCGCCTGGGTTTTTGGGTTATTCGCGAAGTTTTTGATCAATAGCTCCGAGCGTTCAGTGAGTTGAACTAAAGTGGTATAGATCTCGCTCCCAGTCTTAGAGAGTTGAGCCACAAACGGGTTGGTACTGGAGGTAAACCGGGATAGGAGATCACTCCCACATTTGTAGGCTTCTTTCCTTGCCGCCAAGCCAATCAACACCTCTACATTCGATGCATCGCCCTTCACGCTAGTAGTAGCAATCCTCAGGTAAAGCAAGCTGTCAATCATCGCTTCCATAAAATTGGTCGGGCTGTTGATGTCGGGCTGAGGGTAGGTCATCAGTGGAAGACAAAGAGCGGAGGCGGATGTGGCGAAAAGAAGCAGGCAGCAGAGCATGGCGACCACGATGCACAGCCAGCGTCTCCGCATTGCTTGTTCCTCCCGCACCTGGTCGAGTCGAACCGCCGCGAGTCTAGCAGACCTGTTGCGGCTCCGGTGAGCGCTTGCTCGTGGACCGGCACCGTCTGCCACGCCGACGTGAAGGCCGAGCTGCCTCAGCTCCGCGTCGTCTCGGACGTCCTGTGGAGCCGGGTCCAGGCGCGCCGGACGGCCATGAAGGCGGCGGCGTACCTGCGCACGCCTGATGGGCGACTTCAGTCCGTGCGAAGTTTTACAAGATGTTCGCAGGTGCCAGGACCATCGAGATGCTCGTGAACTCGCCCCAGCAGGTCAGGGCGGCCCTCAGGAAGCTCGACATCGGCGAGGTCACCGTCTACCCTGCCAAGGACGGCGGCTGGACGTTCGAGTGCCCGGCCGACCTGGCGGGGATACTTACTCTCGGCACTCAGGGGGAGAGGGCAGGGTGAGGGGGTCAGCTGTTCACGAATAGCCCCAAGGAAGCCGGCGCGTCCCCATGACGGCGGAGCGACCCGGACGGGCATGGATCCGGCCCCTGCGCCTGTGGTGCGGGCTGATCCTGTTCGCGTACCTCCTCACGCACTTCAGCAATCACGCCCTCGGCCTGATCTCGCTGCGCGCCATGGAGACGGGTCGGGTCTGGTTCCTCGCCCTGTGGCGTAATCCCGTCGGGGAGACACTCCTCTTCGGCGCGCTGCTCGTGCACTGGCTACTCGCCCTCTGGCTGCTCTACCGGCGCCGGACACTGCGCATGCCCGTGTGGGAGGCGACGCAGATCGTCTTCGGGCTGGCCGTGCCGCCCTTGCTGGTCTCCCACATCGTGGGCACGCGACTGGCCAATGCCATGTACGGCACCGAGGATCTCTACACGCGGATCGTGCTCTTCCTCTGGGTGCTCGATCCCTGGAATTTTTATCGTCAGACGGCGCTCTTCGTG
>VAYJ01000103.1 GCA_005888465.1 Actinomycetota bacterium
TCATCGGGCCAAAGGTGGGCGGCATTGCCGTTCACATCGGGTCGAGGGTGATGTCCAAGGCCGCGCCGGGGGAAGTGCTGGTCTCGAGCACGGTGCGCGACCTGATGTCGGGATCGGATATCACGTTCGAGGATCGAGGGCTCCAGGAGCTGAAGGGCGTTCCGGCGCAGTGGCACCTGTTCGGAGTGGAGATGGAAGCCGCCGAACCGCCGCCCGAGACGGTGGCCAGGCCGGAGGCCGCGGTCCGGCGCATCTCGCCGGCCGTTCTCGTCGCGGCCGCGATCGCCGTTGCGCTGATCGTCGGTGCGGTGGTCCTGGTTGCGACCCGGGGCCAGGGCAGAGCTGCAGCCTTCGAGCCGGCCCCCAACACGGTGGTGAAGATCGATGCCGCCACCGGCAGGGTGGTGGGCGGAGCCAGCGTGGGCACTCAGCCGATCGATATCGCGTTCGGAGAGCGATCGGTCTGGGTCGCCAACTCGGCTGACCGCACGATCCAGCGGATCGACCCCACGACGAATGCAGCAGGCTCCGGGTTTGGCGGCCTGAACGGAAATCCGACCGGCATGGCCGTCGGGGGCGGATTCGCGTGGGTGACCAGCGGCTTCGAGGGCACCCTGTCGCAGATCGACCCGGCAACCAACCTTGCAAGGCCGATGGACATCGGCGTGGGGGCGAAGGCCGTGGCGTACGGAGAGGACTCGATCTGGGTGGCGAACGACGTCAACGGGACGGTCACGAGGATCGATCCGACGACGGGATCCCAGCGGATCATCGAGCTCCCGCCAGGGGCGGCGCCCAGCGGGATCGCCGTTGGGCAGGGGTCGGTGTGGGTCGCCGACAAGCTGGGATCGAGGGTGCTACGGATCGACGCGACGACGAACCAGATCGTCGGGACGGGGACTCCCGTGTTGGGTGGCCATCCGAATGAGGTCGCGTTTGGCGCAGGGTTCGTGTGGGTCACGAACACTGATAACGACTCGGTGACTAGGATCGACGCGCAGACAAGCGAAGGCGTCACCATCGAGCACGTGGGAAACGCGCCGACAGGAATCGCCGCAGGAGCGGAAGGGGTCTGGGTGGCCAACAGCCTCGACGGGACCGTTGCTCAGATCGACCCCAAGGGAACGCCCCACGTCGTGAGAACCATCAAGATCGGGTTCAGCCCCGACGGCGTGGCGGTCGGCGACGGAGCAGTCTGGGTGACCGTGGACGCCGCCCCGTAGTCACGATGAGACGCGCCCCCCCCGAAGTACGCGGCCGCCCAGAGGGAGCCTCGAGCCGCATGCTACCCTTCGCAGTCGGCAGCGCGAGAGGAATCGATTTGGCCCGCGTGACCTGCAAGGTTCGGCCCCGATGACCTGCTCTGCCTGCGGCAGCCATAACCGGGAGGGGCGCAAGTTCTGCGCCGAGTGCGGAGCCCTTCTGGCCGTGGCCTGCGCCGCGTGCGGGGCCGCGAACGAGCCTGGAGAGAAGTTCTGCGGTGAGTGCGGGTCGCCGCTGGCCGGTGAGCCCTCCCCTGTCGCCCGGACGGCCGTCCCTCAACGCGGATCCCCCGCCGCCGAGCGCCGGCTAGTCTCGGTGCTGTTCGCCGACCTGGTCGGGTTCACCACGCTCTCCGAGTCGCGCGACTCCGAGGAGGTCAGGGAGCTCCTGACCCGGTACTTCGAGACCTGCCGCAGGCTGATCACCCGGTACGGCGGCACGATCGAGAAGTTCATCGGCGATGCGGTGATGGCGGTCTGGGGAACGCCGGTGGCGACCGAGGACGACGCCGAGCGAGCCGTGCGCGCCGCGCTCGATCTCACAAACGCCGTCGCCGAGCTCGGGGCCGAGGTGGGCGCCCCCGATCTGCGAGCCCGAGCCGGTGTGCTGACCGGCGAGGCGGCCGTGAACCTGGCCGCGAGCGGCGAGGGCATGGTGGCCGGCGACATCGTGAACACGGCCTCGCGGATCCAATCGTCCGCGCCCCCCGGCGGTGTCTTCGTCGGCGAGGCGACCCATCGCGCGACGGAGGGGACGATCGCCTACGAGGACGCGGGGAGCTTCGAGCTCAAGGGGAAGTCGGGACTCGTGCCCCTGTGGCGGGCGCTCCGCCTGATTGCCGGGGTTCGGGGCACGCTCAAGGCGCAGGGCCTGGAGGCGCCGTTCGTCGGCCGCGATCGCGAGCTGCGGATGGCCAAGGACCTGTACCACGCATCGACCGACGAGAAGAAGGCGCATCTTTTGTCCGTGATCGGGATCGCCGGTATCGGGAAGTCGCGGCTGGTCTGGGAGTTCTACAAGTACTTCGACGGCCTGGTCGACGACGCGTTCTGGCATCGCGGCCGTTGCCTCTCCTACGGTGAGGGCGTCACCTACTGGGCGCTCGCCGAGATGGTGCGGATGCGCGCGCGGATCGCCGAGGACGAGGAGCCGAGGTCGGCGCTCGAGAAGCTCCGCGCGACCGTTCGCGAGAACGTGCCCGACGCCGACGAGCAGCGCTGGATCGAGCCGCGCCTCGCCCATCTGCTCGGCCTCGAGGACCGGACGGCCGCGGATCGGGAGGACCTGTTCGCCGCCTGGCGACTGTTCTTCGAGCGGCTCGCGAGCACCCTGCCGACCATCCTGGTGTTCGAGGACATGCAGTGGGCCGACCCGTCCCTGCTGGACTTCATCGAGTACTTGCTGGAGTGGTCGCGCAACTTCCCCCTCTACATCGTGACCTTGGCGCGCCCGGAGTTCGCCGATCGCCGGCCGAACTGGGGCTCGGGCAAGCGCAACTTCACCTCGCTCTACCTGGAACCGCTGCGGCCCGAGGCGATGCACGAGTTGATCGCGGGACTGGTGCCGGGCCTGCCGGCCGAGATCGAGGAGCGGATCCTCTCGCGCGCGGAGGGGGTGCCCCTGTATGCGGTCGAGACCGTCCGGATGCTCCTGGACCGCGGGCTGCTCGCGCGGGAGGGGAACGTCTACCGCCCCACCGGGCCGATCGAGTCCCTGGAGGTGGCCCAGGACGGCGCCGTCTTCGGGAAGACCTTCTTCAAGCATGCCGTGGCCGAGGTCGGGGGCATCAGCGAGAGCGAGGTCGAGCCCATTCTGGCGGGGCTCGTCCGCAAGGAGATCCTCACGGTCCAGGCGGATCCGCGATCGCCGGAGCGTGGTCAGTACGGCTTCCTGCAGGACCTCGTGAAGAAGATTGCGTACGAAACGATCTCGAAGAAGGAGCGCAAGGCCAAGCATCTGGCCGCGGCGGCCTTCATCGAACGGACGTGGGCGGCCGACGAGGACGAGCTCGTCGAGGTCCTGGCGGCGCACTACCTGTCCGCCTTCGACGCCGTCCCGGACGCGGAGGACGCGGGCGGCATCAAGGACAAGGCGCGGGAGCTGCTCGCCCGGGCCGGGGAGCGCGCGGCCTCGCTCGCCGCGAGCGAGGAGGCACTGCACTACTTCGAGCAGGCGATCGAGCTCACCGGCGATCCGCTCCGGCGAGCCGAGCTCCATGAGCGAGCCGGCAGGATGGCGTGGACCGCGGGTCATGCCGCGGCGGCGACCGCGCACGACGAGGAGGCGATCGCGGGCTTCGAGTCGATCGGCCTCACGCATCCGGCGGCGAGGGTCTCGGCCGCCCTCGCCGAGATCGTGTGGCAGTCGGGCCACATCGAGGAGGCCGTGGAGCGGATGGAGGCTGCCTACGCCGTCCTGTCGCAGGAGGAGCAGGACGCGGACGTCGCCTGGCTCGCAGCGCAGCTCGGGCGGCTCGTGTACTTCATGGGGCGGACCGACGAGGGGCTCGAGCACATCGAGTTCGCCCTCGACATCGCTGAGGGGCTTCGCCTGCCGGAGGTCCTGTCCCAGGCGATGAACACGAAGGGGCTGATCCTCGCGACGAAGGGCCGGTTCGAGGAGGGCATGATCCTCCTGCGACGCGCACTGGAGATCGCGCTCGAGCACGACCTGGCCGCCGCGGCGATGCGCGCGTACAACAACCTGGCAGCTGCCGCGGGCCAGGTGGACCGGTTGGAGGAAGTGCTCGAGCTCGGCCGCCAGGGACTCGAGCTCGCCCGCCGCACGGGGGACCACTTGTGGGAAGCCTCCTACCTATCGGGCGATACCGGCGAGTTGATCTACCTCGGACGGTGGGACGAGGCCGTCGCGCGCCTCGACCGCATTGATCTGCACGACGAGGTCGTCGACATCGTCCTGACGGGTCTCAGCAGCCTCGTGCCGCTGTTCGTACATCGTGGAGAGCTCGATCGCGCACGCGAGTTGCTCGCGGCCATGGCGGACCTGGAGGCGTCACAGGACGTGCAGGCTCGAGCGGTCGTCCGGCTCGCCCGGGCCCCACTGCTCCGCGCCGAGGGCAAGATGGCGGAGGCATTGGCCGCGGCCGAGGAGGCGTTCGCCGCGCGGACCCAGCTCGGGATCCGGGCCGGCATCGTCAAGGAGGCGCTCACCGAGGCGGTCGAGGCGGCGTTCGCGCTCCGGGATCTCGGCAAGGTGGAGGAGCTCCTCGGGGTGATCGAGGGGCTCCGGCCAGGCGAGCTCACGCCCTTCGTGCAGGCCCAGGGCGCACGATTCGGGGCCCGGCTCGCGGCGGCGCGAGGCGACACTGAAGGGGTCGAACCCGGATTCGAAGCCGCCGCCCGGCAGTTCGAGGAGCTCTCGATGCCCTTCGTCCGCGCGGTGACGCTGCTGGAGCACGCCGAGTGGCTGACGTCGCAGGACCGAGCGGGCGAGGCGGGGTCGATGCTCGAGCAGGCCCGCGCGACGTTCGAGCAGTTGCGGGCCGCGCCGTGGCTCGAGCGGCTGGACCAGCTCGACGCATCATTTGTCGTCGCGCGATAAATCGTCAGCGCGCGAGAACCTCCGAGCCAACCGAATCCGGGGCTGGGGCGTCCCATGGGCGACAGCGAGAGATCGCGGGGCGAGCGTGCAGACGATCGGATCGACAACGGGAGGGGTTGAGGCCGCCGTGGACTCCCCCACCCGACTGACCGAGGGTGCGATCCGGGCCTTCGTGATCGAGGACTACCCGCGAATCGTGACCGGCCTGTCGGTGATGTGCGGCAGCCGTCCCGCTGCCGAGGACGCCGCCCAGGGGGCCCTCGCCAAGGCGTGGGAGCGCTCGGAGCGAGGAGAGCGCATCGAGGAGTTGGCGGCGTGGGTGACCGTCGTCGCCAGGAACAGCCTGAGGAGCTGGTTTCGACGGGTGCTCGCGGAACGGCGGGGTCGAGCGGCGCTCGGGCCGGAGAGCGACCCGTGGCCGGGCACGAGCGATGACCGCGTGGAAGTGGTGCGGGCGCTGGCCCGGCTCACCAAGATCCAGCGGGACGCGACCGTTCTCCACTACTACCTGGGGATGACCATGGCAGAGACGGGCAGAGCCCTCGGTGTCAGCGAAGGGACGGTCAAGTCCACGCTGCACCGGGCGAGGCAGATCCTCGGTCCGGCCCTGAGGATCGATGACCTGACGGAAGGGGTGACGCTCGATGCCCGAGCTTGAGCGGAAGATCAAGGATGGCCTTGACCGGTTGATGGAGCGTCCGGATCCGGCTCAGATCGTGGAGCGGGTTGGGGAACGCAAGAGGCATCTCCGGGTGCTGCACCGCGCCCAGACGGTGGCGCTCGTCGTCGCGGTCCTGGCGGGGGTGGCCGGCGGCACGTACGGGCTCTCACGGGCGTTCGGGCTGGGTGGCTCGCGGCCCGCCAGCAGCTCCGTTCCTCCCGCCCCCTCGCCCGTTCCGAGTGTGAGCGTGACACCGTCGCCGGCGACGCCCAGCCCTTCCCCCAGCGCTGCGGGAATCGCCCTCTGCTCGGACCAGACGGCCGTCGTGACCGTGGTGTCCCAGACGGGAGGCGCGGGAACGATCAGCACGACGTGGCGGATCACGAACACGTCCCGGACCCCATGCCGTTCGTACGGCTATCCGGGCATGGACTTCCACACCTCGAGCGGGTGGCTGCACGTACACGTGATCCAGGGACAGGGGTTCGCGAACGTCGACTATCCCCCGACGCGGATCGTGGTGCTCCCCGGGCACCCGATGTACTTCGTGAGCGACTGGGGCGACGTCTCAGGGCCCGCCGGCCTGTGCCTGCCGTTCGACCGGGTCAAGGTGACGCTCCCGGGTAGCCGGGTCCCGGTGGAGCTGGCCTCATCCGGATGTCTCGATCCGGTCCGGGTCCACGTGGGGCCCGTCACCAAGACCCCGCCGCCGTAGCCGCCCTGGCACGCGTTCGGCTGAGCGCCAACTGACTGCGAAACAGGGGGCCCCGCTCGAACCGCAGTTGACCGCCGGCCCATTGCGGCGGACCATGAGACCGATGACCGACCTGGCCATGCGTGAGTGCGTGCCCTGCAAGGGTGGAACGTTGCCCCTCCACGGTCCCGAGCTCGACGACCTGCTCGCCCAGCTCGGCAACGACTGGCGAGTCGTGGACGAGCACCACCTCGACAAGGAGTTCCGCTTCACGAACTTCCGCGAGGCCCTCGACTTCACCTACCGTGTCGGGCAGCTCGCCGAGGAGCAGGGCCACCACCCCGACATCTATCTCGCCTGGGGGAAGGTCCGGCTGACGATCTGGACCCACAAGATCAACGGCCTCACCGAGAGCGACTTCGTCTTCGCCGCCAAGTCCGATCGAGCCCTCTAGGGACTCCCCGACGCTCAGCGAAAATCGGTTCGAGGCTGTAGGTTTCGCGTCAAGATCGCTCGCCTGAGGGGCCACCGCTCCAAGCGAGGACTCGGCGCATTGGTCGCCGGCGTGGCCCTTCTGATCGGGGATCGTTTACCCTGGCGCGGTCCAACGGTTAGGCACGGTGTGACCCAGGTCTGGTTCGGCATACCGTCCGAAATATCCTGAACTCGCAATATGCCGCCCTGTAGATAACTTCGGACAGCATGCCGTGGCGGAGGTCAGGTTCCGTACTGGCGCGGAAAACTCCTCCCCTACCTGGCTCGTACTGCCTTTGTCGGTGGAGTCCGGCACCCGGCGGATTCTCCGCTCCCTCCACTGGCGCAAGGAGGTCGAGGTCATGAGGCGAATCATCCCTGCGGCGGCCCTTCTGGCGGTCGCGATGGTCCTGGGGTCGGCGACCCAGTCCTTTGCGTCGAACCCCAACGGCAAGGGTGGGGACATGCCCGCCTACTACGACGCAGAGCTGTTCACGATCAACTTCAAGCTGCTCAAGCCCGATCTGCATCACAACCCGTCCTTCAACGTGATCTACCAGTGCGACTCGTGCGAGGCCGCAGGCCTGAGCTTCGTCTCGGTCTTGGACGCCATCCAGGGAGATGGGTTCAACCCCATCTGGGAAGAGGTCCAGATCACGTTCAACCCGGGCTTCACCCCCGTGCAGTTGACCTCAGACACCGACGTCTTGGCTGCGGCGGCCTCTGGGGAGATCACTCTCACCGACACCGAGGAGTTCTACCGGTGCTCGGTCGTGGGTCACAAGTAGTTCGCATATCGAGCCTGGCTGGGGCCGGGGCGGCGCCTCGGCCCGAGCATGGCGCTACTTGACGTATACGGTCCCGCCTCGCACCGTCACCTCGCCGCGCCCGAGCGGCAGCACCCGGGTCAGGGCGATGGTGGCGGCGTCCAAACCGGGGATCTTGGCGAAGATGCCCTGCGGGCCGCGGACCATCCTTCCCGTCTTGACGTCGTACTTGGACCCGTGCCAAGGACAGACAAGGCAACCGTCCTTGTCGACGCGGCCGTTGGCGAGATCGGCGTACAGGTGCCGGCACCGCCGCGTGACGGCGAACAGCTCCCCGTTTGCGTTTCCCACCGCGTAACGGCCGGCTCCGATGACCGTGCCCGGGGTGAGCTCTGACATCGGCGCCACTTCCATCTCTTGTGCCATGGGAGTTCCTTTCTCGTGCCTGCGCGGACGACCTATGTTCCTGAGCTCCGAGGAGCCCACTCCTCGCGATGGTTCGAGGGATCGGTGCGCTCAGAAGCTGAACAGCGGCGCCGTGACCGTGAACCGAAGGGCCGGCCGAGCGCAACAAACGTCCCGAAGGTCATGGCGCAGGCTGCCCTCTACGGCCCCCGCCGGGGCCGCGTCGACAGGCGGCTGACCCCCGGGAGCGGTTCACGCAGCCGCTCCGAAGGAATCGGCCGAGCTACCGCTTCCCCTTGCTGCTGCCCTTGCCCGACGCGCCGCCGCCACCCCTGCCGCCGGACTCCTTCTTTTCCTTCGACCGTCGCTGGTCGAGCTTCTTGCGGCCGCTGTCGTGCTTCTGCTTCGCCACGGGACCCCTGTCTGCGGAGACAGAACCCTAGCACTCGGGAGTCTCCATGGACGCTGCTCCGGGGACCTTGGCGGCTGCCGACGAGCTGGGCACCACACTGGCCGGCGTGTCAGCCAATGGTGGTTCTTCCACGGACTCGTCGATCAGGTCTCGACGAAGGCTAGGATCCTTCGCCACGCATCGGCGCAGGCGTCGGCGTACTGCTCGTACGCTCGGTCGAAGAACGAGTGGGGAGCCCCCTCGTACGTCACCAGCTCGTTTCTCACGCCCGCCTCGTCCAGGGCTTGTTGGAAGCCATCCACATGCTCCTTCGTGATTCCCCGGTCGGCGCCGCCGAATAGCCCCAGGACCGGGCATTCGTATCCGTTGGCCAGGCGGGTCGGGGCGTCGACGCGGCCGTAGAAGCCGATCACCCCTGAGAGGCCGTGCTTCCGGGCCGCCTGGTTGAACGAGTTTCGCCCGCCGAAGCAAAACCCGACCGTGTAGATCCGGTCTGCGCGTTGGCGCAGGTAGGTGACGGCAGCTGCCGCGTCCATCGCGATCGTGTCCGGGGTCGTCTGGCGGACGTGGGGCATGTACTCGAAGTCCTCGCCCCTCTCGGGGCCCTGGCCGACGCCGGCGGTCCGACCGAAGTAGTCGATGGCCGTCGCGTGGACCCCAGTCTGTGCGAAGCGCCGGGCCAGCTCCTGGTAGAAGGGGTGCAGCCCGCGGACGTCCGGGAGGATCACGATCCCCGGGCCGCCTGTTGGGCTGGTCTGCGCGGAGTAGGCGGCGAACTGGTTGCCGTCCTCGGCGGTGAGGACGTGCTCCTCGCCAAGCGGGACGGCGCCTCCCATGACCGGCGGGATCGGCGGTCGGGCGGTGGCGTCGTAGCACATGGCTATCGCTCCTTGGCGAGCTCGGGGGCGACCTCGTTCGCGAAGCGCTCGAGGGTATCGAACGTCGACGCTCCGATCATGAAGTGGTCGACCCCCTCATCGACCATGGGTGCGAGCTGCTCGATCGCGGCCTCGGCCGTCGGGCCGACCCGGTAGCTGGTCAGGTACGCCACCGGGCGGGAGGCGTCGAATTGGGTGGGGTCGTCGGGAGGGTCCAGGTCGACCGAGGCGGTCAGGCGGATCTCCTTCGGGTCGCGGCCTATGGCTCGGCAGTGCTCCTTGAGCTTCTCGAGGGGCGGTCCGTACGCCTGCATGGGCGCGTCCCAGTTCCACGCGTCCGCGTATGTGGCCGCAATCTTGAGCGCCTTCGTACCGTTCGTCCCGACGAGCAGCTCGATCGGCGGGTCCGGCGTCGGGATGCAGTAGGCGTCGGTGACCTCGTAGTGACGGCCCTGGAACGAGAACGGTCCGCCCTGCCACATCCCCTTGAGGATCTGGATCGCCTCCTCGAGCTGTTCGACCCGCGTCCGCGGTGACGGGAAGCCGTACCCGTACGCGCGGTGCTCCTCCTCGTGCCACCCGGCGCCGATCCCGAGGATCACGCGGCCGCCCGAGAGGTAGTGGGCCGTGGCGGCCGCCTTCGCGAGGAGCGCCGGGTTGCGGTATCCCTGCCCGATGACCAAGGTGCCGACGGTGTGGCTGGGGAACGAGGCGGCGAGGTAGCTGATCCGGCTGATCGCCTCGTAGCGGGCATCCCCGCCCTGCTGGAGGTGGTCGCTCACCCAGATCGTGGTGAAGGGGTCGCCGCCGAGGTCGGTGGCGCGCTTCCACGCGTCCATGAAGGTTCGGCCGGATGCATAGTCGGCGTCACCGGGGAGCCCGTCGAAGCCGAAGGTCACGGTCACACGCGGGAGGATATGCGAGCCGTGTCGGAGGCGCGTTCTACCCTTCGGATATCCTTAGGCTCGCTTCGTTCTCCCGGGGAGGTCCTGGTCTCGCGCATGGTAGGACCTGGTCGCCGGCTCGGGCCTGGTCTTCACCGACCGGGGCACGCACCGGCTGAAGGGCGTCCCCGAGGACTGGCAGGTCTTCGCGCTCGTTGGCTGAGCCCCGCCCGAGCTGATGACATCATGTCGTCAGATTCTTTATCATGCGTACATGATTCGGACGCAGATCCAGCTCACCGAGGAGCAGGCTCGCGAGCTGAAGCGGCGGGCCGCCGAGCGGGGTGTCTCCGTCGCGTCGCTCATCCGCGCGGCGATCGCGAACGAGCTGACCCTCGACGACACACCCGCCAGGTGGGAGCGGGCGCTCTCCGCGGTGGGGAGGTTCCGGTCTGGTGAGACCGATGTGAGCGCCGAGCACGATCGGTACCTCCCGGACGCGTTCTCCTAAGTGATCACGTTCGTCGACACCTCGGCCCTGTACGCGCTCCTCGACGCCGGGGACGAGAACCACGAGCGGGCATCGGCCTGGTTCTCCGGTCCGGCCCGGGCCGACGGAGCGACGCTGATGACCCACAACTACGTGGTGGTCGAGACCGCGGCTCTCGTGCATCGCCGGATCGGAGCGGAAGGGGTCCAGGCGCTCCTCGAGGATCTCATCCCCGTGCTCGACGTCGCCTTCGTCGACGAGCCTCTGCATCGGGCAGCCGCGAGCGCCTTCCTCGCCGGGGCGAGGCGAGGCCTCTCGCTGGTCGACTGGGCGAGCTTCGAGCTCATGCGCTACCGTGGGATCCTGCTGGCCTTCGCCTTCGACCGCGACTTCGAGAGGGCGGGCTTCTCGACCGTTCCCTGACCCTGTCCACGACGCCCCCGTCGGTACCCGAGACCGCAGCTAGAATCCCCCGCATGGCCCGCGTGATGGCGACCCCGCGGCGTCGGCCGCGTCCCAAAGACCGATCGGCTGAGCTGCTCAAGCCCTTCGTTCCCCGCCTGCTGATCGACTGGCTGCGCGAGAGCCCACTCGAGCCCTTCAAGGAGGTCGAGGGGTCGCTGGCGTTCGTGGACATCTCCGGGTTCACCACGCTCACGGAGCGGCTCGCGGTCAAGGGAAAGGTGGGGGCCGAGGAGCTCGACGACATCCTCAACGCCGTCTTCGAGGAGCTGCTCTCCGTCGCCTACGAGGACGGGGCCGGTCTGATCAAGTGGGGCGGGGACGCCGTCCTGCTCCTCTTCGACGGGGACGACCACGCCGCGCGGGCGTGCCAGGCGGCGATGGGCATGCAGCGAACGATCCGTCGCATCGGTCGGCTGCGGACCTCGGCCGGCGTGGTCCGGCTCCGTATGTCGGTCGGGATCCACAGCGGGACCTTCCACTTCTTCCTGGCGGGTGACCTCCACCACGAGCTGGTCATCGCGGGGCCCGGGGCGACCACGACCGCCCGGATGGAGTCCATCGCCGCGGCGGGCGAGGTCGCGATCAGCCCCGCGACGGCGGCCCTGCTCGAACCCAGCGTGGTCGGCGAGCCCAAGGAAGAGGCGTTCCTGCTGGCCGGAGCGCCGGACGGCGAGCGTGTGGGGTTCGCTCCAGAGGCCGACGCCACCGGCGTGGACCTCGCCGCGTGCCTGCCGATCGGGATCCGGGAGTACCTGCTCCAGGGGTCCCCCGAGCCGGAGCACCGGTACATCTCCGTTGCGTTCATCGAGTTCTCCGGGACCGACGCCATCCTCGGGCAGTCCGGACCCGGAGCGGTCGCGGACGCGGTCGACGAGTGCATCAGCAACGTCCAGGTTGCCGCCAACCGGCACGGGGTGACGTTCTTCCTCACCGACATCAACGCGAACGGGGGCAAGGTCCTTCTGGTGGCGGGCGCTCCCACGAGCGTCGGGAGCGGCGAGGAGCGGATGCTCCGAACCGCGCGGACCGTCATGGATACGCGCGGGATCCTGCCTATGCGGATCGGCGTGAACGGCGGGTACGTCTTCGCCGCGGGCTTCGGACCGCCGTACCGCCGCACCTACTCGGTGAAGGGCGACGCCGTGAACCTGGCCGCGCGGCTCATGGCGGCGGCAGGGCGCGGGCAGATCCTGGCCACGGACGCGGTGCTCTCACGATCCGGGACGACGTTCGAGACCGAGGCGCTCGAGCCCTTCCACGTGAAGGGCAAACGGGAGCCGGTCCAGGCCATGAGCGTCGGGGCGATCGCCGGATCGCGGGGCGTGGCGCACGGCGAGACCCCGCTCGTCGGGCGGGAACGGGAGATGGCCTTCCTGCAGGAGGCTCTTGACGCGGCCCGCGCTCGCCGGGGCATGCTCGTGGAGTTGATCGGCGAGCCGGGGATCGGGAAGTCGCGGCTCGTGGACGAGCTCCGTGCCCGGGCGACCGGGGTCACCGTGCTCACGGTTCCCTGCCAGGAGTACGAGTCCTCGACGCCGTACTTTCCGATTCGGCTCCTGCTGCGGGATCTCCTCGGCGTCGCGGACGGAACGGACCCGGCTGAGGTAGCCGGGCAGCTTCTGGCGCGCATCGAGCCGAACGCGCCCGAGCTCGTGCCGTGGCTTCCCCTGCTGGGCATCCCCATGGACTTCTGGATGGAGCCCACGTCGCAGACCGCGCAGCTGGAGGAGCAGTTCCGGAAGGCTCGTGTCGAACAGGTGACCGCCGAGTTCCTGTCGTGGGTGCTGCCGAACCCGACGCTGTTCGTGTTCGAGGACGTCCACTGGATGGACGACGCGTCGGCGGAGCTGCTGCATCGTCTGGCGGCCGCCGCCGAGCGGGCGCCGTGGCTCATCCTGATCACCCGGCGTGAGGCGGATGCGGGGTTCATCGCGTCCGGCCACGCGACGGTCTCCTTGCGCCCGGAGCCGCTCAGCGCGACCGACGCTGCCGCTCTGCTGGCGGGCTCCAGCGAGGACGTTTCGCTGTCCCGCAACGAGCTCGCCGGGTTGGCGAAGCGGGCGGGCGGCAACCCGCTGTTCCTCAAGGAGCTCCTGCTGGCCGCCCGCAGCACGGGGAGCGTGGAGGGGCTTCCGGGCTCGATCGAGGGCTTGGTGGCGGCGCAGATCGACCGCCTGGCCCCCGGCGACCGGACGGTCCTTCGGTACGCGTCGGTCCTCGGGATGAGCTTCGAGACGGAGCTCCTTCGGGAGGTGCTGGAGGGCGAGCGCCTCTCGGGGAGGACCCCGCTCCGGCGGCTGGCGAACTTCCTTCGAAGAGAGGGTCCGCGGCAGCTGCAGTTCCAGCACGCGCTGATCCGGGACGCCGCCTACGAAGGGCTTGCGTACCGTCGCCGGCGAAGCCTGCACGGCCGCGTCGGCGAGGCGATCGAGCAGCGGGCGGGCGATCGGCCCGAGGACCAGGCGGAGCTCCTGTCGCTGCACTTCTTCCACGCCCAGCGCTACGACAGGGCCTGGCGGTACTCCCGTCTGGCCGGCGACCGTGCCCGGGACAAGTACGCGAACGTCGAGGCGGCCGACTTCTACCGCCGGGCGCTGGAGGCGGGCCGGCGTGTGCCCGAGGTCCCCGTCGCTGCAGTCGCTCATGTCACCGAGGCGCTGGGCGACGTGCGGAACCGAGCCGGGATGTTCGAGGAAGCAGCGCGTGCGTACCGGGAGGCCCGGCGGCTGAGGGGCGATCCCACCGCCAGGGCGAACCTGTTGCTGAAGCAGGCCTGGATCCCGGAGCGCTTGGGGCGGTATCCGCAGGCCCTCGGGCTGGTGAGCCGCGCGACCCGCGTGCTCGAGGGCGTCCCCGGCGATGCCGCGGCCTCGCTCCGGGCGCAGCTTTCGGTGTGGTACGCCGCGGTTCGCCAGCAGCAGGGTCGTCACGAGGAGGCGATCACCTGGTGCCGCCGCGCGATCGAGCAGGCCCAGGCCGCGCAAGACCGAGACGCCCTCGCCCACGCCTACTACGTGCTGGACTGGGGATTGGTCCAGGTCGGCCGGTCCGAGGAGGCGCGGTACTCGCCGCTCGCCCTCGCCATCTACGAGGAGCTGGGCAACCTCGGCGGCCAAGCAGTGGTGAGCAACAACATGGGTGTCTGGGCCTACTACGAGGGGCGCTGGGACGACGCGCGCGCGCTCTACGAGCGGGGCCGCGAGGCGCGGGAGATGACCGGCGACCCGGTGGAGGCCGCGGGCGGGACGTTCAACATCGCAGAGATCCTCTCCGACCAGGGCGATCAGCAGGCCGCCGAACCGATGCTCAAAGCGGTCCTGCGCGTATGGAGGGGCGAGGGGCTGCGGTCGGGCATCGGCCTGGCGACGAGCCAGCTGGGGCGGGTCGCCTACCGGTCCGGCCGGTTCGACGAGGCCGG
>VAYJ01000104.1 GCA_005888465.1 Actinomycetota bacterium
CATCGACGGAGCCGCTGCGCCTCTCGCTCCTGTCCGATCGCCAGAAGCATGCGCCCCGCGGCCTGTTCGGGGGCAAGGACGGGACGACGGTGGAGATCTTCCTGCGCGACGGAACCCGGCCCCATCCAAAATCGCGCAGCAGCATCAAGCCCGGCGACCGCCTGATCATGCGCTTCGCGGGCGGCGGCGGCTACGGCGATCCCCGCGCTCGCGATCTCGAGACGGCGCGCGAGGACGTCCGGATGGGCTACGTGTCGGCCGACGCGGCCCGGCGCGACTACGGCGTCGAGGCCTCGTGACACGCAAGCGGATCCGCGTCGGCATCGACGTCGGCGGCACCTTCACCGACTTCGTCCTGGTCGACGAGCTGCGCGACCTGATCTACACGGGCAAGCGGCTCACCACGTCCCACGACCCGAGCGAGGCGATCTTTGCCGGCCTCGCGCGCCTGCTGCGGGAGGCCGGCACCGATCCCGACCAGCTGCACAGCCTGGTGCACGGCACGACGCTCGTGGCCAACACGATCATCGAGCGCAGCGGCGCAAGGGTCGGTTATGTGACCACGCGCGGCTTTCGCGACTCGCTCGAGATGGGCCGCGAGATCCGCTACGACCTCTACGATCTGCAGCTCGAGCCGCCGCGCCCGCTCGTGGCCAGGCCGTTGCGGCGCGAGGTCAGCGAGCGGATCGACGCCGCGGGCCAGATCGTGCTGCCCCTCGACGAGGCCGAGCTGCGCACGGTGGCCGCGGAGCTGGTGGCCGAGGGCGTCGAGGCGATCGCCGTCTGCTTCATGCATGCCTACCGCAACCCGGAGCACGAGCGCCTCGCGAAGCGAATCCTCGAGCGGGAGTGCCCGGACATCCCCATCAGCATCTCGTCCGAGGTCGCTCCGGAGATCCGCGAGTATCAGCGGGCCAGCACCACGTGCGCCAACGCCTACGTCCAGCCCCGGATCGCGCGCTATCTCGCTGGTCTCCAAGACGGGCTGCAGGCGATGCGGCTGCCCGGCAAGCTCTACGTCATGCTCTCCAACGGCGGCATCACCACGGTGCGCGCGGCCCGGGCATTCCCCATCCAGCTGATCGAGTCGGGCCCCGCCGCGGGCGCGATGGCGGCCGGCTACTACGGCCTCCTGACGAACACCGCGAGCCTCATCTCGTTCGACATGGGGGGCACCACCGCCAAGATGTGCCTCGTCGATCGGGGCTGGCCCAGCCGCGTGCACGAGCTGGAAGCGGGGCGCGTGCGGCGCTTCCGCAAGGGCTCGGGGCTGCCCCTCAAGGTGCCGGTGGTCGACATGATCGAGATCGGCGCGGGCGGCGGCTCGATCGCGCGCGTCGACGCCATGGGCCTGCTCAAGGTGGGACCTCAGAGCGCGGGCTCCGAGCCCGGGCCCGTCGGCTACGGGCGCGGCGGCACGCTGCCCACCGTGACCGACGCCGACCTCGTGCTGGGCTACCTCTCGCCCGATTACTTCCTCGGCGGCGAGATGACGCTCGATCGCGCCGCCGGCGAGCGATCGATCGAGGAGCACATCGCCCGTCCCCTAGGGCTCGACGTGGCGGCGGCCGCGGTCGGCATCCATCATGTGGTCAACGAGAACATGGCGGCGGCCACTCGCATGCACGCCGCCGAGAAGGGACAGGACCCGCGCCGCTTCGCCTTGATCGCCTTCGGGGGCGCCGGCCCCGTGCATGCCTACGGGCTCGCCCGGCTACTCAAGCTCCACCGGATCATCTGCCCGTTCGGCGCGGGCGTCACCTCCGCCCTCGGCATGCTGGTGGCGGCGCCGTCCACGGACCTGGTCCGCAGCTACGTCTCGCGCCTGGAGAACATCGACTGGCCCCACCTCCAAGGTCTGTTCGCGGAGATGGAGGGTGAGGCGCGGGCCCTCCTCGTCGAAGCCGGCGCCGACCCGGCAGAGCTGACGCTGCGGCGCACGGCCGACATGCGCTACGTCGGGCAGGGCTTCGAGATTCCCGTGCCCCTCCCCGAGGGCCCGCTCGGCCCCGGCTCGCTGGACGATCTCAAGGAGCGCTTCCTCGCCACCTACGCCCAGCTCTTCGAGCGCCGCATCACGGACATGCCCATCGAGGCGATGAGCTGGCGGCTGGCCGCGACTGCCCCCGTCCCGAATGTCGAGCTCAACTTCGGCGGCCAGCCCGCCCGGCAAGGCGATCCTCGCAAGGGCACCCGGCAGGTCTACTTCCCGCAGACCGGCTTCGCCCCCTGCGCGGTCTACGACCGCTACTCGCTCACCGCGGGCGCCCAGCTTGCCGGCCCTGCTGTCATCGAGGAGCGCGAGTCGACCATCGTCGCCGGGCCCGACGCGCGCATCGCCGTCGACAAGCACCTGAACGTGGTCATCGAGATCGACTGAGCGTATGCCACAATGGGCCATGGCTCTGCGCTCGCGCGCGACCAGAAGGGTCGCGGGATGAAGTTCGGCCTGATGAGTCAGCTTCAGGTCCCGAAGCCCTGGGCCGCGGACAGCGAGCGGACGGTCTACTGGCAGAACCTCGACCACGTCGTCGCGGCCGAGGACGCCGGCTTCTCGTATTTCTGGCTCACCGAGCAGCACTTCTTCGCCGAGATCGGCCATTCCGCCAGCCCCGAGATGTTTCTGGCCGCGCTGTCCCAGCGCACGCGCAAGATCCGGCTGGGCTTCGCGGTGATCCTGATGCCCTGCCACAACCCCTTCATGGTCGCGGAGCGCGTCGCCACGCTCGACGTCCTCAGCAACGGCCGCTGCGAGTTCGGCGCCGGGCGCGGCACCGCCGCCTACGTGGTGGAGGGGCTCGGCTTCAACGCCGACGCAGAACACAGCCGCGTGATCGGGCGAGAGGCGCTGGAGGCGGTGGTGCAGATGCTCGAGCAGGAGCGTTTCCCCGGCTTCAAGAGCGCGCACTTCGATCTGCCGGCGCGCCAGGTGGTGCCCCGGCCCATTCAGCAGCCGCACCCGCCGCTATGGTATGCCGCCTCCAATCTGGAGACGTTCGAGCGGGCCGGGGCGGCCGGCGTCGGGGTGATCGGGGTCACCCGCTACACCCACGCCGAGGTCAAGCCCCACGTCGAGGCCTATCGCGCGGCGATCAAGGCGGCCGACCCCGCGCGCTTCGTGGGACGGTTTCCCAACAACCATGTCGCGGTCTTCGCGATCGGGTGCGTGCACGATGACGATCGCATCGGCCGCGACGTCGGCTGCGCCGCGGCGCGCTTCTACTATGGCGACAACGACGCCGAGCTGAATCACGTGCGGTTCGGCTCGTCCGAGGGCGTGGCCAAGATCAAGGCCCGCATGGCCGGGTATTCGAACGACGACCTCCTCGACAAGGGGATGGCCATCGGGGGCGACGCCGACAGCGTGTGCCGCCAGGTGGAACGCTGGGCGGCCACCGGCATCGATCAGATGATCTTCATGTTCCAGATCGGCCACACGACGCACGACCAGATCATGCGCTCCATCGAGATCGTCGGAGAGAAGGTCATCCCCCGCTTCGCGGACTGACACTTCTCTCATCCCTCTCCCCCCTGGGGGAGAGGGCAGGGTGAGGGGGAAGCAACATGTCCAGGCACGATTTCCCCGCCGAGGAGTTTGCCGCGCGCCACACACGCGCCCGCGAGGCGGTCGGCGCGGCAGGGCTGGACTGGCTGCTCGTCCTCCATCCGATGTCGCTGCACTGGCTCATCGGCACGGAAGCCAAGAGCTATCAGACATTCCAGTGCCTCTTGCTGTCGGCGAAGCCCGACCTCCTGGTCATGTTCACGCGCCTGTCGGATCGATGTGAGCTCGTCGAAGACTCCCTGGCGGATGAGGTCATCGGGTGGGGCGGCCCCGAGCCCGCGGATCCTCTCGAGGCATTCCGCGCCCTTGTCGACCGGTTTGGCCTTCGCCGTGCCCGCGTGGGTCTCGAGACGCCACCGTACTATCTGCATCCACATCACCACGCGAGATTGAAGGAGCTTCTCGGTGCCGCGCTGGTCGCCGAGCCGTCCAATCTGATCCACGAGCTGAAGCAGGTGAAGTCGTCACGCGAGATCGCGCTGATCCGCGAATCCGCGCGCATCGCGGATGCGGCGATGACCGCCTGCATCGGAGCCGTGGCCCCGGGTCGCAGCGAGCTCGAGATCGCGGCGGCCGTCTACCAGACCCTGCTCGCCTCCGGCAGCTCGCTGCCGGCCAGCGCGATCAACCTGGTCACCGGCGAGCGCTGCGGCTTCGCGCATGGCGCACCCACGCTACGCAGGCTCCAGCCCGGTGATCCCGGGAATGTGGAATTCGGCGCGGCGTACAAGCGCTACACCAAGACCATCGGGCGCCAGTTCAATCTTGGGCCTCCGTCACAGCGCGTGCGCGACCTCTACGCCGTGGCGCGCGCCGCCTTCGATGCGTGCCTCGCGGAGATCCGTGACGGCGTCCCCGCCCTCGTGCCGCACGAGGCCGCCAAGCGCGTGATCGCCGAGGCGGGCATGGACGGCTATCGACTGCACACCACCGGCTATTCGATTGGCGCCGGCGTGCCGCCGTCGTGGGGTGAGCCACTGAACATGTTCGGCGGCAGCAAGGACGTGCTGCGCGCCGGCATGGTGGTCTCGATCGAGCCACCCGTGTTCTCTGCCGAGGAGCGCCTCGGCGCGCGAATCATCGACAATGTTCTCGTCACCGAGTCCGGCGCCGAGCTGCTGTCGACCTACCCGCTCGATCTGCTGGTCGTCGACTAGCGTAGTGAATCTGATACACGTCGACTGATTCGTTTCGACGCTATCGTCCGAAGAAGCCGGATCGTACGCTTTTCCGCTTGACAGCCTCGGCATCGTGACTTGGTCGTGCGGCGGCAGCCCTCGGCAAGTGCCGGCCCAGCAGCCCGCGCGCGGCCGCCGCTGCGCAAACGGGCGGGACCGGATCAAAAACCATTCCGCCTCTGAAAATCGCTCCTCCCGGACCCTCCCTGGGAGCTCGAAAACTAGGGTGTAAAGTCGCCTCAGGAGTCGGCAGAAGGAGGGCTCGCCATGCAGATCCATTCGCCTGCTACTCATCACGCCTCGGAGCTGGACCGGCTCGGCGACGAGATCGCCGAGCTGTCCGCGCACCTAGATGCCGCCACCGCGCGCCTGCTCGAGCTGATCCGCGCCTTCGACGCCCGCGGCGGCTGGAACACGGGCTTCCGCTCCTGCGCGGCCTGGCTCTCCTGGCGGGTGGGGCTCGACCTGGGCGCAGCCCGAGAACGGGTGCGCGTCGCGCGTGCTCTCGGGACGCTGCCTCTGTTGGCCCAGGCGCTGGCCCGCGGGGAGCTGTCCTACGCCAAGGTCCGCGCCCTGACCCGCGTGGCCACGCCGGAGACCGAAGTGCGACTGCTGGGAGTGGGACGCGCCGGGACAGCCGCCCACGTCGAGCGGATCGTGCGGGGCTGGCGGTGCGTGGATCGGCGGGCCGAGATGCGGGAGGCGAAGCACCGGCACGCGAGCCGCGCCCTGCGCGTGTATCAGGACGAAGACGGCATGGTGGTCCAGAAGGGGCGGCTCGAGCCGGAGGTGGGGGCGCTCCTCATGCAAGCGCTCGCCGCCGCACGCGAGACGCTATATCAGCGGGCCCGAAGGCGGGAGAAGACCGTGCCAGACTTCGGAAGCGTTTCCGCGGAAACGTTTCCGGTCGGCCAGCAGCAGGCCGATGCCCTGGCCCTGCTCGCGGAGACGGCCTTGCACCACGGCCTCGATCCCGGCATTCGAGGCGAGCGCTACCAGGTGGTGGTTCATGTCGACGCCCCAGTCCTGGCCGATCCCGATCAGCCGGGGCAGTCCGTCCTCGAGGGGGGCACACGCGTTTCCGCGGAAACGTCCCAGCGCTTGGCCTGCGATGCAAGCCGGGTGGTGATGCGCCA
>VAYJ01000111.1 GCA_005888465.1 Actinomycetota bacterium
CGTTTGCGTTCGGTGATGTCGAGCAGGATTCCCTGGTGCACGAGCACGTGGCCGCGCTCGTCGCGTCCGACGGCGGTCGCCTGGTCCAGGACCCACACGACGCGCCCGTCGGCGGCGAGCATGCGGTACTCCATCTTGAAAGGCTGGCCCGATCCGATCGTGCGCTTCGTTTCGCCGATGCACGCCTGGCGGTCCTCGGGGTGGACGTGCGCGAACCACTGGGTCGCGTCCGCCATCCACTCCTCGGGCTCGAACCCGAGGATCTCGCGTAGACGCGAGCTCACCCACAGCGTTGCGTTGTCGACCCCACGGCTCACGTCCCAGAGGTAGGTGGCGGCCGGGATCTGCTCCACCAGGGTGCGGTAGAGAGCCTCCGCCCCAAGGGGAGCGATGGGCGCGACGGGCTGCTGTTCGCGCTGGTCAGGCTCTTGGCTGTGCTCACTGTCCATGCTGGTCACCCCGAGTAAAGGTCGACACGACGGATCGCGTTCCTGAGCGACACGGGCTTATACACTGCGCCCGACGTGCCGTCGGTACTGGGCTTTCTCCCGAGCACGAACGGCCTGCGCTTCGTGAACGCGTGGCCCGACGAGCCCGTCGTCGTCGTGTCCGTCCCTGGTTTCGGCGCCGTGAAGATCGGCAACGCGAGCAACGGCCTCTGCGGCGGCATGGTGTTCCTCGTCCGCGACGTCTTCGAGGCGCGCCTCCCGCCCATCCGGGACGCACAGCCGGCACAGGGCACACCGCTCTACGACTACATCGTGCAGCGGTTGATCGCGAGCTATCACCTCCCGAGCGGGGTCCTGCAGTACTTCGGCTGGATGAACACCCCGGACGCGGACGGCGGGTTCTGGTTCCTGCGGCGCCGCGGGCTCGCCTGGAAGACGGTGGGTGAACAGTGGCCGTCCATCCAGGCCGACATCGACGCGGGCCATCCGTCGCCGCTCGGGATCGTCACCGTCCGCTCCGCGAACCCCGCGGACCTCGGCCGGAACCATCAGGTGCTCGCGTACGGTTACGAGCTCGACGCCGCGCAGAACCTGGTCGTGCGCGTCTACGATCCGAACACCGACTCGGCGAACGGCGACGGGGTCCTCTTGGCCTTGAACGTGAAGGATCCAGCGCGCCCCACGCCCATCACGCACAACGTGGCGATCGCGGATCCGATCCGCGGGTTCTTCCGGATCCCGTATTCGTTCCGGGATCCGAGCGCGCTGACTGCACACTAGCGCTGCTCACGGAAGGACCTGAACGCGGTGCATCGTCGCATCGAATCCACCCGCCCGCTCGGCCGACGTTGACGCCGACGACCCGCTCGCGCAGAATCTCGGCCCGATGGTGACTTTCGACATCGAGTGCCAGGTGACGTTCGGGGGCGCGGTGCCCACCGAGCAGCAGGTGGCCTTCAAGAGGTCGGTGGGCGGGCATTCCGGCTGGTACGGCCCGACGCCGATCGTGACATGGACGGGGTCGAGTGAGGCACTGATCCTGTTGGTCGCCAAGAGCGAAGCGGTGGACGACGCTACTTCGGACGCCCTCTGCCAGCAGGCATCTGACCAGGTCAGGGTCTGGGTCGCCGACGCGGGGCTCTCGGGGGACTCCTCAGCCGATGCCCTGAGCGTGCGCTGCCTGGCGAAGCCTCGCATCTGACGCGGGCTGCCCGATCCGCCCGCTCCCTGTAGGGTCGAAGGTCGCATGCGTCGGCCGATCCGCGTCGCCATCGGCGCCGGCGCCGCCACGCTCGCCCTGGCCGGGATCACGGGCGGGGTCGTGTTGGTCGGGCGCGCGGGCGCCCCATCGCCCTCGCCGACTCCGGTGATCCGCGTGGCGGGCGTGGACGTGTCCTCGCACAACCGCCAGATCCCCTGGGGCGCGGCGGCCACCTCCGGGATCCGATTCGTCATCGCACGAGCGACCGAGGGAGCCACGCAGGTCGACCGCGCCTATGCAACCGTGCGCGAGCAGGCGACCGCCGCCGGCCTCGCCTTCACCGCCTTCCACTTCGCCAGGCCCGACCGCACCCTGGGCGACGCCGAGCGCGAGGCGGAGAAGTTTGTGCTCGTGTCGAAGCTGTCCTCGGGTGACCTCGTCCCCGTGCTCGACCTCGAGGCGTCCGGAAGCCTCGGGGTCCGGGGCCTGCAGATCTGGACGCGAACCTGGCTCGAGGCTGTGGGGTCGACGCTCGGCGTGAAGCCGCTCATCTACACCAACGCGGACTTCTGGATGACCCACATGGGCAACACCACCTCGTTCGCGGACGCGGGCTACGGCCTCTTCGTGGCGAGCTGGGGCACCGCCGAGCCGGTCCTGCCGGCCTTCGACTGGGGCGGCCACGGCTGGACCATGTGGCAGACGACGAGTTGCGGCAAGGTGCCGGGGATCCCCGGGTGCCTGGACCGGGACGTCTTCAACGGCGCCATTCTCTCCTCGATAACGATCCCGTAAGCTGCCGCCCGTGAGGGACGGCTGGCTCGACGCGCGACTGGGTGAGGTCTCCGGCCGAACCCGTGCGACCCTCGAGCGGCTGCAGCGGGACGTTCCATTGACGACGAATCGCGGCGCATCTGGGCGAGCCACCTGGAGTCCTTCGGAGACTCGGGGGAGATCCTCTACGCGTTCGGCCTGGTCAGGCACGTGTTGGACCAGGAGGCGGGGCGCCACCCGACAGGTGCGCAGGCGGACCTCGCGAACCGGCTGCGCGCGGCCCTCACCCCGTACGGCCCGTATCTCGAGGCCTATGCGGCCTGCTTCTGCGATGAGGGCGACCTGCTCACGGCCTGGCGCGCCTACGCGCGCGAAGGCGGGGTGGCGATCGGCCTGGACACGTCGTTCCTGGAACGCCGGGCGCGTACGACCCCGGGCTTTACGCTGATGCGGGTGATCTACGACCGCGCCGCCCAGGAGGAGCTGGTCCGCTCGACGATCGCCGGCGCCTTTGGGGCGCTCGGCGACGGCGAGGCCCCTGACGACGCGGTGTCCCGGTGCGAGGGCTTCGTCCTGGCCGAGCTCACGCCGGCGTTCGCGAGCTGCAAGCATCCGTCGCTCGCCGAGGAGCGCGAGTGGCGGCTCGTGCATGCGTGGGCCCCCGGAGAGGCGGGTCTCCCCGTGCACTTCCGGCCTGGTTCGAACGGCCTGACGTCGTATGTCGAGCTCAAGGTCACCGACCCGGCGGGGATCTTTGACGACCGGATCCCGATCCACCGGTTCTTCACGGGCCCGACGGCGAACCCCCGCCGGGCCGCGAAGACGCTCGCGCTGTTCCGCTACGAGCACGGCTACGAGGGTTCCGCCGAGATCGTTCGAAGCGCGATCCCGTTCGGCGCCTGAGCTCGAGTCGCCTATCCTCCCCGGCATCGACCCGGACCCCGACCTCGACCGTCGCATGATGGTGGCCGCGCTGGACGCTGCGCGGCGCTGCCTCGACTGGGGAGACGTGCCCGTCGGCGCCGTCGTGGCACGCGATGCGGAGATCCTCTCGGCGCGCGGGAACGAGCGCGAGCGCCGGCAGGACCCGACGGCGCACGCGGAGCTGCTCGCCATCCGGGGCGCGGCCGAGGCCGTCGGGAGCTGGCACCTGGAGGGGTGCACCCTGTACGTCACGCTCGAGCCGTGCGCCATGTGCGCGGGGGCCCTGGTGCTTGCGCGGATCGACCGGCTGGTGTTCGGCGCCAGGGACCCGAAGGCGGGCTTCGCCGGGTCGCTGGGCGACCTGGTCCGCGACCCCCGCCTCAACCACCGGCTCGAGGTCGAGGGCGGCCTGGCGGCGGAGGAGTCCGCGGCGCTCCTTCGGGGGTTCTTCGGGGCCCGGCGGGAGCCCACGGGCTAAGCTCCCTCGCGTGAAGCCGGCTGCGTTCGAGTACCTCGCGCCGCGAAGCGTCGAGGAGGCGGTCGCGCTGCTCGCCGAGCGCGGTGAGGACGCGAAGGTGATCGCCGGGGGCCAGAGTCTGGTGCCGATGATGGCGTTCCGGCTCGCCACCCCTGCGGCGTTGGTCGACCTGAACGGAGTCTCCGAGCTCGACCACGCGCGGGTCGATCGGGACACGCTGGTGCTCGGCGCGACGGCGCGACATCGCTCGGTCCAGGAGCTGGCCGGGCTCCGCGAGCGATGCGCGATGGTCGCCGAGGCGGTCGGCCTGATCGGACACCCCCCGATCCGCAATCGCGGAACGGCCGGTGGGAGCATCGCGCACGCGGATCCCGCCGCCGAATGGCCTGCGCTGCTGCTCGCGCTCGACGGCGAGGTCGATGCCATGGGCCCCGGCGGACGTCGAACGATCGCCGCGGCGGACCTCTTCCGGACGTACTTCACCACGGCGCTCGCACCCGACGAGATCCTGACCGAGGTTCGTCTGCCACTTCCCGCGGGCGCCGTCGGCTCGGCCTTCGTGGAGGTCGCGCAGCGCCACGGCGACTTCGCGGTCGCAGGTGCCGGAGCGCTCATGATTGTGGCCGACGACGGTTCGGTCGCCGATGCTCGGCTCGTGCTGATCGGCGTCCGGGACACCGCCGTTCGGAGCGTGGCGGCCGAGACGATCCTCCGAGGCGCGAGCCCGACCGACCCGGTGCTCGACGACGCGACGAACGCGATCAGGTCGGAGATCGATCCGGTGTCCGACGTCCACGGGTCGAGCGCGTATCGGCGTCGCGTCGCGATTGCCGTCGCGCGACGTGCGGTCACGCTCGCCCGCGACCGCGCCCACGCGGCGGTGGCCTGATGGACGTCACGCTCTCGGTCAACGGCGTGAGCCGAACCGCTTCGGTCGAGCCGCGCATCACGCTCGCCGACGTCCTGCGCGACGAGCTCGGGCTCACCGGGACGCACGTGGGCTGCGAGCACGGCGTCTGCGGCGCCTGCACGGTGCTTCTCGACGGCCGCTCGGTTCGTTCGTGCCTGCTCTTCGCCGTGCAGGCGGCCGGCCAGGAGGTCACGACCGTCGAGGGCCTGGCGGCCGCGGACGGCACGCTGCACCCCCTGCAGAAAGCGTTCCACGACGCGCACGGGCTGCAATGCGGATTCTGCACGCCGGGGTTCCTGATGGCCGCGCGCGAGTTGCTCGACGAGAACCCATCGCCGACCGAGTCCGAGGTTCGCACGTGGCTCTCGGGGAACCTCTGTCGGTGCACCGGCTACCAGAACATCGTCGACGCGGTGCTGCTCGCCGCGGAGCGCATGCGGGGCGCACCGTGACGACCCGCCTGTTCGGCGAACGGGTCGCGCGGAGCGAGGACCGCCGGCTGCTCACCGGACGCGGCCGCTACACGGGCGACTTCGAACCGGCCGCCGCCCATGCCGCCTTCGTTCGATCCGACTTCGCGCACGCGCGCATCACCGGGATCGATGTGGCTGCTGCCCAGGCGGTTCCGGGCGTCCTCGACGTGTTCACCTACGCCGACCTCGCCGATGGGTTCGCCGACCGCCTCCCGCTGCTCGTGCCGAGCGACAAGCTGATCGCGCCGCGCACCCAGCATGCCCTGGCGAAGGACGAAGCCTGCTACGCGGGCGAGGTGCTTGCGATGGTCGTCGCGCGCGACCGCTACGTCGCCGAGGACGCGCTCGAGCGCATCGTCGTCGAGTACGAGCCGCTCCCGGCGGCCGTCGACCTCGACCGGGCGGCCGGTCCGAACGCACCCCTCGCGCACCTCGACATGACGGACAACCTGGCCGGCCTCGTAACCGAGGAGACCGGCGACGTCGATGCCGCTTTCGCGGCCGCCCCCCACGTCTACGACTGGACGCTCCGCATGGAGCGAAGCGCCTCGATGCCGATCGAGACGCGCGGCGTGGTCGCGCGCTACGACGAGCGGGAGGACCGCCTCCTGGTGCACGACGCGACCCAGGCGCCGACGGGCGTGCGCTTCGGGCTGGCGATGCTCTTCGGCATGGATCCCGACCGCGTCCACGTGGTCGCGCCCGACGTCGGCGGCGGCTTCGGCGTCAAGGTCATCCAGTTCTACCCCGAGGAGGTGCTGGTCCCGTGGGCCGCGCGGCGGCTCGGCGTGCCGGTGAAGTGGATCGAGGACCGTCGCGAGCACTTCCTCGGCTCGAACCACGAGCGCGGGCAGATCCACCACGTGCACGTGGGGGCGGCCGACGACGGCCGCATCCTGGCGCTCGAGGACCGGTTCCTGCACGACACCGGCGCGTACTGCTCGTATGGCCTAATCCTTCCGATCATCACGGCCGCGCAACTCCCCGGTCCCTACGACCTGGAGAACTACCGGTACGAGCTGCGATCGATCTTCACGAACACCGTCCCCACCTCACCGTTCCGCGGCGCGGGCCGCCCCCACGCCGCGTACGTCATGGAGCGCGTGATCGAGCGCGTGTCGAAGGAGTTGAACCTCGACTCGCTCGACGTGCGCCGGCGCAACTTCGTCAAGGAGTTCCCCCACCATGTCGGCGTCACGTTCCAGGACGGCGGCCCGACCGTCTACGACTCGGGCGACTATCCGAAAGGCCTCGCCACCCTGCTCGAGCAGCTCGACCTCGAACGAACACGCACCGAGATCGCCACGGCCCGCGCCGAGGGCCGCACCGTCGGGCTCGGCTTCGGCGCCTACGTCGAGGGCACCGGCATCGGCCCCTACGAGGGCGCCAGCGTCTCGATCAACCCCGACGGCACGGTCTCGGTCGCTACTGCACACGGCTCGCAGGGTCAGGCCCACGAGACCGTCTTCGCGCAGGTCGTCGCCGACGAGCTCCAGGTTCCGTTCGAACGCGTCCACGTCACCACCGGCGACACGCGCCGCCTCGGCTTCGGCGTCGGCACGTTCGCCTCCCGCACGGCCGTCGTCGCCGGGAACGCGGTGCTCCTCGCGACCACCGAGGTCAAGCGCCAGGCGGCCGCCGTCGCCGCCCGCATCCTCGAGGTCGCGCCTGAGGATGTCGTCTTCGCTGACGGTGCCATCCATGTCGCCGGAGCGCCCGACCGCTCGATCCCGCTCGGCCGCCTCGCCATGGCGTCGAACCCCACGCGGTACGCGTTCGGCGCCGACGCAGAGGAAGGGGCGAAGCTCTCCCAGCTCGCCTACGAGGGCGGCGACCGACCGCTCCCCGAGGGCTCCCATCCCGGCCTCGCCGCGACCGAGTACTACAGCCCGACCTCCGGCGTGTTCGGCTTCGGCTTCCACGCCGCCCTCGTCGAGATCGACCTCGAAACCGGCCACGTCGACATCCTCCGCTACGTCGTGCACCACGACTCCGGCCGCATCATCAACCCGATGGTCGTCGAGGGGCAGATCCACGGTGGCGTCGCTCAGGGGATCGGGGGCGCGCTCTACGAACGCATCGCCTACGGCGAAGAGGGCCAGATGCTGAATGCCACGTTCATGGACTTCCTCATGGTTACGGCCGCCGAGATGCCGCGCATCGAGGAAGTGCACACCGAGACCCCCTCGCCGAACAATCCCCTCGGCATCAAAGGCGTCGGCGAGGCCGGGACGATTCCCGTCTCGGCCACGATCGCCAACGCCATCTCCGATGCCCTGAACACGCCGGTGGACCACATGCCCGTCACCCCCGAGGAGGTCCTGACCCTCGCGGGGAAGATCGAATCGCCATGATGGGTTGTGTGGGGAGGTAAGCCCCCTTCAGAGGAGTCCCGATGCGTGCGTACGCGATCGACGAGTTCGGCAAGCCGGGTTCAGTCCGTGACCTCCCCACGCCCGAGCCGAACGAGGGCCAGGTTCTGATCAAAGTCACGGCTGCAGGCCTGAACGCCTTCGACGTGGCGGTGATCAACGGCAATGCGAAGGAGTATCTGGAGCACCGGTTCCCCCTCATCCCCGGCAACGACGTCTCGGGCGTGGTCGACGCGCTGGGCCCCGGCGTCACCGAACCCAGCGTCGGCTCGGAGGTCTTTGGCTCGCAGGGCAAGCAGTTCCAGGGCGGCGGCACCATCGCAGAGTACGTGACCGCGGTCGCCGACACCGTCGCGCCGAAGCCTTCCACGCTCGACCATGCCGAGGCAGCGGCCATCCCCACGGCCGGTCTGACGGCCCTCAACCTGGTCGACCGCATCGGGCCGAAGCGTGACGACCTCCTGCTCGTCCTCGGCGCCACGGGCGGGGTCGGCAGCTTCCTCGTGCCCCTCGCCACCGCCCGCGGCGCCCGCGTCGTCGCCGTGACCCGAACCGAGTACGCCGACTATGCGCGGACCCTCGGCGCGACCGACCTCATCGACTACACGGCCGGCCACCCTGCGGATCTGCTCCGCACCATCGCTCCGACCGGGATCCACGCTCTCGTGGACCTCGTGGGCGACGCGGACCTCGTCATGTCGCTCGCCGACCAGGTCAGCGCCGAGGGCTGGGCGGTGTCCTGCGCCGGAGGCGTGAACGACGCCCTCCTCGAGAAGTTCGGGCTTCAGGGCGGACAGGTCCACGGAGGCGGCCTGGACCGACTCCTGTATCTCACGAACGAGCTGCAGAACCTGCACAAGCCATCGATCCGCACCTACCCGCTCGCCGACGCCGCCGATGCGCTCGCCGAGCAGGCCACCCGCCACGTCCGTGGCAAGCTTGTCATCACGGTCGACTAGGAGGAGCAGTGGAGG
>VAYJ01000086.1 GCA_005888465.1 Actinomycetota bacterium
GTCGTCTCGGCTCGGCGCACGGACCTGCTCGATCGGCTGAGCGAGGGGATCGCGAGCGCCGGCGGCACCGCCCTCGCCGTTCGGTGCGACGTCACGGAACCCGACGAGATCCTCGCCCTCGCGCGGCGGACCGAGGAGGTGTTCGGGCGCTGCGACGTCCTGGTAAACAACGCGGGCATACCCGGCGGTGGTCCGTTCGCCCAGCTCTCGATGGAGCAGATCGAGCGCGTCGTGGCGACGAATCTCCTGGGTGTCCTGCGCGTCACGAAAGCGTTCCTGCCCATCCTCCGATCGCGCGGCCGCAGCCACGTCGTCAACGTGGCCTCCGTCGCGGGCCGCTACGCAGTCCCTGGTGCCTCCGTCTATTCGGCGACGAAGCATGCGGTCGTCGCCTTCTCGGAGGCCCTCTCGCTGGAGCTCGAACCGTTCGGGATCCTGGTCACCGCGGTCAATCCCGGCCTGGTTGCGACGGAGGGGTTCCCGCACGACGATGCCCGTGAGCGCCGGTTCGTCGGCGTGATGGAACCCGAGCGCGTGGCGGACGTCATCGTGCGCATCGTGGAGCGGGGCACCGTCTCCGAGCGCTCGATCCCCCGCTGGCTCGGCGCCTTCCAGGCCGTGCGCGTGCTCACGCCCCGCCTGTACCGCTTCGGGGTGCGACGCGCGACCCGGGGGTCGCTCCGGCCCACGGGGGCCACGCCTCGATAGCCGGGTTGCGAGCCGCCCGAGCTTGGCGTCAACTATCCGCACGACCTCCCCGACGGAAGGAGCCGGCATGGATGCCTACGTGTTCCTGCGCGACCTGAGCGCGCCGACGCTCGCGGTGCTTAGCGACCTCGTGAGCGAGGAGCAGGGCTCGGACGGCCCACGGATCCGTGCCGTGGCGACCACCACAGGCCAGTACGATGCGATCGCGTTCATCGAGGGATCGAGCATCGCCGAGCTGCAGGACGTGGTGATGAACGAGATCCGCGGCAAGGCCGGCGCCGCGTTCACCGAGACCTCGATCCGGGTCGAGGTCCCCGAGCCCGACGAGGAGTCGTGGATCCGGCCGATGGCACCGAAGCGCCGGCTCGTCGCCGACCAGGAGGCCTTCGTGCTGGTAGGCGTCGACGCGGGGAGCGTCGTGGACGTCTACGCGGCGTTCGCCGACTCCGAGTCGGGGCTGCCGGGCCTGCTGGGAGCGGCCGTGATCACCGGCGAGTACGACATCCTGGTCGAGCTCGGCGCCTCGTCCTTCGAGGAGCTCTCGAAGGACGTCCTGGCGGTGGGGTCGTTCGACGGCGTCGCGTCGACCGAGACGCTCTTCGCGAACTTCGTCGCCTCGCCGTCCGACCTGATGGCCTGACGTGCCGCGGGCCTGGCCCGGCGAGCGCAAGGTCGTCACCGTTCTGTTCGCCGACCTGACGGGCTACACCGCCCTCGCCGCGAGCCTCGATCCCGAGGAGGTCTACCGCTTCATCCGTCCGGCGATGACGGGGCTGGTCGAGCTGGTCGAGAGTTTCGGCGGGACGGTGCCCCAGGTCATGGGCGACGGCTTCCTCGCCGTCTTCGGGGTCCCCATCGCACACGAGGACGACGCCGAGCGAGCGGTCCGGGCCGGGCTCGCCGCCGTCGAGTCGATCCGTTCGCTCAACGCCGGCCGCTCGGGCATCCGGGTCCCCGAGGTCCACGCCGGTCTCAACACGGGCGAGGTGCTGGTGGCGCCGGCGGTCACCGAGCCGTCGGGGTGGAACATCACGGGCGACGTCGTGAACGTCGGGTCGCGCGTGGGCGGGCTCGCGACTGGAGGCCAGGTCCTGGTCACCGAGCGCACGAGGAGCCTCACCGCCCACGCCATCCGCTACGGGCCGCGGTCGCGCCGAACAGTGAAGGGGAAGAGCGAGCCCATCGACGTGTTCGAGGCGCTCGGGACCACGAGCGACGCGCCGGCCGGACACGTCTCGCCGGGCCGTGACACGCCCTTCGTTGGGCGGCAGCGCGAGCTCGGCCGGCTGGACCGTGCCGTTCGCCTGGCCACCGAGCGACAGCGGACGGGCGTGCTCGTGGTCATCGGGGATTCGGGGATGGGCAAGTCGCGGCTCGCGAGCGAGCTTCGTTCGCGCCTGCGCGGGCACCGGTTCGTCGTCGGTACGTGTCCCGCGTACGGGCAGCGGCTTCCACTCGCGGCGCTCGCGCAGGCCGTCGGGCAGCTCGGGAAGCTCGGCGGCGGCCCCGCGCTCGCGCGCCACTTGCGTACCCTCGTGGGCGACGGCGCCGGCGTGCCGGGCTCAAGCCCGGCGGACTCGGGCCCCGACGTGCGGGGCGCGGCCGCAGCGGTCCTTCGCGAGGTCGCCCGCCGCGAGCCGACCGTCCTGGTCATCGACGACCTCCAGTGGGCCGACGACGACCTGCTGGCCGTGCTGCAGCAGGCGCACGACGCCGCCTGGCCGGGACGTCTGTTCGTCCTCGGGCTCGCGCGGCCGGGGATCGAACGGGCAATCAGCGGGCTCTCCACCCTTCGGCTCGACGCGATGCCGGCGAAGGACCTGAACGCCCTGGCGTCGGTGGTGCTCGGCGCGGGCCTCCCGGCGCCGGCGCTCCGGAGCCTGGTGGATCGTTCCGGTGGCAATCCGCTCTTCCTGGAGGAGAGCGCCCTGATGCTCGCCGAGTCGGGCGTCCTCGTCCATGAGGTTGGATGGGTGCTCGCCGACCCCGCGGGCCTGGAGACGGTGCCCGCCACCCTTCGCCTGCTGATCGCGGCCCGCTTGGACGGCCTGACGGCGGACGAGAAGCGCGTCCTGCAGGACGCCGCCGTTGCCGGCACGACCACGTGGGACCGGTTGAGCGAGCGGCTGAGCGGCCCCGATGCCACTGCGACCCTCCGGCGGCTCGAGGCTCGGGGACTCCTTCGCCGTCTCGCGCACAGCTCGGTGCCGGACGCGGTCGCGTTCGAGTTCAAGCACGCCCTCATCCACGACGTCGCCTACGAATCGGTGCCCCGGACCGAGCGCGCTGCCCGACACCGGCAGATCGCCGACTGGCTGCGCGAGACCTCGAGGAGCCCTGACGAGCACCTGGACGCCCTCGCGCACCATTTCGAGCTGGCCTGGGAGCTCGCGGCCTCGCGCACGGGATCGGGACCCGACCCCGAGGCCGCCGGGCTCGCCGCCGACCACCTCAAGCGCTGGGGAGACCGGGTCTTCGCGTTCCAACCGCGGCTCGCGGAGTCAGTGTACTCGCGGGGCCTCACGGTCGCGCGAAGCCAACCCGGCCAAGTGGGCGCGGCGGTCCTGGCCGAGCTCCTCATCGGCCGGGCGGAGAGCTTGATCGAGCTCGCGCGACCGGACGAGGCGCTGGCGGACGCTCGGGAGGCGCTCGACCTCGCCGCGTACTTCGGGCGAAGTGACTTGCGCGCGCGGGCGCTGCTCGCCCTCGGCAGGGCCGAGTCCGACATCCGGGAGGTGCGGACGGCACGGGGGCTCCTCGAGGAAGCCCTCGGGCTGCTCGAGGCCGAAGGCGACGTCCGGGGCCAGGCATGGGCGCTGCACCGGCTCTCCGAAACCTGGCGTCTGGACGACCTCCCGCGCGAGGTCGCCCTGCTTCGCCGCGCCCACGACCTCCTCGCCTCGCTGGGGGATCGTTGGGGCCGCGCGCTCATGGCGCAGGAGATCGCGTACCTGCTGACGACGGACGGCGGGGATGAGTTCGACGAGAGCTTCGCGGAGGCGAGGGCGCTCTCGGAGGCCGAGGGCGACCTGCGTTCGCGCGCGGCGCTCGCGAGGACCGCGAGCTACCACGCGCACTATCGCTGGGACTTCGCACGCGCGATCACCGCGGCCCGCGAGGCGGCGCCGGCTGCGCGCGAGGCGGGCGACACGTGGGTGGAGCTGGACGCGATGGTCATCGAGGCGCTCTCGTCCGCAGCGATCCGTCCCCCAGCCGAGGCAGCGGCGCTCGCCGAGGAGCTCGCCCGGCGGGCGAAGGCGGTGCAGTCGCCGCGGTTGCGCGCGCTCGCCAGCCTCGCCGCTGCCCGGGCGGCGCTCCGAGGCGGTGACCCCGGCGGTGCCGATCGACACCTTCGTTCTGCTCGCCGGACGCTGTCGGCACAGGGCGCGGCCGGCGAGTCGGGGGACGCGGATGTGGTCGAGTCGCTCGTGTCGCTCGACCGAGGAGCGTGGCGGCGCGCCGGAACGCTCGCCGAGCGGATCGGCGAGCGAGCGCGCCAGGGCGGGTGGCGCCTGTTTCTTCCGATCGCCCCGCTCGTGGCCGGGCGGGCCGCGCTCGGGGCGGGACGGATCGAGGAGGCGACGACGCTGCTGCAGGATGCCGCCGAACGCGCACGCGAGGTCGAGGCCCCCGCCGCCCTCGCGCTCGCGCGGGCGGCGCTCGAACAAGCCCGCTTGCTCGCGGGCGGGGGCCGCGCGGCTCGCCGCCCTCGCGCGTCCGCGACGGCCGAGGTGCGGGCGATCCTCGAGGAGAATCGCGGGCTCGCCGCCGAGCGGCGCGACGAGGCGCTCGAGGCCGCCGACGCGTACGCGTCGGCGGCCTCCTGCTGGGAGGAGCTGGGATTCACCGTCTGGCTCGCGCGAGCGCTGCTCCTTCGCGCCCGATCGCTTCGCGCCGCCCGGAGGCCCGCGGACGCGAACCGATCCGAAGCCCGTGCCCGAACCGTCCTCGCCGCGATCGCCGCGCCGGAGGGCGCGCTCGGCTAGGCGCTCAGCGTCACGACACACGGAGTTTGCATCACTCAGGCGGCGCCGGCGCGAGGCCGTGACGGGGGAAGATCACCCCCTGCACCGACGCGACCACCCGCCCGACTGCCGGGTTGCGACCCGCGCCCGGCGGCGCCTCCTCCGAGAGGGTCGAGGGAACGTCGTAGCCCGCCTCCCGCTCCGCCGCCTCGATCCAGCTCTCCGGAAGGGCGTCGGGCAGCGCGGCTCCGGCCATCTCCGCGAAGTAGATCGTCCAGGCGCGCGGCACGACGCGGGCCCACTGGTATCCCCCGCCGCCGGTCGCGACCCATCGGCCGCCGGCGGCGTCGTGTGCAAGCCGGTGCAACGCACGGGCCGTTTCCCGGTACGCGGCCGTCGAGAGCGCCAGGTGCGCGAGCGGGTCCGAGAAGTGGGTGTCGCACCCGAGCTGGGTCACCAGCACGTCGGGGCGCCAGCGCGTCACGAGCGGCGGCACGATCGCACGGAACGCCGTGAGCCATCCGTCGTCGCCGGTGAAGGGCGGAAGGGGGACGTTCACCTTCGTCCCCTCGGCCTCGCCGGCGCCGAGCTCGGGGACGAAGCCTGTGCCCGGGAAGAGGGTGCGGCCGTCCTGGTGCAGCGAGATCGTCAGGACCCGAGGATCGCGGAAGAAGATCGCCTGCGGTCCGTCGCCGTGGTGCACGTCCACGTCCACGTACGCGACCCGAGCGGCACCGTTCTCGAGGAGCCAGGCGATCGCGACCGCCGGGTCGTCGTACACGCAGAAGCCGCTCGCGCGCTCCGGCATCGCGTGGTGCAGGCCGCCCGCCGGGTTGAACGCGTGATGGGCTCGTCCCGACCACACGGCCTCCGCGGCGACGATCGAGGCGCCCGCCACGCGCG
>VAYJ01000002.1 GCA_005888465.1 Actinomycetota bacterium
CCCACGGGCGCCTTCGCGCTCCACCCCATCACGGGTGTCCGCGTGCCAATCTGGGTCGCCGACTATGTCGTCGGCAGCTACGGGACGGGCGCGGTGATGGCTGTGCCTGCGCACGACCAGCGCGACTTCGCCTTCGCCAAGACGTTCGACTTGCCCATCGTCGAGGTGGTGAGCCCGGACGGTATGCCGCGTGCGCCGCTCGAAGCGGCCTACGGGGACGACGGCATCAACCTTCACAGCGGCGAGTTCGACGGGCTGACAACGGTTGAGTGCAAGCGCGCGGTCGTCGAGACGCTGCAGAAGTTGGGGCGCGGCGCGCGGACGGTGACGTACCGGTTGCGCGACTGGATCTTCTCGCGGCAGCGCTACTGGGGTGAGCCCATCCCCATCTATTTCCCCGTCGAGCTGGCCGAGCCTTTCGCCGATCCGAGGCGGGGTGACCCTCACCGGATCCGCTACGATCAGCCCATCGCCGTCGACGAGTCCCAGCTCCCGCTCGAGCTGCCCGAGCTCGGAGACTTTCGCCCCGGCGAGGATCCGGCCGGGCCGCTCGCGCGCGCGGTGGCGTGGCGCTTCTTCCAGAGGGGCGGTCACTGGTACGCGCGCGAGACCAACACCATGCCGCAGTGGGCCGGCTCGTGCTGGTACTACCTCCGTTTTCTCGATCCCGAGAACCACCGCGAGCCCTGGTCACGCGCGGCCTACGACGCGTGGATGCCGGTGGACCTATACGTCGGCGGCTCCGAGCACGCCGTGCTGCACCTGCTCTATGCGCGCTTCTGGCACAAGGTGCTCTTCGATCTGGGGATGGTGCAACACGCCGAGCCGTTCACGAAGGTGGTGCACCAGGGGACGATTCTGGGGGACGACAGCGAGAAAATGAGCAAGTCGCGCGGCAACGTCATCAACCCCGATGACATTGTCCGCGCGCACGGGGCCGACGTGCTCCGCCTCTATGAGATGTTCATGGGCCCACTGGAAGCGGTCAAGCCCTGGCAGTCGTCCCAGATCCAGGGTGTGAGACGCTTCCGGGACCGGCTGTACGCGACGGGGATACGGCCGCTGGGCGACGCCATCGACGAGTCCACACGCCGCCTGCTGCACCAGACCGCCAAGAGAGTTACGCGCGACATCGAGGCGTTGCGCTTCAACACCGCCATCAGCGGCATGATGGAACTGCTCAACCACCTGAGCGATCTGCCCGACCCCCTGCCGCGCGTGGCGGTGAGGACGTTGATCCTGCTCGTCGCGCCGTTCGCCCCGCATGTCGCCGAGGAGCTATGGCAGACGGGCGGGCACGACGTGGAGCGCACGGGCACGCTCGCCCATCGGGCCTGGCCCACCTGGGACGAGGCGCTCTGCCAGGAGGACGCCGTCGAGATCGCCGTCCAGGTGAACGGCCGAGTCCGCGGACGCGTGGTGCTGTCGCACGCGGCCTCCGCGGAGGCGGCGCGCACGGCAGCTCTCAGCGCCGACGGGGTCGCTTCGCACGTGGCGGGCCGGCCAATCAGAAAGTTCGTATACGTGCCGGGCAAGATCGTCAACGTCGTCGTAGGCTAGCCGCGCGGACGAGCCGGGCGGACGGGCCGCGCACGGCGTTACTTGAACCCGACGGGCCCGTCGGCCGGCAAGTAGCTACAGACCTCGGATCTGAACCGACCGTTCCAGACAAATGCGCAGACGGGAGACTGAAAGTCGCGTTTGATTCCCTTACCGGCACCGAGATCCGGGACTGAAACGCGACTTTCAGTCCCCCAGACCGAGTACGCAAGTCGCCCGGAACCACTGGTTCAAATCACGGGACTGCAATCACCGAAATCGACTCGGCTGACCTTCGAGGTAGATGTTGTCTGAATCGGTGAGCCATCTCATCTGTGCGCGTCGTCGATCGTCGGTTGGCTCACTGACAGGTGTTCCGGGGTGCGCGACCTGAACATGCTCAGGGACACCGTCCAGGCTTTCGGGTGCCCCGCTGGACTCAGCGTCTCCATCGCGTGGGTCTACGTCACGATTGACAGCGCTTTCCGAAACTTCTCCAGAGTGACCGGCTTGTCGATGACGAAGTCGACCCCGGGCGGCCTGTTGGTGCCCGTCTCCGTCTCGCCACCGAAGCCTGTCAGCATGATGATCACGGGTTTCCTGGGAGCTAGTCGCGTGATCGTCGACGCGAGCTCGAGACCGCTCATCTCGGGCATCGCCCAGTCCGTTACGACCACGTCGAACCACCCCGCCTGAAACTTCTGGAGACCCTCTCGGCCGTTGGTCGCGGTCTCCACGGCGTGTCCGTCACCCCTCAGACAGTCGACCACAACCTCGAGCGGCACCGGCTCGTCTTCGACGAACAGTATCCGAAGTGGGCGAGTTGCCGCGCTTGCGCCCGGTCCAGACCCCGGTGCATCCTCCCCGGACCCGACCGGCAGTCGGAGTTGGAATGTCGTGCCTTTCCCCAGCTCGCTCTCGATCTCGATCGACCCGCCGTGGCGTTGGAGAATCCCGTATGCCATCGCCAATCCCAGCCCCGTGCCGCGCTCCCCCTTGGTCGTGAAGAATGGCTCGAGACATCGCCGGCGGACGTCCTCCGCCATTCCGGAGCCGGTGTCGCGGACTTCGACGAGCACCGTGCCATGCGTGTCGTCCACGCCCGTCCCGATCATTAGCCGACCCCCGTGCGGCATCGCATCCACGGCGTTGAAGATCAGGTTAATCAGGACGTCCCGCAGCTCGGCCTCATTGCCGCGGACGAGCGGGATCTCCGTCAGCCTCGTCTCCACCTCGATCTTGCTCCCGTCGGCTCGGGCCTGCGTCCGCCACTTCGGCTCGGTGAGCGACACTGCCATCGTGGCTACGTCGTTTAGGTTCACGGGCTTGAAGACCTCGACGTGGTTCCGCTGGCGATAGAATTCCCGCATACGCCGCACCAGCTGCGAAGCGTCCTCGCCGGACTTGCAAATCAGCCCCAGATACCGCCGCACCTTTTCCTTGTCATCCAAATCAGCTGGATTCCGGAGCAGGATGCTGCTGAAACCGATGATCGAGGAGAGCGCGTTGGCGAAGTCGTGGGCGATCCCGCTCGCCATTTCGCCCAGCGCCCGCAGCCGCTCTTGTCGGATCACCTGCTGCTGGGAGAGCTCCAGATGGGTCAGCTCGCGCTGGAGACCGAGGATTCGCTCCGCGACCCGGACGCGGGCGTGGAGCTGGTCCGCGTCGAATGGCTTCGTGACGAAATCGTCGACGCCGGCACTCATCGCCTCGAGATAGTTCTCCTTTCCGCCGAGCGCGGTGAGTAAGATGATGTACGTGTACTTACCCCGATCAGCGGCACGGACCCGACGACAGAGCTCGAGGCCGTCGGGATCCGGCATCATCCAGTCCGAGATCAACAGGGGGACGTGTTCGCGCTCGAAGACGCGCCATGCTTCTGCGCCGTTCGCCGTCGCCGTCACGTCGTGTCCGAGCTGCTTGAGGATCTGCGCCAGGATGAGCCGGGACGCCGTGTCGTCTTCGGCAATAAGGATTCTCATCTCGCCGTCCCGTGAAGCTCGGCCGCGAGCGCCCGCTTGACCCACCCGAACTCGCCCTCGGCGTGGTCCAAGAGTTCACCCGCGGCGACCATGCGTTCCTCCGCGGCCAGCCGTCCCAGGGCCTGGACCAGCTCGCCGAGTCGCGACGCCCCCAAGTTTGCACAACTCCCGCGGAGGGCGTGGGCGACTTGCCGCGCGACCGCCGTGTCCCGGTCGGTCACGGCTTGGCGCAGCGTCACGAGCCGCGCCGCCGTATCCGCGAGGAATGCGTCGACAACTTCGGCGAACACGGACGCGTCTCCGCCCGCCCCCATCGTCGCGCGCAGGCGAGTCAGTCGCGCTGCATCGAGCGTCCCGGATGCCTCGGACATCGGTCCTGCCGGCATGGAGTCCGGGGCGCCTTGAGGCGGCGGGCTGGAGGCCCCGCGGGTCCACCGTCGCAGGACGGTTTCAAGCGCAATGGGGTCTACCGGCTTCGTCACGTAATCATCCATCCCGGCAGTGAGGCACTGTTCCCGGGCGCCCTCCATGGCATGGGCGGTCATCGCCACGATGGGAATGCGACGGATCAGTCCTTCCTGGCGTCGGATCTCCGTGGTTAACGTAAAGCCGTCCATCTCAGGCATTTCGCAGTCCGTGAGCACGAGGTCAAATGGAAGTCGGGCCAAGCATTCCAACGCCTCCCTGCCGTTCCCTGTAACCTCGACGCGGCAGCCGAGTGCCGTCAGCATCCCCTTGGCCACCTGCTGGTTGACCGAATTGTCCTCGACCAGCAGCACCCGAGCGGGAATTGCGGACCCACGCATGGCCTGGCTTCCCGTTTCGCTGGCGGGCAGGGCGGGCCGAGCAACCGGCGCCGCGCCCAAGTCCCCCCGGCGGCTCGTCCACGCGGTCGCCAAGGTATCCATGAGGTAGGACGCGCGGACGGGCTTGACGAGGCACGCCGGAAAGACGACGTCTCGGAGCCGGCTGGTGTCTTGCGGCTGGCCTACCGAGGTGAGCAGCACCACGACTGTGTTGCGTAGCATTGGGTCGGTCTTGATCGCCCAGGCCAGCGTCTCCCCGTCCATCTCCGGCATCTGGAAGTCCGTGAGGATGATCTGGTACGGGTCACCGGCCTCGTGCGCGGCCCGCAGCTCCACCAACGCCGCGGCTCCTGAGTCGGTCTCCCCCGTGCGCATCTTCCAGCTGGCGAGCTGCTCGCGCAGCACCTGCCGGTTGACTCCGTTGTCGTCCACGACCAGGACGCGCACTCGGGCCAGCTCCGCGCGAGCGAGGGGGGCCGGCGGGGCGTTCGCGCTAAGGGGCAATCGAAGGGTCGTCCAGAAAGTCGAACCTTCACCGAGGCGACTCTGCACGCTGAGCGTACCGCCCATCAGGGCCACGAGCTCCTTGCTGATGGCCAGTCCCAGCCCCGTTCCCCCGTAGCGGCGCGTCGCGGACGTGTCGACCTGAGTGAACTTATCGAAGATCTCGCCGAGCTTGTCCACGGGAATCCCGATCCCCGTGTCAGTGACCGCAAACCGGATCCGCGCGTCTCGCTCGGTTTGCTCCTCCGACTCGACCTCGATGAGCACGTGGCCCCGCGAGGTGAACTTGATCGCGTTGCCGGCGAGGTTGACGAGGACCTGGCGGATGCGTCCAGGGTCGCCAACGACGTGGCGCCGGACGTTGGGCGCCACGCGGACGATGAGGTCCACACCCTTCTCCCTTGCAGTGCCCGAGAGCAGCTCTCCGACTTCTTCGACAGTGATCGCGAGGTCAAACGCTACGGACTCGAGGGTGAGCCGGCCCGCCTCGATCTTCGAGAAGTCGAGGATGTCGTTGATGATGCTGAGCAGGGCGTCCGCCGAGTTCCGCACGGTCTCCGCGTACCCGCGCTGCACGGCGGTCAGGTCGGTGTCGAGCAGGAGCCGAATCATCCCAATCACGCCGTTCATCGGGGTGCGAATCTCGTGGCTCATGTTCGCCAGGAAGGCGCTCTTGGCTTGGTTGGCCTGCTCGGCAGCGACCCGGGCTTCCTGAGCCTGCGCCGCCGCTTGCGCCTCCGCCTGGAGTTGGGTATGTGTCTCCGACAGCCGTCGCCTCCGTACCTCCACCTCCTGACGGAGGATGCCCGGCTCCTTCACGAGGCGATGAGTCGAGATCCCGACGAGGAGGGCCACGACAAGGACCAGTATGACCTCGGTCGCAAGAAATGATGGGGAACGCCAGCCAATGCGGGGCACGACTGACAAGGTCCACACCGAGTTCAGCACCTGGATCTCGCTGGCAACTGGGTCCACGAGGTCCTGTTCCGTCGACTTGGTCACGACGACGCGACGTCGGCTCATCGGGCCGGTGGTCGAGAGCTGGTAGTGGTAACCGCGCTCCTGGAGGCGATCCAGTTGGCTCGTCTGAAGCAGATCGGCGATCCTGATGGAAACGACGACGAAGCCCCAGAACTGCTCGCCGGCGGCCTCGCCGGACATGAAGACGGGCAGGAGGCCGAAGAGAGTCGCCCCTCGGCGCGGAAGCGGGAGCGGCCCCACGATCCCGAGCTCACGGGACCGAACGAGCTGCGTCGCCACGAGCTGCGTCGCCGGATCGTGGAGGAGATCCAAGCCGAGCGTCGCCTCGGCAGTGCCTCGCGGATAGGCGTGCACGACGATGCCTTTCGGCGCGAGCTGGAGACTGGCGATGGCAGGATGCAGGTCGAGGAGCGCCGTTGCCAACGGGTCCATACGCTCGGGCCGGCCCGACTGGCGCAGCGCCGCTGCCAAGACGCTGGTGGCGGACAGCGCACTCCGCAGCTGGATCTCGAACCCGTGACCGTGGCTGACGGCTGTGGCCACGGCGGCGCGGCGGGCCTCGTCTGCGCGGCGCGTCTCCACGAGGTGAATGAAGGCGTAGCCTACCGCCAAAGCGATCAGCGCCGCTACGCTGCCGACTAGCCAGGGCCGAGCACCACGCCTCATCATCAGCGGTGCCCGTTCGCGGGTGGCTCGGGGTAGAGCCGTACGATGCGGAGTGCGTCGTTACGGGCAGCAGGCGCCGACACGACCATGCTCATCACGTACATCGCGTCCTGGATCACCAGGCGAGGCGCGTGGCGCGGGTCCGCGTCGCCGTTCGTCGGGTCACGTGAGCCCACCAGGTCCAAGAGCGGACCTGGCGCTTCCATCCCGAAGTAAAGCTCTCCAAAAATCCCCGCCGCCGCGTGGTTCGCGTACCGGAGACGATTGTCTGCGCCGAGTACGAGGAGTGGTTCGTCGAGGTCTTGGATGGCGGCCTCGAGATAGGAGAGGTCAGTCCGGTCCTCGAGGCTGACATAGGCATACCGCGCCTTGCGGTGGGAGAAGGTATGGACGCGGAGAGCGGCAACACGGGATTCTCGCCCCACCTGATAGGGGCAGAAGGCGATTTCTCCGCCCTCGGAGTGGAACAGGGCTCGCACGGCGGCAGGATCGGCGAAGCGGATGAGCTGGAACACATCGCGCTCTGCGAGGTCCTCGGCGCGAAGGAGCATGCGTTCGAAGAAGGTCTGGCTGGCCAACACGATTCGACCGCTGTCGGGAGCGACCAGAACAGTGGGAGCCGGTGCGGCCCGGAGCGCTGTCGCGAAGAGCTCGGGCACGTCCTGTGCTGCGGCCAGATGGCGGTAGAGCGCTGGCAGAACCTGCGCGAGCCGATGGGCGAGGAGCGCGGCCGAGAGCTGGAGCACGGCGAACGTCTCCAGAACGACGAACTCATACGCTGGTTGGCCCACGACGCCGGGAAAGGGTTTTGGGCCGCTCGAGAGGGACGGCAGCCAGCGGGCGACCCACTCGACAGGGAGCCCAAGCTGGAAGAGGTACCAGCGTAGCTCTCGCGACTCCGCCAGTGCCGCCAGCACTACGAAGGCGATGGAGCCGGTGGCCGCGGCGTAGGCATCTGCTCGCCCGAGGATGGCACCGCTGACCAGCACGGGGACGAGGAAGGCGAGGAGTAGCATCGGTACACCAAGGCCGCCCGCGAGGAGCCAAAGCACACCGAGAAAGCCGATCGTCGTTCCCTGGAGGAGCCCGGCGACTATGTTGAGCGTCTTCCTTCCCCCCAGATGGTCGGCGAGCCGAGCCACGGCGGCATAGAACAGGACGTAGGCTAGGGTGAGGCGCGCGACCAGGGCGAGGTCGATGGGCAGGACGCGCAGGAACCACGGCACGGCGACTGCCACGGAGACGGCGACGAGCAGTGTGATGTTGACGCTGTCGACGATCCGCTTGCGCTCGCGGAGCGCCAGGGTGCCGTTGCCCGGCGTCGCCCGGTTGGTGTCACGAGTCATCGCGACTCCGGTCGGACGCGCGACTCTCGATACTCGCCGCGCACCGGGGCGTCCACGCCATTGTCGTGCAGGAGGTTCCCCTGCAGAAGCGGCGCGCCGACGAGCGGCGCCCCGTGAATTGGGACGTAGTCCAGCACCCGCACCGCGGCCCGGCGGTTCCCGATCACGTGGTTGCCGCGCAAGGTCGGAGAGCCACCAACGACGTACAGGCCATCCTCGCGATGGCTCACCACGAGGTTCTCCGCGACGAGGGGCGGACTGGTCTTGTCGCCGAAGACGACCACGATGCCGTAACCGTTCTCGTACACGCGGTTGCGCACCACGTCCGTGCTCCGCGCCTGACGCAGGAGAAGGCCGACAGCGACATTGTGGTCGACCTCGTTGTCCTCGATTAGGGCCCCACCCGGAGCATCGGCGAATAGCCCCACCCGCGCGCCACCCTGGATGCGGTTGCGACGGACGAGGCCGGAGCCGGTCAGGTGAACGGCCGCCTCGCCGGCGCGGGCGAAGTGATTGTCCTCGACGCGCCCCGGCACGTTGATCAGCAGGACCGAGATGCGATCGTCTTCGAAGTGATTGTGACGAACGACCACGCCAGGAGCGGCCGCCCCGAGCGGCGCGGTGGGGGAGACCGCCCACACGGCAGCCCGCTCGTGCTTCCGGAAGCGGTTTTCGCTCAAGCTCACCTGCGAGGCGCTGCCCCCTAGCCGAACGCCCGTTCCATTCTGCTCAAAGGCGGAGAACTCCACTGAAAGGTCGTCGGCTCCGTCGGCGAGGTAAACTCCGACGTCGCACTCGGCGAGCACCAGGTTGCGCAGGCGGGCTCCAGAGGCCCGTACCAAAATACCCTGGCCAGCGGCGCCACGGACCGCGACGCCGAGCACGACACTGCGTGGTGCCGCGAGGTCGAGCACTGGCCCTTCAAGGAGTGCGCGCCCGTCGATCTCGGTGTCCCGATCGATGGCTTCGATCATCACGCCCTCGGGATTAACCAGCGGGGGCAGGGGCGTCTCCAGGACTATTCGCGCCACTCGGACCTCTATGCGCGCGCGGCCTTGCGCGCGATCCGCGGTGAAAATCGCCTCGCGCAGGCTCCCGGGACCCGAATCGCTCGAGCTGGTGACGAAAATGTTGAGGGCCGCTCGTCGCTCGGGTGGAGCGGGCCGTAGCTCGGCGAGGGGGGTGCCAAAGGCGCCGAGGAGCGTAAGCCAGCCGACCGCGACAAGGAACAGCGGAGAGGGGCGCAGCCACCCTAACGCGACTAGCGACGGCCTCATCGCCTGTGGTTTCGCACGAAGCTCTCGGCCGCGTAGTGGTCCCGGTAGAGCCGGCCTCCCCCGAACTGGAGGAGGAACCAGTTCAGGTAGCCGACGGTGGCGGGCAGAACCTGGGCGGCCGCATAGAAGAAGTAGACGGGGATTGCCGGCGCGTGGACCAGCCACTCGCGAGGCCCAGGCGCGATATAGCACGAGGCGAGGAGCGCGAAGACCGTGTAGCTGATGTAGGCGGACAAGAACAGCGTCGGTGCCGTCATCGAGGTGTCCGGGATCCAGTCCAGCCCCAGCAGGAAGTCGAGCCCATTGGCCGTGCTCAGGGCCAGCGCGCCGAGGGTGAGGAGGCGCAGCGGTTGGACGGGCACGCCGAAGAGCCCCATGTAGACGAAGAAGTGGTAGGCGTAGAGCCAGCTCCCGCGGGCGCAGCGCGGGATGTCTCGGAACCGCTCCGTGTACACTTCGAGGAACCCGTAGGACCAGCCCACCCGTTGCGAGAACCAGCTCCCCCAGGTGTGCTTGCCTTCCGTCTCCACGACCAGTCGCTCGTCGTAGTAGATGCGCTCGCCTCGACCCAGGAGGATCAGCGCGTTCTGCAGATCCTCGGCGTACACCGACAAGGTGTGCCCGTCGAGCGCCCTCTCCAAGGCGTCGCGTCGGTAGACCGCGATCCCGGAGGTGATGCTGTGATCGACGAGGCTCTTGCGCCCGATTGCGCACGCCAGGTCGTACTCAAACGCCTGCATCCGGGCGAGCCAGCTGGTGGGCCGCACGACGATGCGGGGCGTGGCCGCCGCCATCCGGCTCTGCTGGAATTCGAAGATCACCGTCTCCAGATCCGGGAGCTGCCGCCGGCGCTGGTCGAGGATCCGCACGTCGGGATCGAGCACGACGACCGTCGCGATCTCAGGGGGGAGATGGGCCAGAAGCGCCTTGAGGGCACCGGGCTTCTTGTGGTTCGTTGAAGCGCGTACGCACCGAACGCCGGACTGCTGGAGCCGGAGCCAGGTGTCGTCGGTCGAGGCGTCGTCGATCACCCACAGGTGGTCCCGATAGGGTGCGAACGCGTCCAGGAAGTCGTCGAGCTCTTCAGCAGCGTTGTGGACCGACACCAGGAGAGCGTAGGGACGGAGGTGGAGACTCATCTGGTACGGGGTGAACGCGCCGACGTTGCGCGGGACGGAAGTCGGGCAGCGAGCGCCCGCGGTCTGCCGGTGCCACCGCCGGAACGCGACTCGTAGGATGAGGTCGAGCAGGTCGACCAACAGGAGAAGGTTAACGAGTAGGTAGAGAGTGGCCACGAGGGCGCTGGTGAGCGAGCGGGTCAGGGCGAAGGCGCTCCAGGTGCCAAGGGCGAGGACAGGGAGTACGGTCGCGACGACCGCGATCAGCAGCACGGCAGCCTTCCTTGTTCCCCGGCGGGCGACGGCAGGCCGTCCCCTTGCGCGCGGCTCGTATCGTGTCGCGGCGGTGCTCATCTAGGTACGGTCCCTGGTCTCAAGCTTGTGTCCGCCCTGCATCAGAACGGGATTTTCCAGACGAGCAGGATCGTATGCTTGTCGATCCAGGGGCTCCCTTGTCGCGCGAGATCGTAGACGACGGTCACCTCATGGCGCCCAAGGGGAACGGAAATGCCAGCGAAGAACTCTTCGGAGCGCACCGCCCGTGCCGTGTTTGTGATCACGTTGAAGCGCTCGGGTGTCGTACGGCCGAGCAGGAAGCCGGCGAGCAGGGTGAGACGGGCGAGAGTGAGATCGGCTCGGCCCGACACGAACTGCGAGTCGACGTTGCCGCCCAGCGAGTGGTGATAGTTGGCCCGAATGGCGAGCATCGGGATAGGGTAGACGAGAAGACCGGCCTTGACGAGGTTTTCCTGGCTGCGGCTTACGTGTGCGTACTGGTCCCCTCCGACGAGATAGAGGCGCTTGTCGATGAGGGCCTGCGTCACTTCGACTTCGCCGACCTGGTAGATGAAGTCATCGCGGAGGCGCCGGCCTCCGCCCAGGCTGGCGTTGGCTGAAACTGAGGTGCCTGTGGGGTAGGAGAGCGAGAGACCTGTCTTGCCGTAGGCCCAGTGGCTGTCGGCGAGGGAAAAGGCGAAGGCCCCGAGGGTGAACGCCGAGCTGGCCGAGAGCTGGTGCCACCATTCAAGGCCTCCCCCGCCACCGACAGCGTCCGACTCGAGCGACATCACCTGACCGCTCACGTAGAGAACGTTGCGCACCTCCTCCTCAGGGTGGGCGGTCGCGGGCCAGAGGAGGCAGGCGAGCAGGACCGCGACCCAGCCGAGTGCGCTGACCATCGCGCCCCTTAAGCGAGCCGGGCGGTGACGTCGCCGACGCGCGCAAGGACGAATAGCTTGTGCCAAGAGCGCCCGGTCAGCCGTCGCCCCCAGAGCGCGTCGACGGGCAGGGAGAGGGCGGTGACGAGCGCAAGCCCCGACAGAGCAACGAAACGGGGTAGATGCGCGTACCAGGGGAGGAAGCCGACCTTGAAGGGAGTCGGGTCGACGCCGCGCATCGCCACGCACTGGAGCCCGGCTCGCGCGAACGCCGCCTCATACACCCACGCCTCGCGCGCGACGAACACTCGGCTATTGCACCGAGCGACATGACGCGAGGGCGCGGCCTCCAAGAGCACGATGCGACCGCCCGGCGCCAGGTGAGCCTCTAGGCGGTCGATGGCCCGCTCGAACCGCTCGGAGTCCAGGATATGTTGCAGCACGGTGACGCCGATGATGCGATCGAATCGGGTGCCGAGGTCGAGTTTGGCCAGATCTGCGACGAGGAAGCGGCAACGGGCGGCGACGCCGTCGCGCGCCGCTCGCCGGCGGGCCTCCGCCACCATGGTGGGGGCCAGGTCAACGCCCGTGACCCGCGCTCCGGCCCGGGCCAGGCGTCGGCTCCACCGTCCGACGCCGCAACCGACGTCGAGCACGGACGTCCCAGGGGACACCCGGAGCCACGGTGCGAGGGCCAGCCACTGAGTGACGTGGATGTATCCGTTGTAGAAGAGCGGCATCCCGTACGAGCACACGGCGGCGAGCCCCGCTCGCTCGCCGCTAAAGCGTCGCGCGCGCGCCTCCCAGTACAGGCGGGGGGCCATCTCGCGCTCTGAATTGAAGGCCGCGGGATCTAAGCTGCCCAATTGCTGAGCTCCTGCCGAAGGGCGACACGCTGGGGCTGGCTCAGGACGGGCAAATGCGCCAGGAGGCGCTCCATGGCAATGGGGCGGGACGGCATCTGATACCCGGCCCGCTCGAGAATGGCAATGGCACACAGAACCCAGAGCTGGGAGCGCACCCGCGAGGGCAGATGGGGAACCAGCGGCGTCAAGTATTTGAGCCACGCCTCGAAGTCGGCCTCGATGGCGAAGATCGCTTCGCGCACGGTGGGGTCGAGGGGTGGGATCTTCGCCGGCTGGTCCCAGCTCACGTCGGTTCCGGCCACATGCTGGCGCTTGAAGACGGTATACGGCCGCAGCGAGAGGTCCCCCGCCATCGCCGCACCCGAAAAGGGTATCACGTACGGATACATCCCGACCTCGCACCCGGCGTCGAGCCAATCAGCGGCGCGGCGGATGTTCTCGGCGAGATCCTCCAGCCGGCAGCGCGGGGAGGTCAGGATCATGTCGAGGAAGGGCGTGATTCCGAGCCCGAGCGCGGTGTGGAGCACGGGCTCGATGAAGGGATGGATCTGGGCCTTGTTGAACTCCTGGAGGATGCCGAGGGCGAAGCTCTCCACCCCGAAGCCCAGCACGCGAAAGCCGGCTCGGCGCATGGCCAGTAGCCGCTCCTCGGTCATGGAGTCGATGCGGTTCGTGCTGATGAACTGGAGATCAGCCGGAAGGTCGCCGCTTGCCTTGGCGGCGAGGATGGCCTCGCACAGCGGCAGGATGCGCCGGTCCTGACGGAAGACGAAGATGTCGTCCTGGAAGATGATGGTGCGCACTCCAGGCTGGGCGTGGACGATGCGATGGAGCATCGTTATGATTTCGTCTGGCTCCAGGCGGGCGACCTTCGCGGTGCTGCCGCCCTGCGCTGCATTCAGGAAGTTGGTCGACGAGCAGAAGGTACAGTTCATGGGGCAGTAGTTCAGGGTGATCAGGCGCACCGAGCGGATCTCCGCCAGGCGCGCCTCGCGTTCCGCCTTCACAGGCATCCCACCCACGCCATAGCCGCGCTCGAGTTTCTGCCAGTAGGTGCGGTACGGCATGCGCTCGTACGGCGTACGGAAGATGGCGTCGCGCAGCTCCTCGCGGGTCAACGCGGGCTGGGGGAGGCGCCGGACCCGACCGCCCGGCTCGCGGAAGGCCGTGCCGATGATGCCGAGTGGGCTGCCTCCGGCCTGCAGGCGTGCCGCTAGCTCGAGGAGCGGGCGCTCGCCCTCCCCGAGCACGACGAGATCGAAGGGGCCGAGCTGGAACATCGCTTCCGGGTTGAACGTGGCCTCCATTCCACCCGCGACCAAGAGGGCTCGCGGGGCCAAGCGGCGCGCCAGGTGGGCCAACGCAAGGTCGTGCGGCAGCGTCATCCCGGTCGTTGAGAACCCCACCATGTCCCACGCCTCTCGGTTCATGATGTCTTCGAGCGCGGCCTCCGGCGTGGCTTCGCAAGCGTTCGGATCGAACACTCGGGCGTCGACCCCTCGGGCCGTCAGCACGCCCATGAGCCGCCAGACCCCGAGGGGAGGGGCGAGGAACGTGTACTCCCCGCCCATCGGGTCGTACGGGCCGACGAGTAGGACCCGCGGATGGGTCTCCCGGGCGGCCCGGGGTGCCGCAGGCGGATCGGATGCTGGCCACGACCGTTCGTCGTCAAGCATTCCAGGGCGCCTCCCGGCGCCACGAATTGAGGGCAGACTGCCGCACCTATAAGTGGCTGCTTAATTGGCAGTGTGCATATGGCGTGACAGATCCGGCTGGACGACCGGGTTGCTGGAGAATCGGATCGAAACACGCAGAAGAGGCTGAATTCCATGACTCTTCTGGCCAACACCGAACGGGCTACAGACGTGTGTTCGAACGGGGGCGGAGCCCGCCCTCAGGACTGGCTGGTGAGCGGCTGACGATTTTCGGCCAACGGGTGACATTCTTGCTGCAGCCGGTCCAGTGAGCCACCCGAGTGAGCCACCCGAGAGAGCGGTGGCGCAAGCTCCTCAATACAGCGTTATGCGGGGGCCATGCTGCCCCCTCAGATGATGCCGCGCTGACTGAGCACCCCTCAGGTCATCCTTCAAGCACCCGAGGGTCCGGCGGCGCGCACAATTCCGGCCCGGAGGCGGAGCACCGGTCCCGCCTCCGGGCTTCACTTTAACTAAATCCGGACCGCCATACCCTGTACGGGGAAGCGCAGATATTCACGGCTGAGCTCCTCCCGGGCCCAGGCGGGACCATGGCCTCACGCGGGGCGTGTGCTCTTGGAGGGGCGACGAGTGACCATTTTCGGGAACAAGACTGAGGGGAGATCGCGGTAAGCAACTGGTTTCTCTATGGTTCCAAAATGGCCTCGCACTTGCTCTTCTTCTCCTGGGGCAACTTGCGAATGACCGCCGAACGAAGGTGCACTACCGATGCTCGCCGCGCCTGCATTCTCGTGGTGGATGACGAGCCACTGGTGGCGGCGCTCATGGCAGACACCCTGGGCCTCGAGGGGTACGAGGTCGAGACAGCCAGGAATGGCCGCGAGGCCCTGAAGAAGATCGCCGGCCGCTCATACGACCTCATCCTGAGTGACCTCCAGATGCCCGAGCTCGACGGCGTGGGACTGTATCGCGAACTCGAACAACAACACCCGCGCTTGCTGCCGCGGCTCGCATTCGTGAGTGGGAGCACGGAGGTGCCTGAGTACGCGAGTTTTTGCGAGAGGACGGCCGTCTCAGTGCTGGGCAAGCCTTTCTCCGTCGGAGACCTTCACCGACTCGTCCAACGCTGCATCCAATCGGTAGGATTGAGCAATGACGGCTGAGCCAAGGCCAACTGGGGACGATTCAGCCGCTGGGCGCCATGAGCTGGCGAAGGAGCGCATTCGGAACGCCGACCGGATCAACTTGCTGCGCCTCTGGGGTGTCTCGGTGTTCTTCCTGCTGTTTCTCGTCCTAGGAGGGTTCCTGCGACTGCCCGCCTGGAGAGGTAATCTCGGCCTGTTCGCGATCTACTGGTCGCTCACCGTCGCGGTGTTCTGGGCGAGTCGCCGCTTCGGACCGGTCGCGCCGTTCACGACGCTCACGATTGGGCTGCTTGACGTGCCGATGGCCTTTTTCCTGCAATGGGCAACCTTGGCGACCAGCCCGAGCGCCAGCGGCGTGGCCGGGTTCACCGTCGGCGTCTACGTGCTGCTCGTGATCCTGTCGGCGCTCTCTTTGCAGAAACGGTACATCTTGTTCACGGCCACCATCGGTGCCGCATTCGAGATCCTGCTCCAGCATTTCGCGGGTGTCAGCGCTGGCGCAATGATGTCGACCGTAATCCTGCTCGGGCTGACTGCCTCGGCCTGCTCGTATTCCTGCCGCCGTCTGGTCGAGTTGGTCGAGCGAGTGGAAAGTGCCGAGCGGCAGCGTGCCGAGCTGGGGCTGCGCCAGAGCGAAGACCACTTCCGGGCGCTCATCGAGAACGCCTCAGACATCTTCACAGTCATCATCCCTGATGGGACCATTCGCTATCAGAGTGCATCAATTGAGTGGGTCCTGGAGTACGGCCGCGAGGGGTTCGTCGGCCGGCAGGTCTTCGAGCTCATCCATCCCGACGACCTCGCCGCAGCGCGGGTTGCCATGGAGGCCGTGTTCACCGGCCGGGCGACGACCCGCTCGGTCGAGCTTCGCTTTCGCCACCGGAACGGATCCTGGAAGCCATTTGAGGTCGTCGCCAAGGCGTCTCTCGACAAGACTGGCCAGTCGATTGCCATCCTCACCTCGCGCGACCTGAGTGAGCGCCGCAGGGTGGAGGAGCAGCTCCGACAGTCGCAGCGCATGGAAGCGGTGGGGCAACTCGCGGGCGGCATCGCGCACGACTTCAACAACATGCTGACCGTTATCTTGGGCCGGAGCGATCTCCTGCTCACAGAACTCGGGGCCACGCAGGAACGGCAGCGGCGCGCTGTAGAGCTGATCCGAGCGACGGCCGCCCGCGCGGCGTCCCTCACGCACCAGATACTAGCTTTTAGCCGAAAGCAGGTGCTCCAACCCAAGGTCCTCGACCTGAACGATCAGGTGGCCGGCTTGGAGGAGATGCTGCGTCGGCTCATCGGGGAGCACATCACGCTGTCGACAGAGCTCCACCCTGACAGTGGCAGCATCTGGGCCGACCCCGGCCAGATTGAACAGGTCATCATGAACCTCGTGGTCAATGCGCGGGACGCCATGGCGTCCGGAGGCTCGCTGACGATCGCGACCGACAAGGCCGAGCTCGGCGAGGAGGTCACGGACCAACAAGGGGACCTCGCCCCGGGGGCCTATGCGGCGCTCGTGGTACGGGACACCGGCGTGGGAATGGATGCAGCCACCCTGGCCCGTGCCTTCGAGCCCTTCTTCACGACAAAACCCATGGGGAAAGGGACAGGCCTTGGCTTGTCCATGGTCTACGGCATTGTTAGGCAAAGCAGCGGGCACATCGAGGCGACGAGCACCCCCGGCCAGGGCACGCAATTCACGATATACCTCCCCCGAGTAAATGATCGGTCCGAAGCGGAAGCGGTTCCGGAAAGAGCAACGGCACGGGGGTAGCGTGTCCTGTTGGGGCTACCAAGGTACTACTCCTGACACCGCTTAGCTCCGCCAGATCGGCGGGAAATCCAGTCCGATGCCCATATTCCCAGGTCATTCCCACATTCATTCCCAGCGAATTCTCAAAAGCCGACCCCTACCGTCGGCGCGTGCGGGGACCGAACTAGCTTAGTTAGCTAAGACCCTCCCGAGCACCCTCCTGCCAACCAGAGGGACATTGGCCTCGACTTCCCCCACCAAGACTGGACCACGGGGACAGTGAGGGATCTCGATATTCTAGGTGCCGGTAAGGGAATCAAACGCGACTCTCAATCCCCGTCGGATCATGCCTGCGTACGAGGCGGGCGGGCTGTTTGGTAGGTGAACCTGTGAACCAGGAATGCACCTTGTGCACTCGCCAGCAATATTCCGTGGCTGCTGGCTGATCAGAGCCGAAGTTCCAAGGCCGGGTGATTCAACTGACTTGGTCTTTAAGCCTGGTCGTAACCCCACGCTCGTGGACAGGCTGAGGTGTCCCGCAACCTCACAGCAATTTACAGCCAAGCCGAGAGCTGGACCACTCCATTCCCGTGGCCCTCGCTATACCGCGCGGAGGCAGGGAATCCGGAACTCGCTTGGGCCACGGTCGCTGCTGGAGTGATGTAGAAGTTAAGCATCGAGGCGGCGGACTGATAGGGGGAGGCCCTGCGGCGCCTGCTGCGAAGGGCGGAGCGCTTGAGGGAGACCGCCACCGCCGCGGGGCTCCGAAGCTTGAACACGCTGGGCTCGAGGTCCAGCGCGTTGCTCGACTGGGTCACGTCCTGCGACCATTTCTTCCGCTGCTTCCTACCGGCCGTCCAGTCAGGGTGCCTCCGCACCGACGACCTCTGGGGTCTGCTGGCCCTGCACCGTCGGTGGGTATGGCGCGAGGCTCTGGATGGCGCCATGCGGCGCCCGGAAGAGGATCTCCTCGAGCGCCTTGTCGGTCACCGGCCCGCCTGAATCCGGTAGGCGTCGAGCATGTCGCGCACGCTCGCGCGGATGATCCGGTGCAGCTTCTTGGCCTCCTCGGGCATCGTTCCCTATTCCGGGTGCTTTTAGGCCTCGGCCGTGGGCCTACCGGCGAGCCGCTCGACCAGTAAGGCCAGTGCGACACCAGTCTTACGCAACTCCCGAAGCCACCGTTCGCGCATCTCATGAGGGATCATCTCGGACGGGGTCGTATCGATGCTGGAGGTGATCGAAATACACTGTTCGGAGATGTTGTGCCAGAGCCTCTGGATCTGCCCATTGGTGTCTGCGAGCTTGCGAGGCACCGCCCGGTCACCTCCAGTTACCCTCGTCAGCCTGGGCTTCTTCTTGGCGGACCTTTTCTTCACCGTCGGCTTCTTCGGCGGCCGCCGAGATTTCTTTCGAGCCATCGTCCTCCTCCTTCTTCGGCCTACTCCAGGAGCCGCGCCAGCAGCGCCGCGGAGAGGCGGGCGCGCCGGGGGCCGCTCATATGGGGTGTTCGGTACGCCCAGAGTGTACTTCGTGGACCGTCGGGGCAACCTGGTCGGCCGGCTTGTTGGTGCGCGCGATTGGGAGTCACCGGCCGCCAGAAAGTTCGGCGAGCAGCTGCTGGAAATGAAGTAGTCCTTCCCCCGTCGGCTCCGGTCTGAGTCTACGGTACGCGGCGGTATGCCCACCGATTCTTTCTTAGGCTCCCATCAATCCACGCGGGGCGTCCCTCAGAGTCCCGCCGCACGCCGCCAGCGCTACGCCGCGGATCTCGAAGGTGAGCCTCTGTACCAACGATGGGTGGTGGCCCCAAGGGGACGCGCCCGTCGTTGGAAGACAAGCCACTGGGACGAAGACGTGACGCGAGAAGGGGTCGACTGCCCGGCAGCCGGGGGCTGACAGCTTATGTCTTTATGACTCAACTTTTTGGCTTCGCGCGAGCTCTTTGTC
>VAYJ01000087.1:0-14367 GCA_005888465.1 Actinomycetota bacterium
CGCGAAGATGTCGCCGATGGTCTTCAGGCCCGGCTCGCCGAAGTGGGCTACGACGTAGAAGAACCGAGCCCCCACGATGGCGCCGACGAGCGCCCAGAAGACCATGGCGCCCGACTGGTCCTCGCTGATGCCGCGCTTCTTCGCCTCGTGGACCAGCACATAGGAGCCGGCGAGGTAGCCCATCGCGATCCCCACGCCGTGGGGGGAGATCGCGAATCGGGAGCCGAACCGAAAGCGATCCAGCACCTTCCAGCTGATCGCGGCGAACGTCAGGACGGTCCTCATCAGCGGGTAACTGTACCCGCGAGCCCCACGGACCGGGGCGAGACGAGACGAGACCAGGCCCTCGCGACGGCGCGGCCCATGAGCATGCCGCCCACGACGTCGCCCGGGTAGTGCACACCGACATACACGCGCGAGGCACCGACCGTCCAGGCGAGCGCGCGGGCGCCGCCGGCGACCACGCGCGGGGAGCCGAGGTTGCGCGTCGCCACCGTCACGAACGTGAGCAAGACCGCCGGGTGACTGCTGGGCCAGGAGGTGCCTTTCGGCTCCCGCACCAGGAGCCGCCGTCCTGGGAGCGCCTCGTACGGACGCGGCCGGCGCACGGCCCTCTTGGCGAGCTGCCCGATCCCCCACGTCGCGAGCGCGGCGGCCATGGCATCGAGCGCCTCGCGGCGCCGCCCTCGCGCCGCGAACGCCACGGTCGCCCCGGCGGATGCCCAGATCGATCCCAGCTCGGTGATGCCCGTGAAGAACGCGTCACCCTTCGGCCCCAGGCCGCGGTTCGCCGCCAGGAACAGCCGCCGATCGAGCCGGTCCAGGGCGCGAAGGAGGCCCGCCTTGCTCACGGCGGCCAAGCCTATAGGCTTTGCCCCGTGCGGCCGGAGAACCCCGATCGACCCGACGTGGCGCAGTCTGTTCGCGACGAACAGGCGCGCCAGAAGGAGACCGACCGCGAGCGCCGAGCGCGGCTCATCAAGGTGCTCGTCGGGCTCGGGATCGCGATCGTCCTGCTGATCTTCATCACGTCGAACTCGCAGGGCGTGAAGGTCCACTTCGTGTTCTTCACGCGCCGCCCGCCGCTGATCTGGGTGATGTTCGCGTGCGCCGTCCTTGGCGGCGCGCTCGGCTACCTCATCGGCAAGCCGGGCCAGCAGCTCACGCTCCGCCGCCGCTCGAAGGGCGACGACAAGAAGAAGTAGTCAGGGCTCCTCTGCCTGGCGCTTCTGCGCGAGGGTCCCGTTCCGAAGGATGTTCGTGACGCCCAGCGCCTTCACCGCTTGGGCGACGAAGCCGCCGAGCGGCCCGCCGATGAACCGGTAGTCCACCCGATGGCGCAGGTGGGTGCGGCCACCACCGTCCAGCGACTCCAGCCACGTTTCGACCGACCCCTCCACGATGCCGCTCAAGCGCACCTTCGCGTACTCGGGCGCGCGGAGCTCGACGACGTTGGCAGAGCCGTGCACGCGCACGCCCACGAGCCGAACCTCGGTGACGTACTCGATGCCGGGACGCAGGCCGTCGGGAGGGACGCCCCGGACGCCGGTCACGTGTCGGTCCCACCGAGGCAGGTTCCGCGGGTCGGCGACGACCGACCACACATGCTCGGGCGGCGCATCCACCTCGACCGACACCTGCACGACGCTCACCGGGCCACCGTACCCGAGGCCCACCCTCGCCACCACACGGCGCGCTCGGGACGGATCCGGACCAGGGCGAGCTGCTCGGCAGGCGCATCGGTCGTGATCCTCTCGAGGTGCTCAATCATCCGGAGGCGCCCCTTCGCGCCGCGCTCGGGAACGAACAGCTCCGCGGTGCCCGAGAGCGACATGCCCGCCATCCCCGCCGCTCGCCAGGACGACGCCCGGTCGATGGTCAGCGCGGCGGGCGTCCCGTCACGGACCGCAGCGAACCCGAGCGCGCCCGCGGACGCGGCGACCTCGTAGCAGCCCTCACCCGCGAGTCGTCGCCATCTCGCGGGGAGCACCGCGGGGCGCCCGGCCGGCCCGACCGCGAGCGCTCCTGTGCCCTCGTCGCCCACGCGCTCGCGGACGTCTCGTGGGACCCGAAGGTCGATTAGGCGGGTTCGCGGCAGCGGCTGGTAGGACCCTCGAGCGGCGACCAGCCCCGGCAGCCACGCGCCCCACGGCGTGAGCCTGCCGCCTTCGATCACCAGGCCCTCGGTCAGCCGGACCTCGGCGAACACGCGGCCCGGCGGGGTCCAGGCGAAGGGCACGCGACGAGCGTCGACCGCGTAGCCGGCGAAGAACTTCGCGTTCTTCATGCTGAACCGCGCGGCGGCCCGCGCGATCCTGGGCGCGTCGATCGTGGCGGCCGGCCACGAGAACGGGTCGAGCGCGTCGAACGCACGCACCTCTCCGCGGAGCGAAACGGCCACGCCGCCAGCGACCACCAGGCCCGCCACGTGTGGACGTTCGCGCCACGCCCTCGCCTTCACCGAGCCGCGCGCCGTGGTCAGCCAGAGCCGCCCACCGTCCAGCACGAAGACGACCGGGGTGCAGTGGGGGCCGTTCGGGGTCGACACCGCGATCCAGCAGAGGACCGCGTCCTCGAGGACCCGGCGGGCGGCGGGCGGCAGGCGCTCGCTCATGCCGGCGGGAGAGCGAGCATGAGCGCCGTCCACACCGCGTGGCAGCCGAGGCTCGCGAACACCCCGTGCGTGCCGAGCGCCAACCCGCCCCACACCGCGCCGGAGACGATTGCGCCGGCCACGATCGGAAGGCTCTCGCTCGCGACGTTCACCAGGACGTAGGCGCCCCACGTGGCCAGCACCCCGAACCGTCCCTGGACGAGCCCACGCCAGAACAGCTCCTCGCCCGAGGCGGTGACCCCCGCGGCGAGGACGAGCGCCGTCCAGAGCGACAGGCCCTCGCGGCGGCCGTAGATGGTGGCCACGTGGCGCTCGAAGACGGGTGAGCGGCGGGCGACGGCGACGAACGCACGGGTGGCGAGATACAGCGCCAGGCCCGCGCCCAGGCCGATCGCGAGCGCCTCGACGGGCGCGAGACCATGGGACGGCCGGACCCGCCCGGTCGCGATCGCCCCGACACCCGCAGCGCCCTCGACGAAGCCCATCGACCACCACACCGAGACGCGCCCCGCGACCGTCAGGCGCCAGGCGACGACCACGGCGAGGGCGCCGGCGACCGCGACCGCGACCGCCACGATCACGGCAGGAACTTGATCTTCGCGGCGAGCTCGGCGACGAAGGCGGTGATCACGGCCAAGTAGAAGAACCCCGTGGCGGATTGCACGGCGGCCGGCCGCGTGCCGCGGAGCGTGAGCCTGATGAACACCGCGATCAGGCCGGTGCACGCCACCATCCCGATGGCGATGAGGCTCGCGCTGCCGCTGATGGAGAGAAGCGGGTTGAGCGAGTTGCTCGCGGCCTGGGTCTGGTTCGCCCCGCCGAAGCCCCCCGCGATCACGGCGGCCGCGTCCAGCACGACGGCCCCCGCGAGGAGGAGCGTCATCCGGTTGATCGGGCCACGCGAGAGCCGGCGGTCCGTCAGGTACCAGTGCCCCAGGAGCAGCCCGTCGATCACCGCGCCCGTGAAGGCCGCCCCGGCCACCAGCTGGAAGAACGCGAGCCCCGCAGACTGGTCGGCCACCCTGGCGAAGGCGCCGAGCATGGCGATCGCGAGCGGTACGGTGAGGATGCCGACGATCCGCGCGGGCAATGGCTGTCGCGCGGCGAGCAGGGCGAGCCAGACGAGCGTCGCGCCAGCGAGTGCTGCCGCCAGCCAGACCGGGCCGCGCCCGCCCCCGGCCGACCGATCGTAGCCCGCGTTCGCGGCGGCGGCGGTCCCCAGCGCGAGCGCGGCGACGATGACGCCAACCAGGACGAAGAAGCCTCGCCGCACCTCGTTCCAGAGCGGCGTGAGGAACAGGAACCCGATCGCCCCGGCGACGGTCTCGGCTAGCACCAGGGACATGACGGCCGCTGGCCCGCTCATCCGGGCTGTGGTGCTTTACGCGGTCGCCGCACCCGCATAGCGTATCGACGATGGACACGGCCGGGCCGCCCGACGATCAGGGGGAAGCGCTCCTCGACGCCCTGGTCGGAGCGAGCGGCACGGTCAAGGAGGTCGTCACCGATGCGATGACGGCCCGTTCGGTCGGCTCCGGGGACGTGGACGTGCTCTCCACGCCGAGCCTCCTCGCGCTCATCGAACAAGCGGCGGTCGCTTCCCTCGCCGGCAAGCTGCCCGAGGGCACGACGACCGTCGGGGCCTCCGTCAAGCTCGCGCACCTCGAGCCAACGCCGGTCGGCACCACCGTCAAGGTAACCGCGAGTATCGAGCGCGTCCGGTCCCGACGGCTGCACTTCATCTTCAGCGCGTTCGACGGGTGGGGTGAGGTCGCGGGTGGTCATCACGTCCGCGCGCTCGTCGATCGCGCGCGGTTCGAGGCCGGCGCCACGGCTCGGGCGGCCGAGCCCCCCGAGGAGCTCTAGGCCAGGTACGACGCCCGGCGCATGAGCGTCGGATCGACCATCACGTTGATGCATGCGGGGACGTTCGCAGCGAACGCTCGCGTGAGCGCGGGACGGATCTCCGATGGCGACGTGACCTTCTCCCCGTACCCGCCGAGCCCCTCGACCATCCGGTGATACGGCGCCTCGGGGTCAAGCTCCGAGGCCGGGGCGTTGCCCGGGCCATAGAGCGCCTCCTGCGCCACCTTGATCTGACCCCACGCGCCGTCGTTCCCAATGATGCCGACGAACGGGATGCGCTGGCGGATCGCGCTTTCGTACTCCATGGCGTTCAGCCCGAACGAGCCGTCGCCGTAGACAACGAGCACTTGCTTGTCCGGCTTCGCGAGCTTCGCAGCCATCGCGAAGGACGGGCCGACGCCGAGGCAGCCGAAGGGCCCGGGGTCCAGCCAGTGCCCCGGCGCGCGCGCCTGCAGGATCGAGGCGCTGATCCCCACGATGTCGCCGCCATCGCCCACGACGACCGCGTCGGGATCCAGGAAGTCGCGGATCTCCATCGCGAAGCGCTGCGGGTGGATCGGCACGGCGCCGGACTCCATGCCCGGTCGGGCCGCCTCGAGCAGCCGGAGCTCCTCGTCGCGCACGCCTTCCGTCCAGGCCGGCTCCTTCGTCGAACCGGCCCCCGCGTCGAGGAGCTGGCCGATCACCCGCTCCGGGTCGCCGACGATGCCCACGTCCACGGGCCGGTTCCGGCCGATGTGCGTCGCGTCGACGTCCACCTGGATCACCGCCACGTCCGGCGCGAACCCCTTCGTCCCGAAGCCGAGCCGGAAGTCCCAATCCACGCCGAGGGCCAGGACCAGGTCGGCCTGCCCGAGCGCGAACCGGCGCGCCGCGGAGAAGCACCAAGGATCGTCGGGCGCCAGGCAGCCCCGACCGAGCGAGTTGAGGAACACCGGCACCTTGAGCGCGTGGGCGAGCTCCTCCAGCGCCTCGTGCGCGCCGGACCAGCGCACGCCGCCGCCCGCCAGCACGATCGGGCGCTCGGACGCTCCCAGCCGGCGCACCGCCTCCTTCACGAGGTCCGGATCGCCCTGCGGCCGGGCCTCGGTGCGGGAGCCGCGCGGCACGACGACGCCCACCGGCGCGGCGTCGAACTGCACGTCCAGCGGGACGTCCAGGAACGCGGGCCCCATGCGTCCCGCGGTGGCGTGTCGGATCGCCGTCGCCACGAAGTCGGGTAGGCGCCGGACGTCGTAGCAGGTCTTCGCCCATTTCGTGATCGGGGAGACGAGCGTCACCTGATCCATCTCCTGAAGCGACCCCATCTCGAACTCGACGACCGGGTTCTTGCCGGAGAGCACGAGCACGGGCGGTCACCGCGTCGGTCACGCCCGGCCCGGCGGTGACGGCCGCGACGCCAAGCTGCAGCGTGACCCTCGCCCACCCGTCGGCCGCGTGGACGGCGGCCTGTTCGTGACGGAAGTCCACGATCCGGATGCCCTGGCGCACGCACCCGTCGTAGATCGGCGCGATGTGACCGCCGGAGAGCGTGAACAGATGCGACACGCCGGCAGCCTTGAGGGTCTCGGCGATCAGGTCGCCGCCGTGTCGCGGTCCGGTCATCCGGAAGTCTCCATGATTCGTCCTGTACCCTAGCGGCTCCATGCCGATCTTCCACCGGGGCAAGAGTGGGGCATCACCCTCGAACGCTCCATCGAGCTCCTCGGCCCCTTCGCGCATGCAGGACCCCGACTGGCGCTCGTTCGACTCCGTCGCCGACACCTACTCGCGTCTCATGGCGCCGAACTTCTCGAAGGTCGCGACCGACCTCGTCGGCCTGCTCGGTGTCTCACCCGGACAGCGAGTGCTGGATGTCGGGACCGGCACCGGCGTGGCCGCGCGCGCCGCGAAGGCGGCGCTCGGCGACGGCGGCGTCGCCGTCGGGATCGATCCGTCGCTCGGCATGCTCCGTATGGCTGCCTCGGCCGGTGACGGGCCGTGCTTCGCGGCGTCCACCTCGATCGACCTCCCCTTCGCCAACGCGACGTTCGACCACCTCGTGGTGAACTTCGTCATGGCGTTCTTCCCCGACTACCGCACGGCGCTCTTCGAGCTGCTCCGTGTCCTGCGGCCCGGCGGCCGCGTCGCCGTCACCGCCTGGGGGCCCGGCGAGGACCAGGACGAGCTCAGGACCACGTGGCGACGCGTCGCCGAGGAGTTCGCGGAGCACGAGATCCTGGAGGACGCCGCCCAGCGCGCGATCCCGTGGGAGCGGAAGTTCGGCGACCGCACCGCTTCGACTACGACCGGGAGGACTGGCTCGCGTCGCGCGAAGTGACGCCCGTCGCTCGGTTCCTCAAGCAGATGCTCGGCGACGAATACTGGGAGATCTTCCGCACACGCGTGCGCGCGGTCTTCGCCGAGAACTTCCCCGAGCGCATCAACGACTTCCGCGACGCGGTCCTTGCTGTGGGGCACAAGCCCGCGGCGAGCTAGCTCAGGTTCAGGACCCGGAACGCCTCAGTGTGCTCGACGCCGATCTTCTTCCCGTTCTCGGCCGCCTCGTTGGGGAGCCACTCCTTGAAGAAGCCGAGCATGTCGCCCTCGACCTGGCTCCGGTGCTCGAAGAGGGCCGCGAGCTTCGTCTCCATGTAGCCCGAGACATCCTCGGAGTGGTTCGGCTCGTTCGACCAGCCGAGCCAGAGCGACGGGACCTTCCACGGCTCGAGCCCTTCGGCGAGCAGCTCGGCGAAGAAGTGCGGGTTGCCCGCCCCGGGGAAGACCGCGTCGAGCGTCGTCTCCCCGGCGGTCCGGTGATCCGCGTGGTTGAAGTAGTTGCCGCCGAAGAACCACGCCGTCGGATCGCAGGTGAGCACGATGCCAGGTTTCACCATGCGGACCTTCCGAGCGATGTCGGCGCGCACCTCGGGCGTGTTCACGAGCTCGCCGTCGTGCGTGCCGAGAATCGTCACGCCGGCGAGGCCCAACACCTTCCCGGCGGCCTCCGACTCGACCGCCCGGGTCACGGCGAGCTCTGCGCGGTCCTGCTTGGGGTCCTCAGACCCGCGGTCGCCGTTGGTGAGGATGAGGAGATGGACCTCGCGCCCGTCGGCGCACCACTTCGCGAGCGTCCCGCCGGCGGCGATCTCCGCGTCGTCCGGATGGCCGAAGACGGCGAGGACCGGCCCTTCGGTCACGACCGATTCCGCCCCTTGCCTCGCCCGCGCGCGGCCTGCGTCTCGACGTAGCGGATGAGCGTCCGAGCCGGCGACCCCGTCGCGCCCTTCGGCCAGACGTCGGTCGGGGTCTCTTGGAATGCCGTCCCGGCGACGTCCAGGTGCGCCCACGGCGTGTCGCCGACGAACTCCTTGAGGAACAAGCCGGCGTTGATCGCGCCGCCCCAACGCCCGCCGGTGTTCTTCACGTCGGCGACCGTGGATTCGATGTTGCGCCGGTAGTCGGTCCAGAGGGGCAGCTGCCACCCGGGCTCGCCCTCGGCGCGACCCGCCTCCAGGAGGTCGTCGACCAGCGACTGGTCGCTCCCGATGATCGCGTAGACGTCGGTGCCAAGCGCGACCATGGCGGCGCCGGTGAGGGTAGCCGAATCGATGATCACGCGTGGCTTCTTCTCGGAGAGATAGGCAAGCGCGTCCGCCAGGATCAGCCGTCCCTCGGCGTCGGTGTTCAGCACCTCCGAGGTCTTGCCGCCCCGGTGGCGAAGCACGTCGCCCGGCCGGATCGCCGCGCCGCCCGGCATGTTCTCCGACGAGGGGATCGCGGCGATCACGTTCACCTTCGGCTTCAGCTGCGCGATCGCGCGCATCGCGGCGATCGTCGCCGCGGCCCCGCCCATGTCGGCCTTCATCCACTCCATCTGCGTCGCGTCCTTGAGGGACAGCCCGCCGGAGTCGAACGTCACCCCCTTGCCGGTGATCGCGATCGGCTGGCCGCTACCGTCGGCGCTGTAGGAGAGCTCGATCAGCCGCGGGTCGTTCGCGCTCCCCGAGCCGACGCCGAGGATCCCGCCGAACCCGCCGCGCTTCAGCTCCGCCTTCGTCCAGATCTTGCACCGAAGGCCGTTCGCCTGGGCCATCTTCTCGGCCTCCCCCGCGAGGAAGCTCGGCGGCGCGTCGAGCGCCGGGGTATTGACGAGATCGCGTGCCCAGTTCCCCGCGTCGGCGTAGACCTGCCCACGGCGGAGCGAGGACTTCAGACCCGGCCCCGACGCGAGCACCAGGACACGCTTCAGCCGCGACTTGTCCTTCGACCCTTCGTCGATCGGGCGCTCCTTGTACCGATCGAACCGGTACGCGCCGAGCGTCAAGCCCTCGGCGAGCGCATGGGCCGACTCCTCGGCGTCGCTCCCGACCTGGGCCAACGTGGTCGCGACGCTTGCGAACTTCGTCGCCGCACGGCCCGCCTTCATCGCGGCGCGGCGCACTGCGCCCGCGTCGGCGCCCGCCTTCGGCCCGAGGCCGACCACCATGATGTTCTTCGACTTCAGCCGGCCGAGCGTCGGCATCACGATGACGTCCCCGAGCTTGCCGGTCACCCGGTGCTCCGCGAGCGTCGCCACCAGGTCGGCCCCGAGCCGCTGCTGGACCTCGGCCACGCCGGGTCCGGGGGCCCGGTCCTGGAAGACGGGCAGGATCAACAGGTCGGCCGCCACCTCCGCGGGCGAGACCGACGAGAGCTCGAACGTGGGCACGGCTTCGCCTCCTATCGACCGACGATTGAGCCACTCAGTTTAGCTGGGTGGGCAGCGGCGCCCCGCTCCCGTACGCTCTCACGCCGTGGAGAACCGGAACCTGACACGCTTCGTGCACTTCTCCCCCGAGCACGTGAACCGCGAGACCGTGTTCGAGACCGAGCACCTGTGGACGGAAGTGCTCTGCCTGAATCGGAACCAGACGGTCGGTCCGATCACTGATCACCAGTCGGACGCGGTGTTCACGATCCTCGCGGGCGAAGCTGTGTTCATGGTGGACGGCAAACGCAAGCGCTTGGAGCAGTGGGGGGCGGTGCTCGTCCCGGCGAAGGCCGAGGTCTCGGTGACGAACTCGTCGACCGAGCCGCTGGTGCTGCTGTTGGTGGGTGACGGTTACGTCAGCTTGCTCAGAGCCCTTTGGGCCTCGCGGCGCACCCAGGCTCGCGGGTCATCCAGTTTGGACTCCAGCGCAGGTCGCGACTCCGGAGCCCGCAACTTCCCAAGTGCCTTCACCACATGCCCGCTCACATCCTCGTCATCGAGGAGTCCGATGAGTACGGAGGCTGCGCGGGGGTCTCTCGACTTCCCGATTCCGAGCACCACCATCTGACGCGCACGGCCAAAACGTCGATCGCGTGCGATTTGGACCAACTCGTCGAAGAAGGAGTCGTCCCAAACAACCTCTAGCGCATTGCCGAGGACCCACCGCAAGCCAGTGCCATCGGGATCCGCTTCTGGGTCGACTTCCCGAAACTCATCGAGTAACGCTCTGGCTGTTTCGGACTGCCGAGCCCACGGAACCGATAGCGCACGGACGATGTCCTCTTTGACTCCACGATCCTTCACTCGTGGAAGCCATTTCATTAGCACTGGCACCGCGGATCGATACTGGGTGCGCGAGTGGCGTAGATCAGCGAGCGCGTGGACCGGATAGCCGGCCTCGGCGAGTTCCGACAACACGGTGGCTGCCGCCTCGCGCGATGCCTCTGGATTCGTGCCGTCATCGCTCATCGAGGGAGTTTCACCCGCTGCTGCGAGGGTCCCATGTCAGCGCGCCCTTCCACGTACACGCTTCGCATGGTCGGCGAAGTCTAGGGGCTGCGATTCCACGGTGCCGAGCCGCCATATTTGTGCTCGCTTCGGCGAGTACCTCTTGGCTACGTCAGGAAGGTGGATGAGCAGGAGTCCCGAGGCTCGTACAGGGTCATCACCCACTCGACGACCCGTCACAACGGAGAACCTAGTCCGTTCGATCGCATCGAGCACCTCGGAGCGGAAAATCATGTTGTCGTCGCAGGTAACAAGGCCCTGTATTCCCAGAGTCGCCAACTCCGCGACCAATTCATCATCTTGATAGGCGCCCAGCAGTTTGGGATCAACGTCGACCAATGGGACGAGGTCGATTCCGAGAACGTACTTCGCGATCGCCTCGCGGAGGATCGGTTGGGGGAAGTTCTCGTCAAGCGCGAATGTCGGAGACTTAGGCGGCAGCATGGAGGTTGCGCTCTAGCTGCAACTCCAAGGCAACGGCCTCCTCGACGTTGGTCGGAGTAAGCCTCGGGTAGAGTTCGATGATAGCTTCGATGCGGAGGCCTCGAGATCGCAGGCCGGACAGCAACCTCGTCGGAATCCTCGTGTTCACGACGTGGGGTTCTCCAGAAAGCTTGCCTGGAATGATCCTCAGAGTTGGTCGTGGCTCCAGTAGGTGCGGCCCCACGGCACCGTTGAATCCATCCCAAACACTGACGAGGTCAAGCCCCTGCCGGTGCGCTAGTGCCTGCGCGACACCCTTGCCCAGTGGGACCAGGAAATCGCCCTCGAGGCGCACGACAAGCCGTCCGGAGGGATCAACCCAGACTTCGACGCTCTGATCTTGCAACCTACGCCCAAAATGCTCGGCGGTCGCCAAAGCGCTCCGGATCTTGGTCATCGACGTCTTCGAGAGTTGGAGGTTTGGCTTGTCTCGTCGGAGCCAATCGATCAGCCGCAGAGCGAGGAGGTCAGAGTAGGACCATCGTTTCACTCGGGTGTTGGAGACGCTCGGCACCCAGATGCCGCTTCTTGACCAGTAGTGGAGGGTACTGAGCGGCACGCCCGCGAGCGCGGCCGCGCGGTCAGCCGTGTAGGCGGCGCCTACTGGCGAATTGGTGCCCATCCGAGGAATCCTATAGGCGCCCACCGACGTCGGGTCGAAGCCTCTGGTTCCTGAATGAAATCAAGAGATAGAACCCGAGAGCAGCAGCGAACGCGGGGATGCTTGCGCCCGCGGCCGAGTGCGCGAGCGGGAAGGGCAGGTGCAGCCACCCATGGAGCACAGTCTTCATCGCGTGCTGGATGCCGAGCGGACCGGTCGGCACGCTCCACTGGTACACGAGGAACCCAACGATCCACGCGACGAGAGCGCGCCAGCGGAGCGTCGCTTCACCGGCTGATCGCCGCCGGAGCAGGAAGTAGTCGGCGACGAACACTCCGAACAGCGGCACGAACACCGAGCCCAACAGGAACAGGAAGCTCTCGTAGTTCCCGAGAGCGACGGTGGGTCGCAGGCCGAGCCACACAGCCAGCCCCGCTCCGGCGAGCGCGATGGCGACGACCGCCCACCGCTGCTTGATGTGGGTAGTGAGGTTCTGACTGGACACGGCCGCCGAGTAGATGTCGGCGAAGGCCTCGTCGGTCTCCCCGACCAGGAGCGCCAACAGCACGATGCCTCCGCCGGCGAGCGACGCGATCGCCTGGCCGATGCCTGCTGGGGTCGTGTCGCTCAGGCCGGCTCCCAGGACCAGCAGCGCCCCCAGTGCGTAGAACCAAACATTGCCCACCGCGTACCCCCAGAACGTGCCGGCCACCGACGAGGTGTTCGATCGAGCGAACCGGTTGTAGTCGGCGACGAGCGGGAGCCACGACACCGGCTGCGCGATCACCAGATCCACCGCCAGCCAGAACCCCAGACCTCCCTGCCCGTGTGCGTGCCAGATGAGCGTCAGGTTCGACGTCGTGAGCACGCGGATCGTGATCCAGAGCGCGACGGCCGCGACGACCCACGCGCCGAATCGTTCCAGCCAGCGACGGATGACCAGGATCGGGCCGCCCAGCGCGAGCAGGGCACAAAGCACGGCGACGACCGCGAGCCAGAGCCAGTAGTTCGAGAAACCGAACAGCCGCTTCGACATCTGGCTCGCGACGAGCGCCATCGCCCACAGCTCGAATCCCGTCCATCCGACGAGCTGCGCGATGTTGAGGACGGACGGGAGGTAGGATCCTCGCACCCCCAAGACCGGCCGGAAGAGCACCATGCCCGGCACGCCCTGCCGGGCACCGGCAAGGCCGACGAGCGCCAGGGGCACGCACCCGATGACCGAGCCCACGACGATCGCGACCAGAGCTGTTGGCAGGCCGAGGGCGGGAACGAGCAGCGCCCCGGTGAGGAGCACCAGCAGCCCGATCGAGAGGTCGCCCCACAGCACCGCGAAGTCGAGGGAGCCCAGGAGCCGGTGCTCGGGCGGAACCGGCCGGATATCCCACGAGGGGGCCTCGCGTTCGAGGGTCTGCTCGATGCGCTCGGTGACGCGCGCCATCGACTGCAATGTACTAAAGGCCGGCGATGTCACCGTCGAGGAGGAAGATACGCGCCCATGAACGCATCCCGTCGACGACCGAGCACCCTACTCGTGGCGACACTCCTGGCGGCGAGCGTCGCCGGACTGTGGGCCGCCACGCCGGCCGCCGCAGCGAGCGACCTGTGGACTACCATCACGTACGGCCGCGTGTCCTTTCGCGTGCCGGCATCCTGGCCCGTCATCGACCTCGCGACCTCACCCAACGCCTGCATCCGGTTCGACCGGCCGGGGGTCTTCCTGGGACGGCAAGAGCAACAGCCGGCCTGCCCGGCCTGGCTCGTCGGCCGGACGAACGCGGTGTACGTGCAGCCGCTCGACGGCCGGTCGGTCGGCCGGGCTCGGTTCTCGAAGCACTCGACTCCGATCAACGGGGAACCGACGTTCCGGGGCGAGGGGACCGAGACGGGCGGGAGCCTGATCGCGGCGTTCCCGCGCCTCGGCGTGCTTGCGACCGTGAGCTTCGGGGTCGACCGCGCCTTGAGCGAGCGGATCCTTGCCTCGTTCCGGCGGGCGCCGGGCGCGGCGCCACTGCGACAGACCAAGCTGCCGAAGCCGGCTCGGACGCCGAGGCGAGCCGCGGCACCATCCGGGACCGGAGCGATCTACACAGGCGAAGGCTTCGACACGTGCGCGGCGCCGTCGACCGATTCCATGAACGCGTGGCTCGCCTCCGACATGCGAAGCGTCGGGGTCTACATCGGTGGCATCAACCGGGGCTGCGACCAACCCAACCTGACGTCGTCGTGGGTGGTGGCCGTCGAAGGGCAGGGCTGGAACCTGGTCCCGATCTACGTGGGACTGCAGGCGCCGTGCAGCGGGTTCACGAACAGGATCATCACGTCCAAGGCGACAACCGAGGGATCGGACGCGGCGGACGACGCGGCAGCACAGGCGGCGCTGATCGGCCTCACGCCCGGTGACCCGATTTACTTCGACATGGAGTCCTACGACGACTCCAACACGTCCTGCGTGACCGGCGTGCTGAACTTCATCAGCGCCTGGGTCGGCGAGCTGCACGTGAAGGGGTACATCGCCGGGATGTACGGCGGTGCGGCCTCGGGCATGCGCGACGAGGCCGCGATCTACCAGGACCCGGACTACAACACGCTGGACGACATCTGGAATGCGCACTGGGACGGCGTGCACGGGGTGTTCGGCGACCCGTACTTCTCGGACACCGTCTGGCCGGATCATCAGCGACTCCACCAGTACGCGGGCGGCCACTCCGAGAAGTGGGGCGGAGTCACCATCAACATCGACAGCGACTACGACGACGGCGCCGTGGCTTGTTCCTACGTCGGGACGGGCATCGTGCCGCCCTCCCCGAGCGCCGCGAACGCGCCCGGAGCCATCGGGACCGCGGGGCCGCGTTTCGACGCGTACGACCTCAAGGCGGGCGGCACGATCGAGCACGCAAGCTGGACGTGCCCGCCGGGGTGGTCCGACACGGAGAACCTCGGCGGCACGCTGAAGTCCGGACCGGCGGCAGCCTCCATGGTAGAGGGCACCGACCAAGAGGTCTTTGCCGAAGGCACGGACCTCTCGCTCCAGGAGAACGTGCAGTCGGCGAACGGCACATG
>VAYJ01000087.1:14528-20514 GCA_005888465.1 Actinomycetota bacterium
CCAGGGCACCGACAAGGCAGTCTGGGAAAAGACGTGGAACGGGGCGACGTGGTCCCGCTGGACCTCGATCGGCGGCGCGATCGTCGGTGACCCGGGGGCCGTCTCACCCGCTCCCGGCCAGGTCCAGGTCTTCACGAGGGGAACCGACAACCACCTCTGGTACCGCCTGTACGCGAAGAACGCTTGGAGCACCTGGGGAGGCCTGGGCGGCACGCTCACGTCCGGCCCGGCGCCCGCTGTCGCGACCGCGGGAGCCGCCCCGAGCGTCCTGTCGATCTTCGCGCTCGGCGCCGACGGCGGCCTCTGGGAGATCCGCAACCAGGGGATCTGGGGTCCCTGGGCCGAGGTGCCGTAGTGCTCAGCCCCGGAGCGCCCGGAACAGCTCCAGCGGCTTCGCGAGGCCCTTCAGCTCGACCGGCCCGATCCCTTCGAACCGCACGCTCCGGCCCGAGATCGCCGACACGGTCTCCTCGCTCACGAGCACCTCGCCGGGCCCAGCCCTTCCCGCGATCCGCGACGCGACGTTGACGGTCCGTCCGAAGTAATCGCCGTCGCGGAAGATCACCGGGCCCGCGTTCACACCGACGTGCGCCGGCGGCATCCCCGAGGCCGGCGCCTTCTCGACCAAGTCGAGCGAGCAGTCCACCGCCTGGCCGGGGTCGGGGAAGTGGAACATCACGCCGTCGCCCAGCCATTTCACCGGGCGCCCGCCGCGACGCTGGGACTCCCGCTGGACGAGCGAAGCGAGACTCGCCGCGAGCTCGGCCGCGGCATCATCGCCGCGCTCCTCCGTGAGGCGCGTGTAGCCGGTGAGGTCGAGGAACACCATCGCCGGCGGCGGCCCCTGCCGCCGCGGCGTCACGCCCGCTTGCTCGAGCGCCTCCTCGACGTGGCCGACGACGTGCTCGATGATCGCGTGCTCCTGATGGCGGTGGTAGAGCCAGTCGATCATCCCCTCGACCTGCGCCCGCATCATCGGGCTGATCTGCGCGGTGATCTCGAGCATCACGTTCTCGGCGGCGCCCGAGGTGAGCATCGGCTCCTCGACGTACGTGTGGAAGAACTGCGATTCCGACCGCGTGATCCGCCCGAGGTTCTCGCCGTAGACGCGGAGGGCCCTGATGACGCCCGCGTCGGGTACGCCCGTGGACCGCACGAACTGACCGACGGGGAACATCTGGAGGTCGTCCTCGCGGACGCGGTCCTCGGGGAGTGGCGTCGGGAGCCCGAGCGCCTCGTGCATGCGTTCGACGAACTCCATCGACCAGCCGTACTCGGCGCAGAGGTCCCGGTAGGTCTTCGACGAGTAGCCCTTCGGCTCGGTGAACAACAGGTCCAGGAACGCGAGGGACAGATGCCCCGAGGTGATCGCGCGGCCGATGTCCTCGGTCGCGATGCCCGAACGCTCGAGGGCGTCGACCAACTTCACCCGCTGGATGTCGGAGGGCCGGAACGACCCGTCGGGATGCGGCGTGAGGATCCCGAGCCGGGCCAATCGTTCGACGTGCTCGACGGATGCCCCGGCTCGATCGGCGAGCACCTCGGCGGACAGCCCCTCCATACGGCGCATGGTAGCCGGGACCGCCTCCGATTGGTGGCCCGGCCCGGTTCGTGCGACGCTACCCGCGCCGTGGCCCACGAAGAGCTGACCGTCGAGACGGATCAAGCCGTCGTGACCATTCGGCTGACCAATCCCGCCCGCCTCAACGCCCTCTCGACGACGATGACAGCCGAGCTGATCGAAGTGCTCACGGAAGCCGCGGGCGACCCCGCGGTCAGGGCCGTGGTGCTCACCGGCGAGGGCCGCGGGTTCTCGGTCGGCGCCGACCTCTCCGAGCTCGAGGAGCCGTACCGCCGCGGCGAACCTCCGCCTCCCTCCGGGTTCCTGAAGGCCGGCTACAACCGGCTGATCCCCCTCTTGGTCGAGATGCCCAAGCCCGTCATCGCGGCGATCAATGGCGTGGCGGCCGGCGCCGGCATCTCGGTGGCGCTCGCGTGCGACTACCGGATCGCGAGCGACACCGCGACGTTCACCACGGCGTTCGTCAAGATCGGCCTCGTGCCCGACGCGGGCTCCTCCTACCTGTTGCCTCGGACCGTGGGAACGGCGAGGGCGCTCGAGCTCGCGATCCTCTCCGACCGGATCGATGCACCGAGCGCGCAGGCGATCGGCCTGGTCAACCGCGTGGTGCCGGGCCGCGCCCTCCTGGAGGAGGCGACCGAGCTCGCGCGACGCCTGGCCGAGCTCCCGACCGCCGCGATCGGGCTCATCAAGCGCACGTTCGCTCGGGCGGCCCGGTCCTCCCTCACCGAGGCGCTCGACCTCGAGGCAGAAGCGCAGGATGAGGCCGCCGCGACCCACGATCATCTCGAAGGCGTCCTGGCTTTCCTGGAGAAGCGCCAGGCGAAGTTCACGGGGAGGTAGCTCGATGGGGATGCCTGACCAGTCCGTGTCCTTGCCGATCTCGATGAAGTCGACGCGGGGGCGCTGGACCATGACCGCCGTGATCCTCGGCTCCGGGATCGTGTTCCTGGACTCGACGGTCGTGAACGTCGCGCTGCCGCACATCGGCAAGGACCTCCCGAGCCATCTCTTCGGCGTGCTCGAGGGCGAGTCCTACGTGTACAGCGCCTACCTGCTCACGCTCTCGGCGCTCCTTATCCTGGCGGGGGCGCTCAGTGACTACTACGGGCGGCGAAAGATGTTCGCGTTGGGGCTGGTCGGGTTCGGGGCCATGTCGCTCGCGTGTGGACTGGCGCCGAACCTCGAGCTGCTCATCCTGTTCCGCATCCTGCAAGGCGCGGCCGGCGCGCTCCTCGTCCCCGGGTCGCTCTCCATCATCACTTCGAGCTTCGCCGGCGAGGATCAGGGGAAGGCGTTCGGCCTCTGGGCCGGCGCCTCGGCAGCCACGACGATCCTGGGGCCGGTCATCGGCGGGGTGCTCGTGGACTCTGTGTCATGGCGCATGGCCTTCTTCATCAACCTTCCGCTCGTCGCCCTCGGGCTCTTCGCGACGAACCGCTACGTCCCGGAGTCGCGCGACGAGAACGCGAGCCGGCATTTCGACTGGCTCGGGGCCGCGATTGTGGCCCTCGCCGTCGGTGGGCTCGCCTTCGGGACGATCCGCGGGCAGCAGCGCGAGTGGCACGACGCGAGCGCCTTCGTCGCCCTCGCCGTGGGCGCCGTCGCGACTGTCGCCTTCCCGTTCCTGATGGCGCGCTCCGCGCATCCCCTCGTCCCGCTAAAGCTCTTCCGATCGCGGAACTTCACCGTGACGAACCTCTCGACGCTCGTGATCTACGGGGCGCTCTACGTCACCTTCTACTTCATGGCGATCTTCCTGCAGGGCACGCTCGGCTACAACGCGACGGCGGCCGGCTTCGTGGGGATCGCGGGTACGCTCCTGCTCGCACTGTTCTCATCGCGATTCGGAACGCTCGCGGCGAGACGCGGACCGCGGCTCTTCATGGCCGTCGGCCCCGCGCTCATGGCGGTCGGGGTGTGGCTCTTCACGCGGATCCCGGCCGGGAGCCGCCCGTGGCTTCTCGGGTTCGGGCACGGCAAACACCTGATCCCGCCCGCGGACTACTTCCGCGACCTGCTGCCCGGGTATCTGATCTTCGGCCTGGGGCTCACGATCATGGTGGCTCCGCTCACGACGGCCCTCATGACGTCGGTGCCGAAGGAGAACGCGGGCGTGGGCTCGGCGGTGAACAACGCGATCTCGCGCGTCGGACCGCAGCTCGCCGGGGCGCTCATCTTCGTCGCGATCGCGAGCAGCTTCTACTCGGGCCTGCATACGCGCGTCCCGGAGCTGAACACCGCGTCGACGGCGGTCCGCCAGCAGTTCGCTCCGTTCAATCAACCGTCTTCGGGAACCCCCGCCGATCAGGTCACGGCGGCGAACGAGGCCTCCGCGCATTCGTTCCATCTCGCGATGGGGCTGGCGGCGGCCCTGCTGCTCGCGGGGGCGATCGTGAACGCCGTAGGCATCCGAAACCCAACGCCCGCCCCTACGCACGTGGCGCCGAAGGAGGCCGCGGAGGCGCCGCGATCGCCGTTCGGCCCCGGGGCGCACCTCCCGACCGCCCTGCGGCCCGGGCCGCCGGGGATACCGAACCCCCCGTGACGGAGCCGTTCTCGATCCGGGACGCGCTGGACCTGCTCGACTGGAAGCGCCGGATCTTCGACGTCTATCGGGAGATCCGCGAGTCGAACGATGCGCCGATGGCATGGCAGCGATGGCGCGCCGTCCGGGACGAGCTGTTCGCGACGCATCCACAGTCGCCCGTCCGCGCCGAACGCCGTGCCTCGTTCACCGGGCTGCCGTTCTTCGACTACGACCCCGCGGCTCGCGTCCTCGCCGACGTGAAGCCGGCCGAACCGGAGAGCTACGACATCGGGACCTCCGGTGAGCCGGGCGGTTCGTACCGGTTCACGCGCATCGCGACGGTCGACGGGACGATCGGTGAGGACCGGTTCGCGCTGGAGGCGTACTGGCTCGAGGGTACGGCGGCGGGATGTTCCTGCCCTTTCGCGATGCGACGGCGGGTCGGGAGACGTACGGAGCCGGACGCTATCTCCTCGACACGGTGAAGGGTGCGGACCTCGGCACGACGCCGGAAGGCCAGTTGCTGCTGGACTTCAACTTCGCCTACAACCCATCCTGCGCGTACGACCCGGCCTGGGTGTGCCCGCTCGCGCCGCCGCCGAACCGCCCGCGCATCGCGATCCGCGCCGGGGAGCGCTACGAGCCCCAGAAGCGCTGAGGGGCTCGCCGCGAATCGGCGAGCCCCTCGAGGTGCGTTCGACGCTCGGTCTGCTACGCCGGCTTCGCCAGATCGCTCACTTTCGTGAGGTGGTACTTGTCGGCGGTCGCCTTCGTCACAACGAAGACGTTCACGTCGGCTGCCGGCGAGAAGTCCAGTACGTTCACGCCCTTGGCCGACATGATCCCCTTCAGGATCTGCTCGTTGTTCGCAGGGTCACCCGATGTCTTCGCCGTGGGGTCGTTCTGGATCGACTCGCTGGACAGGTACTCGACCTTGATATCGATCTGCCCGCTGAACAGGGCCGGGTCCGAGACCTTGCGGCTCTCGAGGCTCTCCTGCGTGTTCACGGTGTAGCCCGCGTTCTCCAGCAGGACCTTGAACATCTCGGCCAGGATGAGCTGCTCGTTGAACCCCGCGGAGACCCCGACGGTGAGCGTCTTGCCAGCACCCGTGGTCGTCGCCGGGCCCTTCAGGCCGACGGCCGCGATGAAGCCGTTGGCGATGTCCGCGGCGGACACCTTGTTCACGTCGTATTGCTTGTTCAGCTGCAGGACGGTGTCCGTCGTGAGCTTCGCCATGACGGAGTTGAGGATGGCGTCGATGTCGGGGGAATCGACGCTCGCCCGCACAAGCGGGACGAGGTTGTCCGCCGCCTCCAGGTGCTTGTCGTCCTCGAGCACGACGAACGTCGGATCGTACACCGAGGTGGAGAAGAGCTCGCCCACCTGGATGGCGCCGCTCTTCAGGCCGGAGATGGTGAGCGGGCCGCCGAAGTCGAGCTTCTTCACCTCCTTGAACGTGATCCCGTACACGTTCTTGAGACCGATCTGACAGAACGGGTTGGTGGGGCAGTCCGGAGGGGCTCCGAACACGAAGGTGCTGGCGATGGTGCCCCCACCCGCGCTCCCACCCGACTTGCTGCACGCCGTGCCGAGGAGCACGAGCGCGAGCACAGCCGCCCCGAGAGCGTACCTGCGGTACATCCGCAATGGGTCCTCCCCTCTTCCTGGGGTGCCCATCCCCCGAGACGTGGGCGCCGCCGACGATACCAGCGATGGCAATTACGGTTGGGCGCCTCGGGTCAGGCCCGCGACCGCATACGCGGCGTCAGGCGGCGCTCGAGGATGCCGAGCCCCACCTCGGTGATGACGGCGAGCAACGCCACCAGGATCGAGCCCGCGACGAGCATCCCGTTGTCGCTCTGCGCGAAGCC
>VAYJ01000087.1:20535-20848 GCA_005888465.1 Actinomycetota bacterium
CTGTTACCGCGGAGGTCCGAACCCCCGCCATGATCAGGCGGGCGGCGAGCGGCACCTCCAGCCGGAGGAGCACCTCGCGTTCACTCATGCCCATCCCGCGGGCGGCCTCCACCATGTCGCGGTCGACCGCCTCGACCCCGACGTAGGTGTTCGTGAGGATCGGTGGGATCGCGAGCAAGACGAGCGCGACGACGGTGGGCGTGAAGCCGAAGGCGAGCGACGCGGCAACCTTCAGCACGACAACGTAGGCGATCACGAGGATCCCGAACGACGGCACCGCCCGGCCGATGTTCGCGATCGAGACGGCCAGGAA
>VAYJ01000088.1 GCA_005888465.1 Actinomycetota bacterium
CTGCGCGAGCAGCGGTGCCTTCAGGGTGGTGATCGTCTGGTTCGCCTGGTCGAGCTTGATCTTGATGTAGGAAAGCGCAAAAGCCTGGGCGCCTGCCTGCGCCTTGGGGACCGAGGGGTCCGAGAAGGTGATCACCATCACCGGGTCGCCCTGCACGATGGTCGTGCTGACGGATTGGATGAGCGAGCGGATCGGTGGGGTGAGAGGCGTGGCGGTGAGGGCGTCGCTCGAGCAGATGGTGTCGACGTCGACCGTAGCGGCCGTCGGTCCGGCCCGGAAGATCGGGTCGGCCATCAGCAGCGAGGCGCACCGGGCAACGAGGCTCGAGGTCACGAGCGAGGACTCGGTCGACATGTTCGGGCTGCTCTCGGCGGCGACGCCCTGCTGGAACGGGATCGTCGCCTGCACCGTCGCGTTCGAGGCGTAGATCGGGGTGGCGACCTTGAGGTAGGCTGCTGCACCGGCGATCGCGACGAGCATGAGCAGGATTACTGACCACTTCCGACGCCGGAGGACGGACAGGTAGTGGCCAATGGAGATGGAGTCGTCGCGGAGTGGGGAGTCGATCGTGGGCATCTGACGGGCCCCGAGTATAGGTGACCCCCCACACGCTTGTCATCGGTTTTGACGTTCCCACCTCAACAAACCGTACTTCGACGTAATTACTCAACAATCGATCGGTCTGACGCCCTAAGCCAGCGGATGGGCTATGCGCGATTGGCGGAGAGACGGCCGCCTTGCAGGGTCGCTGGATCGCCGCGACGAACGCCCAGGGCCTCGCACCGCCAATCGGAGGAAATTCGGCCAAGTACATGAGGACTTCGTCTGTGAGTCTAGACACCACTCCTACGGGCCTTCTATCCTCGGGTTTCCGAACCGCGAGCGGAGGAAGGCCCGGCACGTGATCGATCGAACCCTCCCCATCGAGCCGGCGACCGAGCCGGTCCCCCTTCAGAGATCCGCACCGGGGGCCCCACGGGGCGACACCCACCGCGACTACGCCAGGCTCGCCACCTGGATCGCGCTCACGGACGCCCTCGCCCTGATCGCCGGGATGACCATCGCCCATGCGATCCATCCCGGGCTCGCGCATACGCGGTGGACTTTCGCCGTCGTGCTCGCGATCGCCGGCGTGGTCTGGGTGATCGTGTTCGCGTTCTTCCAGCTCTACTCGTTTTCCCGGCTCTCCCCGGCGCAGGAGTTCCGCCGGATCCTCGAAGCGAGTGGCATTGCAGTGCTCGTTCGCATGCTCGTCTCGACCTTCGTCCACGGGTCCATCGGCGCCCTCTCGGGTTGGTGGGTCGTGCTCGCCTGGGCCCTGGCGTTGCTGTTCGTCCTGTTCGAACGGCGCACCTGGCACAAGCACATGGGGCGGCTGCGCGCGAAGGACCGGCTCTCGTTCCGAACCCTGATCGTGGGCGCCAACCAGGAGGCCCTCCGGATCGCGCGGACGCTCGCCCCCAAGGCGTGGGGATTCCGCACGCTCGGGTTCATCGACACAGGCACGTCGATCGTGGCGAGCGGCGACGGCCCCCCGCTCCTCGGCAACATCATCGATCTGTCCGACGTGATCGAGACCCACGGCATCGAGTGCGTCTTCATCGCCTCCTCGGCCGTGAGCCCCGAGCAGATGAAGCGCCTGACACGGCATCTCCGCCGGCACGACGTCGAGGTCCGCATTTCGGCGAACATGACCGACATCCTCGCCTCACGGCTCACGGTGCAGCCGATCGGCGATCTGCTCGCGCTCTCCCTTCGGCCCGTCCGGCTAAGCGGCGTGCAGGACCTTATGAAGCGGGGCTTCGACCTGGCGGTCGCCTCGGTCGCGGTCGCGCTCACTGCGCCCATCTGGCTGACATCGGCGCTCGCGATCAAGCTCACCTCGCGGGGTCCCGTGCTCTTCAAGCAAGTGCGCGTCGGTCGTGAGGGGAAGCCCTTCACGATCTACAAGCTCCGCACCATGGTGCGGGGCGCCGAGCTGCTCCTCGCCCAGCTCGAGGGGAAGAACGAGGGATCGGGTCCGCTCTTCAAGATGCGCCAGGATCCACGGATCACCCGCGTCGGACGGTGGCTCCGGCGCTACAGCCTGGACGAGCTCCCGCAGCTCCTGAACGTCCTGAAGGGCGAGATGAGCCTGGTCGGGCCTCGGCCGCCGCTCCCCAAAGAGGTCGCCACCTACGAGGACTGGCACCGCGATCGGCTCGAGGTCCGTCCCGGCATCACCGGCCTCTGGCAGACGGGAGGCCGCAGCGAGCTCTCGTTCGACGACTACGTCCGCCTCGACCTCTTCTACATCGAGAACTGGTCCATCACGTACGATCTGTTCATCATGTTCAAGACCGTCCCGGCGGTGCTCGGCTCCAAGGGCGCGTTCTAGCGCGCGGCCAGCGCTGCGGATGGCCGAGCTGCTCGACACCGACATCCACGGCGTCACGCTCGTTGCTCTCACCCGGCACCCAGACGATCGCGGGTCGATGACCGAGATCTACCGTCGTGAGTGGCTCCCCGGCGAGCGCGAGATGGTGCAGGCCAACCTGTCTCGCTCGCGTCCCAATGTCCTTCGCGGCCTGCACTTTCACCGCCGACAGGCCGACTACTGGTGCGTGCTCGACGGCGCGGCTCGCGTGGGCCTCTTCGACCTGCGGGGCGGCTCGCCCACGGAAGGCGTCTCCTCGTTCGTCGACCTCACCGCGGACGATCCTCGCTGCCTCCTCATCCCCCGCGGAGTCGCGCACGGCTTCTACACGCGCCCGGGCATCCTGCTGCAATACCTGGTGGACGAGGCCTACTCCGGGAGCGACGAGTTCGGCGTGGCGTGGGACGACCCGGACCTCGGGATCGACTGGGGGGCGGCCGACCCGATCCTCTCGGAGCGCGACCGGTCCAACCCGTCGCTCGCCGACGTTCGGAGGAATCCCCCGCCCTTTCCCTAGAATGGCCGCGTGAAGAAGGTCCTGGTCATCGGCGGAGCCGGCTACGTCGGCTGCGTCCTCGTCGAAGGCCTCCTCGCCAAGGGCTACTCGGTCCGCGTGCTCGATCGGCTGTTCTTCGGTCGCGAGCCAGCGCGCTCGTTCCTGGACCGCGTGGAGCTGGTCGTCGAGGACATGCGGGCCTTCGAGCCCGAGCACGTTCGCGATTGCGGCGCGGTCATCAACATCGGCGGCCTGTCGAACGACCCGACGGCGGAGTTCGACCCGCGCGCGAATGAGGAGATGAACACCCACGCGTCGATCCGCGTCGCTGAGGTGGCGAAGGCCGCCGGCGTCCCCCGTCTCGTCTACGCGAGCACGGCCTCCATCTACGACCGTGGGGTCGGGGAGCAGTCGCGAGACGTGCTCCTGGACGAGGATGCGGTGGTGGAGCCCCGCGCCGCCTACGCGACGTCGAAGCTCGCCGCAGAGCGCGAGATCCTCGCGATGGCGGACGAGTCGTTCGCTCCCGTGTCCTTCCGCCAGGGAACGGTGTTCGGGTTCTCGCCGCGCATGCGCTACGACCTGGTCGTGAACACGTTCGTGAAGGACGCGTTGGACGGGGGCATGCTGCACGTCTTCTATGGCGGGGAGATGTGGCGGCCGCTGATCGACGTCAAGGACGTGGCCCGGGCCTACGTGATCGCCCTGGAGTGCGACGCCGAGCTCATCCGTGGGCAGGTGTACAACCTCGCTCGCGAGAACTTCCGCATCTCGGAGCTCGCGCTCCGTTCGCAGCTGGCGCTGCGCGCCATCGGCGTGCCGGCCGAGCTCGACGCCGACTACGCGCCCAGAATGATCCGGAGCTACCGGATCTCGTCCGAGAAGGTGGAGAAGATCCTCGGCTTCCGCTCGCAGGTCTCGGTCGAGGAGTCGATCGGGCACATGGTCAAGGAGATCCGAGCGAGAGGCCTCACCGACTTCACCCACCCCCGCTACTACAACATCGAGTGGATGAAGCTCCTGGAGGAATCGGTCCGGATCGTGAGCCGCCACGGCTACGTCCTCTCCAAGCCCGGGTGGGGGAATCGCCCGGGGGAGCGGAGCCCCACCGAGGGCGGCTGAGCCCGCCCGTGCGCCTCCTGGTCTTCGGTGGGTGGGGGCAGCTCGGCGCCGACCTCGTCTTGGCGTGCGAAGGCCGGCACCAACTGGTGCGACCGCACCGGAGCGAGGTCGATGTCACCGATGCCGTAGCTGTCCAGCGCGTAGTGCGCGAGCAGCGGCCCGATGCGGTTCTCAACGCCGCTGCCTTCCACAAGGTGGAGGCGTGCGAAGCCGAGCCGGGGGCAGCGTTCGCGGTCAACGCGGTGGGCGCCCACAACGTGGCGCGCGCCGCGGCCGCCGAGGGGTCGGTCTGCGTGTTCGTGAGCACGGACTACGTGTTCGACGGGATGAACGACGACGGCTACGTCGAATCCCATCCTCCTCGGCCCATCAACGTGTACGGGGTCACAAAGGCGGCCGGCGAACGGCTGGTGGAGGTGGCGTCGCCGCGCGCGGTCGTGGTGCGGACGTCGGGGCTCTTCGGGCATGCGGGGAGCTCCGGAAAGGGCGGGAACTTCATCGAGACGATGCTGGGGATGGCGTCTCGGGACGAGCCGATCTCCGTCGTCGACGATCGGCGCTTCTCGCCCACCTCGGCGTCGGACCTGGCGGAGCGCCTCCTGCAGCTGCTCGAGTCCGGTCGGGCGGCGGGCATCTACCACCTGGCGAACGCGGGGTCCTGCTCGTGGTTCGAGCTCGCCAGGACGACGTTCGAGCTCGCCGGGGTCCAGGCACGGCTCACGCCCAGAGCCAGCCGTCCCGACGAGGTCCCGCGCCCCACATCGTCGGTCCTGCGCGACACGCGGTCCGAAGGTGCCGGACTGCCGCCGGCGCGGCCATGGCGGGAGGCGCTTGAGCGATACCTCAGGGAGCGGAACCGGTTGGACGATAGGATGAAGGTTCCGCTGGAATAACGGATGGATGCCCTATGGCACACGAGGACCAGCTCGCGTCACGCACCGAAACGGCGTCGCCGATCGCTCGGATGCGGGAGGAGCAGATGCTCGCCGAGCGGATGGAGCTGCTCGAGAAGGCACCCCTGTTCGTCGTGCTGGTGCCCGCCGACCTACGGGTGCTCGCGAGCAAGTTCCATCCGGTCCGATATCGGCGCGGCGAGGTGATTTTCCGCGAGGGTGAGACTGCGGAGCGGCTGTTCCTCATCGGTGAGGGGCGCGTCAAGCTCACGACGGCGTCGTCCGCCGGGCAGGAGCTCCTGATCGGCGTCCTGGGCAAGGGACAGATCTTCGGCGAGCTCGAGGTGATCGACCATGGGCCTCGTGCCATGGACGCCCGCGCGATGGAGGACGCCGAGGTCTACGCGTTCGGCGCCGACGTGTTCTGGACCATGCTCGAGAATCGTCCCGCGCTCGCCCGCCGGCTGCTCGAGCTGATGGCTCGGCGGCTGCGGCGCGCCGACCAGACGAGCCAGGACCTCGTGTTCTTCGATGCCCCGACCCGGCTCGCCAGGCGCCTCTTGCAGCTCGCCGAGGAGCACGGTGAGCATGAGGGGAACGGCGAGACCGTCCGGATCAACGTGAAAGTCACCCAGGAAGAAGTGGCCCAGATGATCGGTGTGACCCGAGCGAGCGCGAACAGGCTGATTTCGTCGTTCGCCGGCAGGGGCTGGATCGACTGGAACGACGGCTACCCGCTGGTGCTGTTGCCCGAGGCGCTGATGCGAAGGGCCCGGTAGCCGGCGCCGTTGTGTGCCAGGGCATAGGCGGCGCGTGTTCAGGCTCACAGCCGCGGTGTCGATTCCGTTATGGTGAGTCATGGTCCCGGCGCGGGAGAATGTTCACGTTCCGGCACCATCGAGAGCAAAGGGGTCGAGACAAGTGACCGAGCGAACGAACGACGCCGACGTGATCATTATCGGGGGAGGCCCCGCAGGGGCAGCCCTCGGCACCTATCTCGCGCGGGAGGGGCACAAGACCCTCATCATCGAGAAGGACATCCATCCGCGGGA
>VAYJ01000140.1:0-479 GCA_005888465.1 Actinomycetota bacterium
GGCGTGGTTCGCGCGCGAGGCTCCTTGGGTCGACCCCCTTTGGGTCGAGGGCACCCTGGAGGCCGGCACCGTCAACAACCCGGCTCGACGCCACTTTCCGTCGCCGCGCGACCTGGTGTTCGGTCGCCGTGACGGCTCGCTCGAGCGCTACGACCCCGTTCGGCACGGACGGTGGTCGAGCCTCGGCAGGCAGGTCGATGCAGGGGAGCTCGCGGGGAGGGGGATGGGGAGATGGCCCATGCAGGAGGAAGCTCGGGACAAGGAGCGGCGCGCCTCCTGAGGCGTGCGCTCGGCTCCAAGGCCGCGGCCGCGGTGGTGGCCTCTGCCCTCACCTTTCTCGTCGTGGGGTCGGTGGCGCTCGCCTCGATCCCCTCGGGCGGTGTCATCTCCACGTGCTACAACACCAAGAAAGGAACGCTGCGCGTCATCGATGCACAGAGCGACTCGTGCGACAAGGACGAAACCGCGCTCTCGTGGAA
>VAYJ01000140.1:568-6489 GCA_005888465.1 Actinomycetota bacterium
CAGGGTCCGGCGGGTCCCGCGGGGGCGACCGGGCCCGCGGGTCCTCAAGGGGTCCCCGGGAGCCCCGGGCCACAGGGTCCTGCTGGGAGCCCGGGTCCGCGGGGAGACACGGGGCCGGCTGGTCCGGCTGGGCCGCAGGGTCCCGCGGGTCCTGCCGGACCGGGGGCGCGAATGGTCTGCGGCGGCTGCGACCTCACGCGGATCACGCTCTCCGGTGACCTGAGCAACGGGTGGCTGAAGAGCGCCGACCTGAGTGCGTCCGACCTGGTGTTCGCCAACTTCACCGCGGCCAACTTCGAGGGCGCGAACTTCAACGGAGCGACGGTCAACGGGGTGAACTTCACGAACGCGGACCTGTTCGGCGCGAAGAACATGGGGACGGTCGCGTGGCTCGTGCCGTCGATCTTCAGCAACACGACCTGCCCCGACGGGACCGACAGCGATAACAACCAGTTCGGCTGCTTCGGGCACTTCTGATGGTCAGCTGACCCGTCGGCGAACCCACCAGAACGTGAACGCGACGAGGCCGGCGGCGAGGAGCACGAAGATTCCGAGCTCGATGAACTGGAATGGCCAGTAGCGGCTACCCGGCTGGTACACGTTCACCGTGCGCGCCCCGATGTGCTGCAGGCACGTCCCCAGGTCGTCCTTGCCGGGGAACTGGACCCCTTGCAGGCTCGGGCATCGCGAGGCGAGGGCGTCGATGTCGATGCCCCCGCGCGAGCTGAGCGCGTGGCCCGCGGCGTCGACGATGCGGGACGAGAGGATCCAGTCGCCCCGGCCGAAGCCGATGCCCGGCCCGCCCTTCCCGAAGAGGGGGAAGGAGATCACCTTCGGCGACATGTAGCGCTTGCGAAGCCAGACGTCGATAGGCACCCGGACCGCCGCGTAGCCACCGAACGTCGCGGCCATCGCGGGCACGACTCGGCGAAAGAGCGTTCCGAACGCGACGCCGAGCGCGACCACGAAGAGCGCGTACCCACCGACGACGATCCCACGAAGGTCGAAGACCGGCGGGATGAATCGGTTGTCCGACGCCCGCACGAGCGGGTAGCTCCAGCGCGCGATCGAGATCGAGAGGATCGCCGCGCCGACGACCGTCGCCGCGAGGATCCCGATGAGCTTCGCGCTCAGCCAGCGCCCGCGGGTGACCCCTTGCGTCCACGCGAGGCGGTGCGTTCCTTGCTCGAGCTCGCGCGCGACCATCGGTGCGCCCCAGAAGACGCCGGCGAAGGCGGGGACCACCAGGAACAGGACCGCCACGAACCACATGTTGTTGTACTGATTCAGGAACCGGTCGGCCAAGTCCCCGCAGTCGGCGCCTCGGGTCGAGAGACAGCTGGCGAGCCCGCCGTCGTGAAACGAGGAGGCGATACGGGGACCCGTGAGGAGCAGGATGCCGCCCAGCAGGGCAAGCGCGATCGCGCCGCCGAGGAACTGCGCCCGGTGCTGACGCCACGTCACCCAGATCATTGCGAGGCCTCCTGTCGGATCGTGGCCAGGCGCGGCTCCGGGAGCGCCGACGCCGACGGCTGGCCGAGGTAGGCGAGCACCAGGTCCTCGAGCCCGACCTCGTGGACCTCCCACGCGGGGTCGAGGATCGGGCCGTCGGTTCGGACCAGGAGCGTGCTCTGTCGGTCGGTGTGATCCTCCTGCACGACCGCCGCGACGCCCGCGATCCTGCCGCCGCCATGGCGGCGCGGGCCCACGAGGAGGCGGTGGGCGCCCAGGAGCTGGTCGATGTCGCCAGCGACCTGGGTGCGCGCGTGCGAGAGCAGGATCAGGTAGTCGCACACGCGCTCGAGGTCGGAGATGAGGTGGGAGGAGAGCACGGCGGTCGCGCCATCCTCGGCCACGCCCTCCATCAGGACACGGAGGAAGTCGCGGCGGGCGAGGGGATCGAGGCTCGCGAGCGGCTCGTCCAGGAGGAGCAGCTCCGGTCGCTTCGCGAGCGCGAGGGCGAGCGCGACCTGCGCTCTCTGGCCGCCGGAGAGGTGGCCCACCTTGTCGTCGAGCGGGACCTCGAGCCGTTCCAGGCGTGTGCGCGCAAGGTGATCGTCCCACCGCGCATTCGTGTGCCGGCCGAAGGCGAGCATGTCGGTCACGGTGAAGCCTCGATACAGGGGGACATCCTGCGCGACGAAGCCGAAGCGGGGGAGGAGGCCGGGGTCTTCGCCGGGCGTGAGCCCGAGGACACGGATCTCCCCGGCCGTCGGCTCGAGGAGCCCAGTCGCGAGGTGCAGGAGGGTGGTCTTCCCGGCGCCGTTCGGCCCGACGAGCGCCGCGATCCGGCCCTCGGGGATCTCCAGCGTGCAGTCCCGGAGGGCCCAGCGACGACGGTACTTCTTGCCCAAACCGGTGGCGACGACCGCCGCGCTCATGCCACGACCTCCTCGTCCTGGAGGTCACGAAGCGACGTCTCGAAGAGAGCAATCAGATCGTCGGCCTCGAGGCCCGCGGCCAGCGCACCCCGGATCCAGCGCTCGAGCGCGCGACGGATGGCAAGGTGATCGCCGGACGGTGGGCCGAGTGTGTGCAGCACGAACGTGCCCTGGCCCGGACGGCCCTCGACGAGGCCCTCGTGCTCCAGCTCGCGGTACGCCTTGAGGACGGTGTTCGGGTTGATCGCGAGCGAGGCGACGACCTCCTTGACGGTCGGCAGCTGGTCCCCGGGCCGGAGCATCCCCAGTCGTAGGGCGTGGCGCACCTGCCGAACGATCTGCACGTACGTCGAGACCCCCGAGCGCTGGTCGAGCCTGAACTGAATCACCGATCCTCCTATTTCCCTATGACCATAGGGTAATATGTCGAGTCGAGCGGAGTTTGTCAAGAAGGCCCGGCGGAATACCATCGGGGCGCGGCGCGTTCCCGCGAGTAGCAATCCCTCAACGAGGACCGATCCATGCCAGCCGTCACGGCCGATACTCTGACCCTTCCCCGGATCCCGGAGCCCGACCCCGAGTCGCGTCCGCGGCCCGTCGTGAGCGTGACGACGGCGCCCCGGGGCCTCGAGGGCGAGGGCTTCCCGGTGCGCCGCGCGTTCCACGGGGTCGACCTCGCGGCGCTCGATCCGTTCGTGCACATGGACCAGATGGGCGCGGTCGACTACGGCCCCGGCGAGCCGAGGGGCACGCCCTGGCACCCCCACCGCGGCTTCGAGACCGTCACCTACATGATCGACGGCGCGTTCCAGCACCAGGACTCCCACGGCGGCGGCGGGCTCATCACCGACGGCGCGACGCAGTGGATGACGGCGGGCGCCGGCATCCTGCACATCGAGACCCCGCCCGAGGCGCTCGTGATGAGCGGAGGGCTCTTCCACGGGATCCAGCTCTGGGTGAACTTGCCGGCGGCGGAGAAGTTCACGCCCCCCGCGTACCAGTCCATCGAAGGCCGGCAGGTCTCGCTGCTCGCCTCCGAGGACGGTGCCGCGCTCGTGCGGATCATCGCCGGTGAGGTCGCGGGGTTCGCCGGACCAGGCTCAACCCACACGCCGATCACCTACCTCCACGCGACGATCGCTCCGGGCGCCAGGCTTCGGCTTCCGTGGCGAACCGACTTCAACGCGCTCGTGTACGCGCTGGCCGGATCGGGGAGCGTCGGCGATGAGCGCCGTCCGATCGAGGGCGGCCAGCTCGCCGTGTTCGGGACGGGCGGCTACCTGATCATCGCCGCAGGGGAGCGGCAGGACGGCAGCAGCTCGGCGCTCGAGGTGCTGGTGCTCGGCGGGCGTCCGATCGGCGAGCCGGTCGCCGCGTACGGCCCGTTCGTCATGAACACCGAGCAGGAGCTCGTCCAGGCGATCCAGGACTACCGCGCGGGACGGCTGGGCGTCATCCCGCCCGACGCGCTGATGCCGCACGTGCCCCGCTCGTGACCGACTAACGCGCCGTCACTGCACCCACGGCCGTCGCGCCCGCGCGGTCGTTGACGGCCCGTAGAGGCCTGCGTCCCCGAAGGTGAGGACGATGCCGTCCGCCGCGACCAGCCAGTAGCCGCCGTCGTCGGGGGTGGCGGCGATCCCCACGACGGGCTCGGGAAGGGCGAGCCGCGCAGCCCCGCCGTGGGACACGGCGCCCCCGTAGGCGAACACCGATCCGTCGGCGCCGGCCAGCCAGTAGCCGCGGCCGTCCGAGGTGGCCGCCATGGCCACGATGGGCGCGCGCAGGGCCCGGCCCGCGGCCGAGCCATACGACACGGCGTCCCCGTAGGCGAACACCGACCCGTCGGCGCCGGCCAGCCAGTAGCCGCGGCCGTCGGAGGTCGCCGCCATGGCCACGATGGGCGCACGCAGGGCCCGGCCCGCGGCCGAGCCGTACGACACGGCGTCCCCGTAGGCGAACACCGACCCGTCGGCGCCGGCTAGCCAGTAGCCGCGCCCGTCCGACGTCGCGACGATCGCCACGATCGGGCGGGCCAGGTGTCGCCCCGAGGCGGCGGGGGAGCCGTAGGAGCCCGCGGAGCCGAAGCCGTACACGGTGCCGTCCGCTGCGGCGAGCCAGTACCCGTGAGCGTCGGCCGAGGGCGCCATCCCCACGATGGGCTGCCCCGGCGGCACCACCCCGGAGCCGAAGGACAGCGCGTCGCCGAAGGGATACACGGAGCCGTCGATCCCCACGAGCCAGTACCCGCCGCCGTGGGGGGTGCGCGCCGCGCCGGCGACGAGCCACGCAAGCTGACGCCCGAGCGAACCGGCGAAGGTCGCATCGCCATGCGCACGCACGGTCCCGAGCCCGGTCACGACGCAGTAGCCCGCGCCGTCCCAGGAGGGCAGCAGGCCCACGACGTCGGCATGGACCGGCGAGTCGTGCAGGATGCCGCCGTCGCCGACCCACTCCCAGTGCCAGGCCTCCGGACACGTGCTCCCGCCCGGCTGGGCCCAACCGGGATGGTTCCAGCCGAACCGCCCCGCCTGTTCGGTGAGGAACGCATACCCCGCCGAGCCGAACGTCATCGAACCGGCCCCCTCGCCGAAGTCGGCGGCCTTCCCCCAACCGTGCATCGAGGTCCCCTTCGGCTTGCCGGTCGACGTGGTGACGACCGCCGCCGCGCACGAGCTGTTGCCGGCTGCGGTCCAGGTCTGCCGAACCGTGACCTGGTCGGAGAGCGGCCGATAGCACTCCTCCATGCTGAGGACGACCCCTTGGTCGCGCGCGGTCGCCAGGAGCAGCCCGAGGCTCGGCGCCGCGGCGCGATCCGCGACGCAGTTGGGCGCCACGCCGACGAGGTCACGGGCCGGCATCATCCCGTTGACGTCGCCTGCGATCGCGTTCGGCTTGTTGCCGGGTTGGATGGGTGAGACGAAGTCCTTCGCCGGCGGGAGCGTGGGGCGCGGGCGCGTCGGTGCTGCACCTGATGCGCTCGGGGTGGGAGAGGTCCCTGCGTGGCCCGCGGGCGCGAGCGGGGTGCCGACGGCCGCAGGGTGGAGGGCCGAGCTGCATCCCACCATCACGATCGCGGCGAGCAGGACGGGTGCCCGCCTGGTCATGGCAGCGAGCGTACCAACGTGCGGCGGTTCCGGAGCCAACCTCGGACGGGAGGGCGTAAACGCGGCTGAAGCCGACTCCGGGTCATGGGGTATCCGCATACCGTGAAGAATATCTACAACTCGCAATATTGCGACTTCGGCATATTTTTCCACAGCATCGCCGAACCCCCTCCCCATGCATCATTCCAGGGTGAGCACCGCCCTCGCCGAGCGCCTCTGGAACGGCATGCACGCCGCCGACATCGCCGCCGTGCCGGTTCTCGGCGGCTGGGTCGATCGCCACGACGGCTACGACGTCGTTCGACTCCCGAGCCTGCCGCTCCCGGATCTGAACTCGGTCTGGGCGGATCGCGAGAACGAGTTCACCACGCTCGCGTTCGAGGTCGCTCGGATCGAGGCCGACGCGATACCCGCAGGCGTCCTGACCTGGCTT
>VAYJ01000149.1:0-8707 GCA_005888465.1 Actinomycetota bacterium
GACGACCATCCCGCGCTGGCCCTTCCCGATGGGGGCCACTAGGTCGATGATCCGCTCGGTGATGCCCTTCGGGTCGTGCTCGAGCCGGTAGCGCTCCTCGGGGAAGAGCGGCGTCAGCTTGTCGAACTCGGGCCGCTGGCGCGCGGTCTCCGGGTCGACGCCCGCGACGGTGTCGACCCGAAGGAGGGCCGGGTACTTCTCGTTGTCCCGCGGGTTGCGCACGGCACCGGTGATCTCGTCGCCCCGGCGCAGGCCGAACCGGCGGATCTGGGAGAGCGAGACGTAGACGTCCCCTGTCCCGGGCAGGTAGCCGCTCGCCCGGAGGAACCCGTAGCCCTCCGGCAGGACGTCCAGGACGCCCGATCGCACGGGCGCGTTCTGCAGTTCCTCCTCGCGCTCCTCGCGCTCGCGCTCGCGCCGGCGATCCCGGTCGCGGCGGCGCTCCTCACGCGAGGGACGACGGTCGCGCGGACGGTCCTGACCCTGCGGGCGCTCGGAGACCATCGTCGAGACGCCGCCATCGCCCTCGCTCGCACCCTGCGGCGCGGCCTCGCTCGACCCCTCGTCGGTGGCCCTCGATTCCGACGCGCCGGAGCCGTCCCGGCCCTCGGCACCGTTCCCCGAGCCGGCGCCGTCCTCGGATGCGACGTGCCCGTCGCCCGGGGCCTTAGCCATGATCGCGTCGATCAGCTCGCTCTTCTTCAATCGCTGGTGCCCGGTCACGCCGAGCGTCCCGGCGATCTGCTGGAGCTCGGGGAGCACCTTCGTCTGCAGGTCCTCTCGCCCCATGGTTGGTGAATCCATCAATGCACTCCTTCCTTCAGCTCCTTCTGGAGCTTGTTCCAATCGCTGAGAAACTTCTCGAGCCCGACGTCGGTCAGCGGATGCTTGACCAGCTGCGTGAACACGCTGTACGGCATGGTCGCGACGTCGGCCCCGGCCTTCGCCGCCTCGATCACGTGCATGGGGTGTCGAAGCGACGCGGCCAGCACCAGCGTGTCGTAGCCCTGCATCTCGTAGATCTCACAGATCTCCCGGAGTACATACATGCCGTCCGCCCCCACGTCGTCCAGCCGCCCCAGGAACGGCGAGACATAGGTCGCTCCGATCTCGGCAGCGAGGATGGCTTGGGCCGGCGAGAAGGTGAGGGTCACGTTGACGGGGATCCCCTGATCGGCGAGTCGCTTGCCGGCCGAGATCCCGTCGGGCGTCATGGCCACCTTCACCACGGCGTTCGAAGCGACCTGGGCCAGCTGCAAGCCCTGTTCGTAGATGGCATCGGCCGTTTCCTCGGTCGTCTCAAGCGAGACCGGGCCGTCCACCTCGGCGCAGAGCGCCTTCATGTGGGTCTCGATATCCGAATGCTCTCGCGCGATGAGCGTGGGGTTGGACGTGAGCCCGCCCAGCACACCCCACTTCTTGATCTCGCGGATCTCCTCGAGGTTCGCGGTGTCCAGGAACAGCTTCATCCGTTCGTCGCCTCCACTCCTTCGATCGGGCCGATGCCACCCTGCAGCGCCGCCGTCGCCCGCTCGACCACGAGGTCGATCAGCGCCGACAGCGCCTGGTCAAGGCTGTAGTTCGGGATCACCGGGATCCCGTGGGTCAGGGCCTGGCTCTTCACGTACTTCTGGACCCGCCGGATGTTCGGGAAGCCTCGCTGGTAGCGCTCGAACGGCCGGGACGAGGAGCCGGTCGAACGAGCGACGAAGTGGCTCCGGTGCAGGTCCTCGTCCTCCACGGTCACCACGACAGGGATCGTGAGTGCCCGGCCCTCGTACTCCGAGGGGTCGAAGAACCCGGGCACGACGTGCGCGCCCTCGATGATCACGCTCTGGCCCTCGACCGCCGCCCGCTCGACGATCGCGTGGATGCCGACCGAGACCGCCGCGGTCTGCTCGCGAAACCCGACGATGACCTTGTCGGTCGGCCGTGGCGGCGGCTCCCGGAGCGCGGCGTCGGCCTCGAACGAGGAGGTATACAGCGTCGGCATCAGGGCGTCGGTGAAGAGGGCCCGCATCACCTCACGCACCGCGTCGGTCGCGACGACCCGCACGATGCCCAGGCGCACGGCGAGCTGCGTGGCGAGCGTCGACTTGCCGACTCCGGTCGCGCCGCCGATGAGGATCACCACCGGCAAGTCCAGGCTCCCGATCTCCCGCCATTTCAGGAAGTTCGTCGCATAGCGCTCTCCCGCGAGCTCGGAAAGGACGTCGATCGTCAGCTCGTCCAGCTCGTCGGTCGTCACGCTCGGGGTCCCCCGCTCGCGCAGGCGCTCCTCGACCTGCTCGGCCACCTGGTAGGCGCGGTACGGGGAGAGCCCGGTCACCATCAGCTCGGATGCGCGGAGGCCCTTCGAATAGGGCAGCCCCTGCCGACGGTCGGAGATCACGATGACTTTGGGTTCGACCATGATGTGCGCGGTTTCCTGCTGCGTTCCTCTGGTTCGTGCCTTGGTTGTTGTTGCTTGCCCCTACCCCACGGTGAGGCGGGCCTCGGCGCGCGCCCCCGCGAGCTCGATCAGCTCGCGCAGGTGCGCCTCGAGGTCGTCCCCCCGGGGCCGGTTGTCCACCACGACGACCTCGGCTCCACGATCCCTGGCGAACCTCGCCCCCACGTCCACCGCCGACGCCTTCAGCTCCGTGAGCAGCACCTGGAATGGCTGCGCCTCGGCGAGATCCTCCAGGAGCCCCGCCCGATCCCCCAAGCGGGCCGATGTGCCGATCACCCTGCACCTCGCGGTCTCTTCGATCTTGCCCGCGAGCCGGCCGGCCAGCTCGCGGGGCGCAGTCGTTGCGAAGAACGCATCCTTGCCCTTCACGTCAGCCAGCGGCACCGGGATGAGCTCCGCGGTGATCACCCGGACATCTGCGCGTAGCCGACGAACCTGGGAGTCGAGAGCGGAAAGGTCTTCGGGCCCAGCGGATGGGCCACCCCCCATGATAAAGACTGCGAGGTCGGAAAGCAATATCCGGTAGGCGCCCAGCCAGCCGGTCAGCTCCTCGGGCGAGATGCCGGCCGGCGCGACGAGCACGGCCGCATCCCAGGGGATCGTGGGCACGGCGGCGCCGCTCCCCTCCAGGATCAGCAAGCCCGGCCCCTCACCTAGGGCCACCGCAGCCGCGTCGGCGAGGTTCGTGGCGAACGGGCGGCCGGCGAGCCCCCCGCCCGACCGGCGCGCCCCGACCGTGGGGACGCCCGACGTGAGGGCGTCTTCGAGGTAGTCCGAGGCCGCGTGCTCGCCCCGTGCGGCGAGCGCGAGCAGGGAGTCCAGGGTCACGTCGGCCGGGCGGGTCACCACGGGGACGGGCGGGCCGCCCCGGCCCATCGCGACGATCGCCGGCTCGCGGCCGTCCTCCGCCGCCAGCCGTGCCACGTGCGCCGACACGGCGGTCTTCCCCACCCGTTTGCCGGTCCCGATCACGGCGAGCGTTGGGACCGGAAGGGCCTCCTCGCCGATCGGAGGGTCGAACCGGAAGTCCGGCCCGACGTACGGGGTCCCCTTGGCGAGCACGTGGGCGGCGAGCTCCATGCGCGCTGGGTCGCTCAGGGCGGGCTCTCCGGAGAGATCCAGCACCGCGTCCGGCTTGAGCTCGTCGATGAGCCGAACGAGCGTCCGCGGCAGGGGTTCGGTGCCGGCGGTCAGGGTGGGGACCGCCCCGAGGTCCGGCTCACGGTGGTCGAGCTTGGGCCAGGCCCCACCTCGTGACCGCAGGATGGTGCTCTCCGTCCACCAGCGCGACGACCTTCATGGGAATGCGCCCGAGTCTACGGCGCCGGGTCTGGCACGATACGGAGGTGGACTGGCTCGACCTCGCCCTCATCGGGCTGCTCGTCCTGGCGGCGTTCAATGGGTTCCGGCGGGGAGCGGCCCTGCAGGTCACCGTCTACGTCGGGCTCCTGGTGGGGCTCCTCGTGGGTGCGATCGTGGCGCCGAGGATCGCGTCGCATGTGAGCTCGCGGGCCACCTCGGCCGCGATCGCGCTCTCGATCCTCCTCGGCTTCGCCGCGATCGGGGACGCCGTGGGCTGGGTGGTCGGGCGTCGCTTCCAGGGCCTCACCCACCGATCGGTCCTTCGCGTCGCGGACTCGATCGCCGGCTCGGTGGTGGCGATCGTCGCGCTCCTCGTCGCGGTCTGGTTCCTCGGATGGAACCTGGTGAACGGCCCGATCGATTCCCTGTCCTCCCAGATCCGAGGGTCGGCGATCATCCAGGAGCTCGACCGGGCGTTCCCACGGCCGCCCTCGGTCCTCGAGGAGATGAAGCAGCTCCTTAACCGCTTCGGCTTCCCCGAGGTCTTCTCCGGGCTCCCGCCGGCGCCGGCAGGTCCCGTCGCGCTCCCGACAGACGCCGCAATCCGCGACGCCGTCCAGAAAGCCCAGCCGGCCACTGTCCGGATCGTCGGCGATGCGTGCGGGGCCATCCAGGAGGGAAGCGGCTTCGCCGTCGCGCCGAACTACATCGTCACCAACGCCCACGTCGTCGCCGGCGAGCACGCGACCGAGGTGCAGGAGCAGAACGTCGGATCGCTCTCCGCGACGGTCGTGATGTTCGATCCGAAACTCGACATCGCGATCCTGCACGTGAACGACCCCATCGCCCACGTGCTGTCGCTCGACGGCACCGACGTGGCCAGGGGCGCTGGCGGCGTCGTGCTGGGGTATCCGGGCGGCGGCCCCTTCGTGTATCACCGCGCCGCGGTCCGGCGCGCCCTGGACGCCGTGGGTCGCGACATCTACGGCCGCTCGGACGTCGAGCGCGACGTCTACGAGCTGCAGGCGATGGTTCGGCCGGGCAACTCCGGAGGGCCGTTCGTGCTGCTCGACGGCACGGTGGCGGGCGTGGTCTTCGCTGCATCCACGACTGATGCCGACGTGGGCTACGCGCTCACCACACCGCAGATCATGCCGCTCGTCCAGAAGGCCGAGACGCGGACGGCGGCCGTCTCGACTGAAGGGTGCGTGCCCTGACGCTCAGGTCGGCGGGTCGATCAACCATCGACCCATGACGATCTCGTCGCGGTACCCGACCGACTTGCGCGAGTGGCCGGTGAGCCGGCCTTCCTCGACGAACCCGAACTTCGCGTAGAGCGCGAGCGCGCGCTGGTTGTCCGGATAGACCGAGAGCGCGAGCTTCTCCACCCCGTGCGCGCGCGCCCACGCCATCGCCTCGGCCATCAGCGCCGAGCCGACGCCGCGCCCCCGCCACTCCGGCGCGACGGCCATCCCGAGGGAGGCGACGTGGCGCGTGACCGGATGCTCCTCGCGCGACACGGAGAGGTGCCCGATCACGCGGTCGCCGTGGACGGCCACGAGGTTCGCCTCCTCGTTCGTCCACGACGAGCGGAAGCGCTTGCGGAAGGTGCGAACGCTGCCGTGGACCGCGTCGGAACGGACGAACGTTCCCTCGCCCACCACCGAGCGCCACAGCATCAGGAACGACCGCGCGTCGGCAGGGCCCGCGGGCCGCACGACGAACCCGTCAGCGGTCTCCGTCACCGATGCGCTCCATCGACTCCGGCGCGGCGACGCCGATCACCTCGAGCGTGGTGGCGAGCACCTGCTTCGCCGCCACCGAGAGCCAGAGCCGCGCCTGGGTCCGCGCCACGTCCTCGGTGATGATCCGGCACTCCGCGTAGAAGCGGTGGAACGCCGCGGCCACGGCCTCCGCGTACCGGGGCAGGCGATGCGGCGCGCGGGCCGCGGCAGCGAGGGTCACCACCTCGGGCAGCTCGGCGAGCGTGCGTAGGAGGTCCAGTTCGGCCTGCTCCTGCAAGCTGTCGAGCGACGCCTCGCGCCACGGCACCAGCTCGATGCCGCGCTCGCCCGCGACGCGCAGGATGCTTGCGATCCTCGCGTGCGCGTACTGCACGTAGTACACCGGGTTGTCCATGGTCTGTCGCGCGACCGCCTCGATGTCGAAGTCGAGCGCGGAGTCCGGCGAGCGCGAGACGAGCGTGTACCGGGCGGCGTCGGGGCCCACCTCGTCCAGGAGCTCGTCGAGCATCACGTAGTCGCCCGCGCGCCGGCTCATGCGCACCGGCTCCCCGCCGCGATACAGCGTCACCAGCTGATGGATGAGGATCTCGACGCGGGCCGGGTCCACGCCCAGCGCCTGCGCCGCGCCCATGACCCGCTTCACCGTCCCGTGGTGGTCGGCGCCCCACACGTAGATCAGGTGGTCGAAGCCGCGCCCGGCCTTGTCCAGAACGTAGGCGCAGTCGGCCGCGAAGTACGTGGGCTCGCCCGTCGACCGGATCAGCACGCGGTCCTTCTCGTCGCCGAACTCCGTCGAGCGGAAGAAGACCGCGCCTTCCGACTCGTAGGTGTAGCCGCGCCGGCCCAGCTCGGCGACGGCCGCGTCGATCGCCCCGCTCCGGCGGAGCTCGGCCTCGGAGCGCCACGTGTCGATGTGCACGCCGAACCGGTCGAGCGTCGCCCGGATGCCGGCCATCGTCCGTTCGACCGCGAGCGCCAGGATCCGCTCCCGCCTGACCCCGGAGTCCACGTCGACCAGCGAATCGCCGACCTCGGCCGCGATCTGTTCCGCGACTTCCGTGACCTGGGCGCCGTGGTAGCCGCCCTCGGGGATCTCGGCCGGCCGGCCGAACCGTTCGAGGTAGCGCGCATCAACCGACTCGCCGTACAGGCGCACCTGTCGGTTCGCGTCGTTGAAGTAGTACTCGCGCTCGACCGCGAAGCCGGCGGCCTCCAGGACGTTTGCGAGCGAGTCGCCCAACGCGGCGTTCCGCGCCGTCCCCACGTGGAGCGGGCCCGTCGGGTTCGCCGACACGTACTCGACCTGCACCCGCTCGCCGCGCGGCTCGCCCCGGCCGAACCCGATCCCGCTCTCGAGGATCTCCCGGAGCACGTCGTGCAGCCACGCCCGTCCCAGGAACAGGTTGATGAAGCCCGGGCCCGCCACCTCGACCCGCGTGATCGGGCGAGCGTTGGCCACCACCCGCGCGGCGATCGCCTGCGCGACCTCGCGGGGCGGCCGGCCGAGATGCGGTGCGACCACCAGCGCCACGTTCGTCGACCAGTCCCCGAAACCCTTGCGCGAAGGCGCGGACAGCTCGGGGTCGGGAACCCGCCCGGGATCGAGCCCGAGCTCGGGCGCCGCGGCCGACACCGCGTTCTTCAGGATCTGGATGAGGGTCTGCTGGATCATGACGGCCCGTCGCTCGCTCGCAACAGCGAATAGTAGCCGTGGTGGCGGGGCGTAAGATCGTGCGCGAGCCCCCGTAGCTCAGAGGATAGAGCACGCGCCTCCGGAGCGCGGTGCGCAGGTTCGAGTCCTGCCGGGGGCACACGCCTTTTGACGGACCCGCCTCCATGCACCCCATCGGCGGTACTCTTGCGAAACGCGACCCCTTCGGTACTCCATCAACGTCACATTGGACGGGTGCTGCGATCATCGTGCGATCCCCGCGGACGAAGACTTGCATCGTCACGCGGCCGAGAGTATCGCCCAGGCCGATGCCCTCCTGTTTGGCCGGGTGACGTACGAAATGATGGAATCAGCGTGGCGGCCGCCGGCGCCGACGGGAGCGAGACCTGAGTGGATGGAACCCTTCGCACAAACGATCAACGCGGCAAAGAAGTACGTCGTGTCGAGCACCCTTGAGCAGGTCGATTGGAACGCGGAACTCGTGTGCGGGGATCTGGGCAAGGCCGTTAAGCAACTCAAGCGGGAGTCGGGCAAGGGACTGTTCGTGGGAGGTGTGAAGCTCCCACTGGCGTTGACGGAGCTGGGATTGATCGATGAGTACGAGTTCGTGGTGCATCCCAGGCTCGCAGGCCACGGGCCGACGTTGTTCGCGGGGCTATCGAAGCATGTCGACTTGAAGCTCGTGAGCCGGCTGGAGTTCGGCTCGGGGGCGGTGGCGATGCGGTACAAGCCGAGACGGTAGCCATCGGGCTTGCGAGCCCGAGCCCAGTCAAGGCGACACACCACTAGGCGACTCCGACAGGCTCGTAGATGAGGTACGCGATGCCGCGCTCGAGGGTCCGAGCGTCGACGAGGCGCATCGGGCTCTGGTGGCTGGTCTCGCTGAACAGGCGCTCGCCGGCCCCGAGGACGACCGGGAAGAGCTTCAGCCGCAGCTCGTCGACCAGGTCGTGCTCCATCAACGTGCGCAGGAGCCGGAAGCTGGCGGGCACGACGATGTCCCCCGTGAGTTCTTGCTTCAGCTTCGAGACCTCGTTCAGAACATCGCCGGTGAGGACCGTCGAGTTGTTCCACGTCGGCCCGGAGAGGGTCGAGGACACGACGTACTTGGGCAGGCCGTTCAACCTGTCCGCCAGCTCGCCGCTGCGGGACGGCCACCGCGCGGCGAACCACTCGTAGCTGCGCCGGCCGAGCAGCCAGGCCTCAGCGCCCAGCGCCTCGTCGAGCGCAAGCTGGTTGAGCTGCGGGCTGTCCTTGATCAGGCCGGCCCAGCCGCCGACCCTGAAGCCCTCGTCGCCGGCCGGATCCTGGATGACGCCGTCGAGCGTGACGTTCTCGCTCACCACGATCCTTCCCATGTCGGCCTCCTTTGGTCAACGAAGCTCGCTGAGGCGCTGCGCTATCGCGTCCGCGTGAGCCAGCTGCGCCGCCGCGCCTTCGCGCAAGAGTTCGTGCACCGATGCTGCCAGGGCGTCCCGCAGCGCGCCGGGTTCGAACATAGCGATGTGCGAATTCTCGAAACGGGCGAGCGTCTCC
>VAYJ01000149.1:8745-18639 GCA_005888465.1 Actinomycetota bacterium
AATGCTCGGCCTGCCAGAGGCGTCCGCGCTCGATGCACGCGCGCGCGTGAAGGGCGTAGATGACGCCCCACCCGAAGAGGTCCTGTGCGACCGGCGGCGCCGGGAATTGAGGCTCTCCCGTCGTATCGCCGAACATCAGCCGGAACCGTGGCCCAGCCGGCCGGAACCGAGCCGCCGGCGTCATCGACAGGTCGAACTGGAGCGCGTCGGGCAGCAGGAACACGCGGTACGTGGTCGGGCCGTGTTCGAGGTCCGTGAGGTGCACCGCGTCGAGCTCGTCGGCGAGGGTGCGTGTCCAGTCGTCGAGCACGACGGCGATCGGCACATCGTCGGCGATGCCGAACGTGAGATCGAGGTCGGAGAAGCGGTCCCCGCCATCGACTGCGAACGACCCCACCACCGCTCCTGCGACCACCCGCGGGTCCTCATGGGCCAAGCCGAGGACACGTTCGCGGAGCGCATCACGCTGTTCGGGGGTGAACACGGGCTACTCGGCGAACGGAAGCTTCGTCGCCCCGGTCGACACTTCCCAGAGATGGCCGTCCGGATCCGTGAAGTAGCCCGCGTAGCCGCCCCACTCGGTACGCCTAGGGGGTTTGACGATGACGCCGCCCGCGCGCTCCGCCTCGGCCAGGGTGGCGTCAACGCGGTCATCTGTGCGGACGTTGTACGAAAGGGAGACACCTCGAAACCCGGTGCCCGCGGCCGGCACTCCCGCGTCCGCGGCCAGAGCATCCCACGGGTACAGGGCGAGCACGGTCGAGCCGCCGCCGAGCAGGAAGCACACCCACTCGCCTTCCTCGGCGTGGATCGGCCAGCCGAGGTGCTCGGAATAGAAGCGCTTCGCTCGGTCGAGGTCCCTCACCCCGAGGGTGAGGACCGAGATGCTCGGCTTCATGGCGCGATCATCGGCCGGTCACAAGTGCTCACCATAGCAATCAACCCGGATCAGCCAGCGAGGAATGCCTCAAGACGCTCGGCTTCGTCCGCGACCTCGCGTTTCACGGTTCGCGGCAGCGTCGTAAACGGCTCCGTCACCACGCGGCCGTCATCAGCTCGCCAGATGCCCGCGACGAAGCCGTCGACGAGGAACGTCGGCGCGACGTCCCCGTTCATGCCGATGACCGCCTTGCGATACGCCTCGGGCAGGACCCGGCTCCGGTCCACCCAGGCGAGCAGCACGTTGTCCCACTTCGGCAGGAAGCGAACCGGTGCGGGCATCTCCGGAACTGGGAGCGGCGCGCGCGGGACGTCGAGGAGCTCCCGGCCCTGTTCGTCGCGGAACCGGACGAGCAGCGGCTCCGCTCGCGCGAGGGCGCGCCCGACCTCGGGCGCCTGCATCATGGCCCAGAACGCGAAGTCGCGACGGGACGCCGGCCCGAACGCGAGGAGATACCGACGCAGCAGCTCGACCCGGGCGTCGGTCGGATCGAGCGCCGCCGGCTCCTCGATCGCGACGAACCGGTTCTCCGGGCTCGCGCGCCAGAAGGCGGACTCGGGGTGGTGCACGACGTGCGCGCGGACGCGGGCGCCGCGCCAGGCGCGGCGGGCGTTCACGCCCCTCAGCGCGTGCTCGTGCTCGAGATACGCCATCGCTTCGGCCATCGTCATAGGGCCTGCCGCCGCGAGCCGGCGCACCTCGGGAGCGAGACGCTGGGCGATCGGCATCTTGTCGTAGTGGTTGGTCTCGCTCAGTGCAGACCGCATGAGCGCGTAGTCGCGCCGCGTGACCAGATGAAGCGTCTGGCGGATGAGCGTAGCCCGGATGACGGCTGCGCTCTTCAGCTGGCGTTCGAGCGTCTCCCGCCGGAAGCTCGTCGTGCGTGTCCAGATCCCAACGTAGGGCGCCTGCGGAGACTGAGCCTGCATGCCGACCAACCGCTCGATCACGGCCGTCGGTGAGAGGCGCTTGCGCTCCAAGAGGAGCTGGCGCGCAAGCGTGGCGCGGTTCAGCTCGCGCACGGTGAGGACCCGTTCGGCCATTCCTCTACGCTCCCGCTCGACCGTTCGAAGACGAGCCGGAAAGTCGCTCGAGCGTCGCCTGGCGGGAGCCGGGGCGGAGTGCGTAGACCAGCGCGAACAGCGCCTCGCGCACGAGCCGCTGCGCGTGATCGCGAAGCAGGATCGACCGGCTCCCCGTGGACACCGCCAGGGCTGCGGCCGAACGAAGGGCCAGCTCGCCGGCGGCACCCCTCGCCGCTTGCATGGTCTGCGGGTCGAGGCGGTCGAGCTCTCCTCGAAGATCGGCGAGCTCCTCATCCAATGGCGAGGGCCCGAGGAGCGCGAGGCATCTCGCGGTTACGCCAAGCGGCATCGCCGCGTGGACGCGCAGGAGCTCCGGCGGTGGCGGGCCCTCCTCGTACGGCGAGATCGAGGTCACCCGCTCCGCCGGGACGGCATGGTCCCGGAATTCCGCGCGGACCGTCGCCGTCGCGTTGAGCGCCACCAGCTCGAGCCGTTCGACGGCGAACGACGCACCCTCTGCGGCATCGAGGAACACCCACAGCAATCGCCCATCTTCCGTTCGAGCAGCGGTGTGCACGACGTCGATGCGCCCCCAGCCGGACAGAAACGGGGACGTGCCGGTGAGGAGCCATCCGTCCGACGACTCTCGAGCGACGAGCAGCGGAGGCCCGGGGACCGCGCCGCCGATAGCCAGTCCCGCCCTTCGGCGACCCGAACACAGGGGCTCAACCCATCCGGCGATCGCGTGGTTCTCGCTTGAGGCGGCCGCCCGGATCGCGCCGAGGTGCTGGATCCAGACGAACGTCGTGGTCAAGCAGCCGGAGGCGAGCGTCTCGATCACGCAACACACGGCGGGGAAGTCCGCGTCGATGCCGCCCGCGTCCTGAGGGCCCCCCAGCCCGTACAGCCCTGCGTGCGCGAGCTCGTCGAGCAGCCAGGCAGGCAGGACGTCCGCACGGTCGGTCTCGATCGCCGCGGGGAAGAGCACCTCCTCGGCGATCGTTCGGGCAGTCTCAACGACGTCCATCGAGATGCTCCTTCTTCGACGATGTCAGGCTCCGGGGGAATCTACCCGCCGTGACCGGTTCGAGCTTGCCATTGCTGCTCAGAGGTGCCGGGTTCTCAAGGACCAAGGCCCCTTCGTCGATGACAGGCGAAGCAGCGCGCCATCGACCGGGGGTCATCCGCATGGTCGCCAGCCAAATCGAACAATCCCAGCAGCCGCCGCTCTCGTCCAGACAGCGACGTGAGCTGCAGGCCGCCCGGAAGGCCATGGGCGAGGCTGCGGCGGTGCGTGCCTTCGCGCCGGGCCGAGCGACGGCGAGATGGTCAACCGGCGCAAGTTGGGTCGTGGGAGGTTTCTCCGTCGCCTTCGTCGCCGCCTTCGTCTTCCTGCACGTCATCCTCGTCCCCGGCGCTCTGGTCTTCTTCGTCCTGTTCGACGCCGTGAAGCCTCGACGCGGCGTCGCCGTGACCGCCACGGGCATTGCCGAGCTGAAGCTCAGCACGCTGAGTGGTCGCCCATCGTCGGTGCTCGCGACGACGAGCCATGCGGCGCTGCACCAGCCGGTCCATCACGCCAACGGCAGGACGGTCGTGCGGGTGGGTGGGGAGGATGTTTCGCTCCGTGACCGCGACCTGGGGTTGTTGCAACGCGCGATCCCCGCGGCCCCTCCGCAGTTCCTCGAGCCTCAGCCGGGGGCGGTTCCGACACAGGTGCCACCGCGGCCAGATACCCACGCCGACGTTGCCTCGCTGCCCAGATGGCGCGAGCCGACGGTTCTGTGGATCCTCGCCCACGTCGGCATCGGTTTCGGCCTCTTCATCGCGATCGTCGCTGTCTCGAACGTCGTTGGGGCTGCGTTCGGCCGGAACACGAACGAGACCTCCGCAGAGGCGACTGCCTCCCTCTGGTTGATCTTTGCCGGAGTCATGGCCGGGTGGATGCTGTTCGTTTACCGGAGGGCTGCCTTCCGCACTCGGATGTGGCTCTTGGGTGCCTTCGCGGGTGGAGCGCTCCTCCTCGCATGCGTGGTCAACGTCCTGTACTCGCCTCCTGTCGCTCACTGAGTCGCCCCCGCGGCGGAGGGGTGGCCTCAGCCCGCACCTTCGCGAGCTGACGCGACAGGGCGACGAGCGCGCCCGTTTCGTCCCAGATCTCGCCGTCCTCCTCCAGGTACCCGCCGATCACGTAGCGAGTCTGGAACCGGCACTGCAGCCACCCGGGCACCGGACGCCCGCGAGCGTGCACGGTGAGCTCGATCGTGGGGACCCACCGCGGCTGCTCCATCAAGTGGAACATCGCGAAGAGCACCAGCGAGAGCGTGTCGGGTTCCCGGCCATCCTCGAAGCGGACCCATCCCTCCATGAGGCCGCGCCCGCTCCGGTGGCCGACGGCGAACCCCGCGGACTCGGGGGTGAGGCGCATGTCGAACTGCTGGAGGAACATCGGCGCCACCGAGCCGATGGCCCGCACGCACGCGTCGGGCCCGGGGATCTCGGGGCGCTCGGCCTGGATGATCGTTGGGCCGTCGGCGTCACCGAGATCGCCGAACGTCGCCGTGACGAGCACGCGCCGCTCGCCGTCCTGGATGAGCGAGGCCGTCCCGGTCGAGTGGTGGCCGCCCGAGCGGACGCGCACGGCTTCGACGTCGATCGGACCGGCGGCGACCCGGCCGGGGAAGTGCCCGGAGACCGAGACCGGGTCCGGATGCGGGAGCGTCTCGCGGAGGGCGCGCACCGCGACCGCGAGCAGGTAACCGCCGTTCGGCGCGCTCCCGATGTTCCAGCGCGGGTCGACCTCGGCCCGGTAGCGCCCCTCCCCCGACGGCGTCACCGCAACGCCGTCGTCGAACGGGCTCACGGCATCACCAAGACGCATCGGATCGCGGGGAGGCCGGAGGCCGCTTCGGCCCAGGTCCTCCCCTCGTCGGTCGAGACGAAGACCCGGCCGTCGCCCGTGCCGAACGCCGCCACGCCCTCGTTTGGTACAGCGTCCAGCCAGGAGCTGTCGACGTTCGCGTCGAACCAGTCGGGCAGGCCTACGGTGCTGCGTTCGAAGCCGCCGCCGTCGCGCGCCCCCCGATAGACGGCGCTCCGGCCACCCCGAGGGCCCGCCGACGCGGACACGAGCACCGTGTCACCGCTGAGGGCGACCGCGCGGCAGTAGTGGGCGTGCAGGCCGTCGGTGCGATAGGCCCATGTGTCCCCGTCGTCGTCGCTCACGGCGAGCCCGCGCGCGCACGCGGCGTAGACGCGTCCGTCCCGGGACCACACCTTGTGGACGTCGGCGTCGATGTCGATCGTCGGTTCCCAGGTCGCGCCCTCGTCGCGCGTCCGGACGATCCCCCCGACGTGCACGTTCACATAGACGGCGGCGGCGTCCTCGGTGATGGAGCGCGAGTCCGGCGGGCCTCCCCATGGCGTGTACCACCCGTCGCGGCCCGCGGTGCCCTCGAAGGCCTCCACGCGCTCCAGCCCGGAGTCGGTGGCTCGGAACAGGTGGGCCTCCGAGGTCCCGACCAGATAGCCCGCGCGCGTGTCCGCGATGCAGTTGCCGTGCAGACCCTCGAGCGTGCCGCGAAGCGCCCAGCCCTCGTCGCCGGCTCGCCAGATCTCGGATCCGTCGAGGATCGCCCAAACGCTCGGATACTCGGCGCCCAACGCCGTCACCTCCCGGCTCCCGTGCTCGGGACCGCTCTCGATCCCGACCCGGTGCAGCCCGTCGATCGTCCCCACCAGGATCTGCGCCATCTCGCCCTCCGCAGCTCGACTCTTTCGACACAGCATGTCACGGGCGCGGGATACGATTCGAGGCTGCGATCGGGCGGTGCCCAGGAGGTGGCGCGATGACGTTTCGAGGCTGGCCGGCGGAGGCGCTCGAGTTCTACGAGGGCCTGGAGGCCGACAACACGAAGTCCTACTGGCTGCGCAACAAGGCCGTCTACGACGAGAAGGTCTTGGTGCCGATGCAGGAGCTCGTCGCGGAGCTGGGTCCGGCGTGGGGCGAGACCAAGATCTTCCGGCCCTACCGCGACATCCGGTTCAGCGCCGACAAGACGCCGTACAAGACGAGCATCGCCGCGGTCGTCGGGGACGCCTACGTCCAGCTCACGGCGCACGGCCTTGGGGCCGGCTCGGGCATGTGGGAGATGGCCCCCGACCAGCTCGAGCGCTACCGGGCGGCGGTGGACGACGGCCGCTCGGGCAAGGCGCTCGCCGGGATCGTCACGAAGGCGAAGATCGCCGGCGTCGACATCATGGGCCACGGCGAGTTGAAGACCGCGCCGAAGGGCTACCCGAAGGATCACCCGCGGATCGACCTGCTCCGATACAAGGGCATCATCACGTGGAAGGAGTGGCCGGCCGGCGCATGGCTCGGGACGAAGAAAGCGAAGGACCGCATCGTCGAGTTCATGAAGGCGTCGAAGCCGCTCAACGACTGGCTGAAGACGCGCGTCGGCGCCTCGACGATGGCTGAACGCTCGCGGTAGGGGCGGTGCCTACGTCGTCCGCATGCGGTTGTTCTTCGGCTGGTGCTCGACCTCGGCCAGCCCCAGCGCCTCCGTGACCGGCGGCACGTAGTTCGCGAAGCGCCCGCGGAGGCCCTTCTTCAACCCGTACCAGCCGCCGACGGGGTTCTCGGGCGAACGCGCCCAGGCCTCGACGGTGCCCTCAGCGGCCGGCTTCTGCTCGTCGGTGCTCCCGAGCGGCATCCAGTCGCCATGCTGCGTCAACATCGTGGACAGGTCGTCCAGGCACCGGAGCTGGTAGCGCACCTCGGTCTTGCCGACCATCGCGACCAGCGCGGGCGGGTCCGAGCCCTCATCCCGATACGCGGTGAACGAGGACCCGCCGCTCGGCGTGGTGAGGACCCACGGGTCCTCGCGCGTGCCCTTGCCCTTCGCGGAGCTCACGGCGTGAACTGATAGACGGCGCCCTCGTCGTCCGTGCCCCCGTGCACCGTCGCGCCGAAGAAGTTCCCGACGCCGTCCCCCAGCATGCCGTCGTAGGGAAAGGCGCCGTCGGGCGCGCCCGCGAACGAGTACGCGACCGACTCGGTCCAGGTTCCATCGCCGTTGGGAGAGAGCTCGAAGATCGTGCCTTTGCCGGCGCCTCCCTCGCTCGTCGTCCCGTACATGTTGCCGGCGGCGTCGAAGACGAGGCCGCTGATGGAGCTCGCGCCGTCGGGGCTCCCCGCGAAGCTGTAGAGCACCCGCTCCTTCCATGGGCCGCTGGGCGTCGGGCTGAGCTCGTACACACCCCCAACTTCGTTCGCGCCGTCGTAGTAGCTCGTGCCGAAGAGATTGCCTTTCGCGTCGAACGCCAATGCCCCGTATGGGAACCCGACATCGGGTTCGCCCTGGAACTGGTAGAGGGCCTTCAGCCGCCACTTGCCTCCTGGCGTCTCAGCGAGCCGGTAGGCGACCCCGGAGCCGTATTGCCCGCCCGCGGTCGCGACCCCGTAGAGCGTGCCGCGCGCATCAAGCGTCAGGCGACCTTTCGCGCCGGTCGCGCCGTCTCGTCCCCCGGTGAAGGGGTGGATGACCCGGAACGTCCAGCCAGCACCTTTCGGCGAGGCTTCGTAGATCACCCCGAGCCCGAACGAGCCGCCGGTGGGGGTCGTCCCGAAGACGTTTCCGCTAGCGTCGATCGTCACGCCGCCGCCGGGACCGGAGCCGTCAGCCCCACCCGTGAAGGTGTGGATCACGTTCTCCGTCCAGAGCCCGCCCGACTGCGTGAGCTCGTACAGGACCCCGCAGCCCCCCTCGCACCCGCCGCCGGTCCCGCCGGTCACCGCCGTGCCGTAGACGTTCCCCCGCGCATCGAGCGTCACGCCGCCGTACGGCTCAGCGCCGTCCAGCTCGCCCGTGAAGTTGTGCAGGATCGTCTGGGTCCAGCCGCTCGGCCCGGAGGTGAGCTCGAAGACCACGCCCCCATTGGCCGTGCCGCCCTCGACGGCACTGCCGTAGAGGTTGCCGGCCGCGTCCATCACCAGGTCGCTGTCCGGGTAGCCGCCCAGGCTCGAGCCGTCGAAGCTGAAGATCACGGAGGTGGTCGCGCGGGTGGCGGCGGCGGCCGGGTGGCCGCCTGTCATAGCCGCGACCACGAGAGCGGTGGTTGCCGTCAGGGTCATGGACCGCGGGCGTCGCGTGCGAGCCATCTGGCCTCCTGTCGATCGGGCGCCGGCCCGTCGGGCATGCTAGCTCCGATCGAGCTCGGCGTCGATCCCGGATACACTTTCGCGACCGGCCGGCCGTGAAGGAGTGCCCGGTGATCCAAGCACAACGGAGCGTCCCGAAAGAACCGGCGGCGTCCCCTATCCCCGCACGACGTTTCTCATGGATCTATTCGGCGCCGGTCGACCTGTTCGTGGCGCTCTGCTGGATCCCGATCTTCCTGGTGGCCCGGCGCCTATCCTCCGGGCAGGGGGCGTCGAACGAGCACATGCTCAATCTGCTCTTCAACGGCGCCTTCCTCCTGTCGCTCTTGCACCAGCCGCTCACGCTCGCGCTCGTCTACGGCGACCGGAACCAGTTCGAGCTCCGCAAGCGCCTGTTCACGTGGAGCCCCGTCGTGGCGATCGGGCTCATCAGCGTCGCTGTGGTGCTGAACCTCTGGATCATCATCCCGATCGCGGCAATCTGGAACACCATCCACACGCTGCAGCAACGGTACGGCCTGTCGCGCATCTACGCCCGCAAGTCCGGGTACGGGTCGGCCCGGCTCGACCGCGCGGTCCTGTACACGTGGATGGTCGCGGCGATCCTCGCCGTCGGCGCCGCGGGCTCGACACTGCATCAGCTCGCGCGGGTGATGCTGGGCGGCGCGAACGAGCAGGCCGTCGCCGACCTCACGAAGGTGCGGCCGTATGCGCTCTGGCTGCTGCTCCCGGCGCTCGCCGTCGCGACCGCGACGCTCGTCGCGCTCGTGCGGCAGGAATCGCGGCACGCCGGCGACGCGAACCGTGCGAAGTGGATCTACCAGGCGTCCTCGCTCGCCCTGATCGCCTCCATCGCATTCGACCCGCTGGCAGGGTTCATCGCGTACGTGGCCGCGCACGCGATCGAGTACTTCGTCGTGGTCGATAAGACGATGGTGAGCCGCTACCAGAAAAGCACGCCCGAGCAACCGGCTTTCCTCGGGCGGGTGGCCAGGAGCCCCGCCGGCAGGTGGGCGTTCCTGGCCGTCTTCCTCGGGGCGTTCTTCGTGCTCGACGCGCGGACCGCCGACGCCCTTCCCGGCCAGACCTACCTGATCATCCTGTACTCGATCGGGATCCTGCACTTCTGGTACGACAGCTTCATCTGGAAGCTCCGCAAGCCCGCCGTCGCGGCGACCTTCGGCATCGCTCGTGCCTGACGCGGCCTCGATCGCCACGCTCCGCGCGGCGGTCGAGGCGATCGTCCCCGGGTCGGCCGCGCTCCGCGTGCACGAACACCTCGCCCATGCCGTCGAACTGGCGACCCCGGGATTCGTCGAGCTGATCGCGATCCTCTTGGACGCTTTCGCGATCGACGTGCGCGCCGGTGCGGTCTTCGTCGAGCTGTCGCTCCCCGAGCGGGGCGAGGTGCTTCGGCTGATGACGAACGGCGAGACGCAGGACCTCCGCGACGCGGTCGACGCGCTGTTCGTGTTCACCTACGGCGGGACGTATTCCGAGTGGACGGGGTACGACCGCGCGACGAACACGCTCACACCACCGGCCGTGTGGGCCACCCTCGGGTATCGCGGCCCCGTCGACGGGGTTCCCGACTACCGGTGAACGCGAGCCCGGACGCGATCGTCGTCGGCGCCGGCGGTGGCGGCCCCGTCGTCGCCAAGGAGCTGGCCGAGCAGGGGGCGAAGGTCCTCCTGCTCGAGGCAGGACCTTGGCTCGACCCCGACCAGCACTTCACCCGGCTCGAGGACGACATGGGCTCAATCATC
>VAYJ01000150.1 GCA_005888465.1 Actinomycetota bacterium
CGCACCCGTGACCGGCCGGCCGACGACCAGGTAGTCGGCCCCCCGCTCCAGGGCCTCGCCCGGGGTGAGCACGCGAGCGTGATCGTTGCCGGAGACACCCGTGGGCCGGATGCCGGGCACGACGACGATGGGGCTCTCCCCGATCGCCTGGCGTACCTCCGTCACATCCGCGCCGGAGACGACGACCCCGGCCGCGCCCGCCTTCACGGCCTCGAACGCCAGGGAGGCCGGCGACGCGAGACCCTCGCCGGCGAGGCTCGAGAGCACCGTCACCGCGATCACGCGGGGCCCATCGCGGCCCGCCTCGGCTGCGCCCTTCGCCGCGCCGTCGACGGCCGCGCGGACCATGTCGGGACCACCGAGCGCGTGCACCGTCAGCAGACCGACGCCCAACCGCCCCGCCTCCCGGGCGGCCGCGCCGACGGTGTTGGGGATGTCGTGGAGCTTCAAGTCGAGGAAGACCGGGATGCGATCGCGCACGCGCTCCACGGCCGCCGGTCCCGCCGCGACGAAGAGCTCGAGCCCCACCTTGAGGAAGGCGATCATCCCGGCGAGCCGCTCGGCGAGCGCGTCGGCGGCGGCGGGGTCCGCGACGTCAGCCGCTACGATAAGCGGGTTCCGCGACACGCTCGGAACGCTCCACCTTTCCCGTCAGGTCGGCCGGCGACGACAGCCCGCGCGCGGCCAGGAATTGACCGATGCCGTCCGCGATCTGGATCGTGGCGTCCGGGTTCGCGAAGTTGGCGGTTCCCACCTGCACCGCCCAGGCGCCCGCGAGGAGGAACTCGATCGCGTCGCGCGCCGTCGAGATGCCACCCACCCCGATGATCGGGACGCCCGGCAGCGCCTGCGCGACCTGGTAGACGCAGCGGATGGCGACGGGACGGATGGCGGGCCCCGAGAGCCCGCCGGTCACCGCGGCGAGGCGCGGGCGGAACGACTCCACGTCGATCGCCATCCCAAGGAGAGTGTTGATGAGCGTGACCCCATGCGCGCCGGCGTGCACGCAGGCATCGGCGATCTCCACGATGTTCGTAACGTCGGCGGTGAGCTTCGCGAACACCGGGAGCGTCGTGAGGCGCGTCATCGTGGCGATGACCTCGATCGCCTGCTCCGGGTGGCACGCGAAGACCTGATTGCGGCGCTCCACGTTCGGGCAGGAGATGTTCGCCTCGATCGCCACCACGCCCGGCATGTCGCGCGTTTGGATGGCCACCTGCGCGAACTCCTGCACGCTCTTGCCGGCGATCGAGAGGATCACGGGGGCCCCGAGCGAGGCGATGAACGGCCCGTCCTTCGCGAGGAACTCCTCGACCCCCGGGTTCTGCAGGCCGATCGCGTTCAGCATCCCCGCGTCGACCTCGACCATGCGGGGTGTTGGAAGCCCCTTCGTCGGGCCGAGCGTGACGCTCTTGGTCACGATGCCGCCGATCCGGCGAACGTCCAAGGCGGCCGCCATCTCCCGGCCCGACCCGAAGCACCCCGAGGCGGCGAGGACCGGCGTGGGGAACGCGACCCCGTTCAGGTCGACGGCGAGCGACGTGCCCGAATCCCCGTTGGAGGTGGTCATGGCGAGGCCTGGACCCGCTCGGCCTCCCGTTCGGGGGCCGGCTCCTCGGCGGGCGGGGGCGGCGCCTCGCCCAGCCATCGGTCCCACCACACGCGTGCTCCGTTGAAGACCGGGCCCTCCACGCAGCTGCGCACGTTCCACCACCCGCGCGAGTCCATCCCGATGACCGGCACGACGCGACCGCCACCTGGCAGGGGATCTGCAGGTCGCGGCAGCGCTCGGCCACGGCGCGGAGCATCGGGTTGGGCCCGCACGCGTACACCACCTGCGCGCCCGTTCGCTCGAGGAGCGCGTCCAGCACGTCCGTGACCCGGCCGCGCTCCCCCATCGTGCCGTCCTCGGTGGTCACGACCACGGTCGCGGCCAGGCGCTTGGCCTCGATGGGCTTGAACACCCGCCCGTGGTCGCGGGCGCCGATCACCATGTGGACGAGCTTGTTGCGGGCCCGAAGCTCCTCGGCCAAGAAGTACAGGGGGGCCGCGCCGTAGCCGCCGCCCACGAGGAGGCAGGTTCGGAGCTCCCGCGGGTAGGTGAACGACCGCCCCAGCGGGCCGATCACGTCCAGGGTGTCGTGGGGCTTCGCCTCCGCGAGCCATGCCGTGCCGCGCCCCACCACGTCGAACACGATCTCGAGCGTTCCAGCCCAGCCCCCGCGCCGCGAGGCCTGGTGGATGGAGAAGGGACGCCGCAGCATGAACGTGCGGTCCTCGGGGACACCGATCTCGATGAATTGCCCGGGCTTCGCCTGCTCGGCGATTTCGGGGGCGACCAGAGTAAGCGAGACGTACGCGCCGCTCCGGCGGTTCGAGAGCACCTCGCAGCGGGCCCGGATCATGGCGCCATCGCGAGGGCGCGCAAGGACCCTCGGGCCGTGAGGGGGAGCATCGCAGCATGGTACTCCTGGAGCGATCGGGGGGCGGCGGTGGCCTGCGCGGCCTCGATCCCCTGCACCGCGGCGAGCACGCCGGGGATCGTGGTGATGCACGGCACCCCCGCCCGGGCCGCCGCCGTGCGGATGAAGTAGCCGTCCGTCCTGGGTCCGGGTCCGAAGGGCGTGTTGATCACCAGGTCGACCTGGCCCGCCGCGATCAGATCGGCCGCGTTCGGCGAACCCTCCGAGCGCTTGCGCACGCAAGCCGAGGGGACGCCGGCCCGGGCCAGGACCGCGGCGGTCCCCCTCGTGGCCACGATGCCGAAGCCGAGCTGGGTCAGGCGCCGGGCCGGAGCGGCGATGTGTCGCTTGTCGCGATTCGCGACCGAGACGAACACCGTCCCGCCGCGGGGCAGCGCGGTGCCGGCCGCCTCCTGCGCCCGGGCGAGCGCGGTGCCTAGGTCCTCGGCGATCCCCATGACCTCGCCGGTCGAGCGCATTTCCGGTCCCAGCACGGTATCGACGCCGGGGAACCTGCCGAAGGGAAGGACCACGGCCTTCACCGCCACGTGAGCGAGCCGCCGGTAGGGGCTGCGTTCGGGCGCGAGCCCCGCCGCGCGAAGCTCCGCAATGCTCGCGCCGGCGATCACTCGCGTCGCGAGCCGGGCGAGCGGCACGCCGGTCGCCTTGGAGACGAAGGGGAGGGTCCGGGACGCCCGCGGGTTGGCCTCCAGCACGAACGCCACCTCGTCGCGGAGGGCGAGCTGCACGTTCAGCATCCCGCGCACGCGGAGGGCGCGCGCGATCGCCGTGACCGATTGTTCGATCCCGTCAAGCTCCTCGTCCGAGAGCGTCGGCGGCGGGATCACGCACATCGAGTCGCCGGAGTGCACCCCGGCCTCCTCGATGTGCTCCATCACCGCACCGATGAACACCTCCTCGCCGTCGGAGACCGCGTCGACGTCGACCTCGATCGCGCCCTCGAGGAACCGGTCGATGAACACGGGGTGCTCGGGGCTCGCGGCGGCGGCGCTCGCGACGTACCGGTCGAGGTCGCGTTCGGCGTCGACGATCTCCATCGCCCGCCCGCCGAGCACATACGAGGGACGCACGATCACGGGGTAGGTGACCCGCGCGGCCACGCGCCGCGCCTCCTTCGCGGAGCGCGCGACGCCGTGCGGCGGCGCCCGCAGCCCCAGCTCCGCGACGAGCGCGCCGAACTTCCGCCGGTCCTCCGCCACGTCGAGGTCCTTCGGGAGCGTGCCGAGGATCGGCACGCCGGCTGCTTCGAGCTCGCGGGCGATCGCGAGCGGCGTCTGCCCCCCGAACTGCACGATGACCCCGGCCGGCCGCTCCGCCTCGACGACGGCGAGCACGTCCTCGACCGAGAGCGGCTCGAAGTACAGCCGGTCGCTCGTGTCGTAGTCGGTGGAGACGGTCTCGGGGTTCGAGTTCACCATCACCGCATCGAACCCGGCCTCGCGCAGGGCGAACGCCGCCTGCACGCACGCGTAGTCGAACTCGATCCCTTGGCCGATGCGGTTCGGCCCGGCCCCCAGGATGACCACGCCGGGGCGGGCGCCGGGCGCCACCTCGGACTCCTCCTCGTACGTCGAGTAGTAGTAGGGCGTGCGGGCGGCGAACTCCCCCGCGCACGTGTCGACGGTCTTGAAGACCGGCAGCACCCGCAGCCGCGCTCGGGCCGCTCGCACCTCGGCCTCGGCGGCGCCGGTGAGCCGGGCGATGCGCGCGTCGGACAGGCCGGCCCGCTTCGCGCTGCGGAGCTCGTCCTCGGTGAGCGACCCGAGCGCGCGTCCGCGAAGCGACGCCGCCCACCGCGCACGGGAGCCGATCTGCTCGACGAACCATGGGTCGATCCGGCTCGCGGCGGCCACCTCGGCGACCGAGCGACCTTCGGCGAGGGCCCGTTCGACGAGGGGCAGGCGACGCTCCGTCGCCTGCGCCAGCTCCTCGAGCTCGACCCGCTCATTCGCGTCGCCGGACGGGTCCGTCGCGGCCTCGATCTCGGGACGTTCGAGCGACCGGTAGGCCTTGCCGAGCGCCTCCGCGAACGTTCGGCCGATCGCCATGACCTCACCGACCGACTTCATGCGGGTGCCGAGCACCGGGTTGGCGCTCGGGAACTTCTCGAACGCCCAGCGGGGGATCTTCACCGCGACGTAGTCGATCGCCGGCTCGAAGGCGGCGAGCGTCTCGCCCGTGATGTCGTTGCGGATCTCGTCCAGCCGGTAGCCGACGGCGAGCAGGGCGGCGATCTTCGCGATCGGGAACCCGGTCGCCTTCGACGCGAGCGCGCTCGAGCGCGACACGCGCGGATTCATCTCGATCAGCACCATGCGTCCCGTAGCAGGGTCGACGGCGAACTGAACGTTCGACCCGCCCGTGTCGACGCCGATCGCCCGGATGCAGGCGAGGCCTGCATCACGCATGCGCTGGTAGTCGTGGTCGGAGAGTGTGAGCGCGGGCGCGACCGTGATCGAGTCGCCCGTGTGCACGCCCATCGGGTCCACGTTCTCGATCGAGCAGATGACGACGGCGTTGTCCGAGCCGTCGCGCATGACCTCGAGCTCGAACTCCTTCCACCCCGCGAGCGACTCCTCGACGAGCACCTCGCCGATCGGGCTGGCGGCGACCCCTTGCCCGGCCACCTCCCGCAGCTCCTCGGGCGTCGCCGCGAGGCCGCTTCCGCCTCCTCCCAGGACGAACGACGGCCGGACGATCACGGGGTAGCCGATTCGGCGGGCGACGTCGAGCGCCTCGTGTGCCGAGTGCGCGAAACCGGACTCGGGGAGCGGAAGCCCCGCGTCCACCATCGTGGCGACGAACATCCGCCGGTCCTCCGCGCGGCAGATGGCATCCAGGCTCGCGCCGATCAGCCGGACGCCGTGGCGCTCGAGCGCGCCCGACTCCGCGAGCGCCACGGCCACATTGAGTGCCGTCTGGCCGCCGAGCGTCGGCAGCAGCGTGTCGGGACGCTCGCGCTCGATCACCCGGAGCACCGACGAGGGCGTGAGCGGCTCGACGTACGTCGCGTCGGCGAACTCGGGGTCGGTCATGATCGTGGCCGGGTTCGAGTTCACGAGGACCACGCGGAACCCCTCGCGGCGGAGCGCTTTGCACGCCTGCGTGCCCGAGTAGTCGAACTCGGCGGCCTGACCGATCACGATCGGCCCCGAGCCAATCACCAGGATCGAGGCGATGTCGTCGCGGCGCGGCATCAGCCCATCAACCTTCGGAACCGCTCGAAGAGCGGACGCGCGTCGTTCGGTCCCGGCGCGGCCTCGGGGTGGTACTGGACGGAGAACGCGGGGATGTCGAGGCACCGCATGCCCTCGAGCGTGCCGTCGTTCAGGTTCCAGTGCGACAGGACGACGCGACCGCGCTCGGTGTCGACCGCCGACCCGTCGCCGTCCGGCGCCCACGCCGCTGGATCGACCGCGAACCCGTGGTTGTGCGAGGTGATCGCGACCCGCCCGGACTCGACGTCCTTCACCGGCTGGTTCACACCCCGATGACCGAACCGGAGCTTGAAGGTCCGTCCGCCGAGCGCGTGCGCGAGCACCTGATGGCCGAGGCAGATCCCGAACACCGGGATCTGTCCCAGCAGGCGCCGCACCGCCTCGATCGCATACGTGGTCGCGGCGGGGTCACCCGGCCCGTTCGAGAGGAAGACGCCTTCGAACCCACCCGCCAGCACCACGTCGGCGGGCGTCCTCGCCGGGAAGATCGTTGCCTCGCAGCCATTTTCGGCCAGTTGCCGAAGGATCGTTCGCTTGATGCCGAAGTCGTACGCCGCGACCCGAAGGACACGGCCCCGGTTCGAGGCCGCCGGACCCACGACCGCTTCGGCCGCGTACGGCTCCTCGCACGACGCGGCCGCCGCCAGGTCCTGGCCTTCCATGCCCGGTGTCGCGCGGACGCGTTCGACGAGCGAGCCCGGGTCCAGGTTCACGGTCGAGACGCCCGCACGCATCGCGCCACCGGAGCGGATCCGAAGGGTCAGCCGGCGCGTATCGATGCCCTCGATACCGACGACTCCCGCGCCGGCGAGATAGCCGGCCAGGTCCCCGGTCGCCCGCCAGGACGAGGGCTGTCGGGACACCTCTCGCGCGACGAACGCGGCCACGCGCACGCGATCGGACTGCGCGTCCTCGTCGGTCACGCCGTACACGCCCTGATGGGGCGCCGTCATCGTCACGATCTGCCGCAGGTAAGAGGGGTCGGTGAGCACCTCCTGGTATCCGGTCATGCCGGTGTTGAACACCGCCTCGCCGAACGCCTCGCCTTCCGCCCCGACGCTCGCTCCTCGAAATGCCGAGCCGTCCTCCA
>VAYJ01000151.1:0-3403 GCA_005888465.1 Actinomycetota bacterium
CCGCCCCTTCGCCCCGAGCGTCCTGCGGGAGCGGGTGGCAGACTATTTCGAGATGAATTGCGATTCGCCATACATGCTGCTTGTCGCTCCGGTCAGAAAGGAACGCCAGATCGCGATGTCCGCGGAGCAGCGAAAGCTCTGGGGAATCGAACAGCTGAACGTGGTACGCTCGGATATTCCGGCCGTGACCCACATCGACTACTCCGCTCGGGTGCAGACGGTTTCGCGCGAGACGAATCCAGATTATTACGACCTCATCAGCGAGTTTGAAAGGCTGACGGGGTGCGCCGTGCTGGTGAACACTTCTTTCAATGTACGTGGTGAGCCAATCGTGTGTACGCCGGAGGACGCCTACCGGTGCTTCATGCGGACGCACATCGATTGCCTGGTCCTGGGACCATTCCTGCTCGAGAAGGAATCTCAGCCTGCCTGGATGGAGAAGGAAGATTGGAAACAGGAATTCAAGCTCGATTGACCCCACGGGAGGGTCGTCGGTTCGGCCTGCTGGTCGGTGGCGTCTTGCTGCTGGGTGGCGCAATTTCACGCTGGCGCGGGCACACTGTGGCGCCGGTCGCCCTCTGGTCGCTCGGCGGTCTTCTGGTGGCTGGTGGACTCATCTTCCCGACGCTCCTGGCCCCGGTCCACCGAGCCTGGATGGGGCTCGCGAGACTACTGTCGAAGGTCACGACGCCTATCTTCATGGCTCTGATCTACTTCGTGGTGCTAGCGCCGGTCGGTCTCGTCCGGCGCCTTTTCGGTTATAACTCGCTGGTGCGCCCTCGGGGCCGGACATTCTGGGTTGCTCGGGCGCCCGGCGCCGCGCGGCGCAGCGACCTCAAACGCCAATTCTAGGGGAACGCCCGTGAGCAATGTGAGCCTGTTCAAGGAGCTGTGGGCATTCATGCGCGTCAGGAAGAAGTTCTGGCTCATGCCCATAATCATCATCATGATGCTGGTAGGAGCGCTGCTGATTTTTGCGAAAGGGTCCGTTCTCGCGCCGTTCATCTACACCATTTTTTAGGCTACCCATCGGGTATCCAAGAGCTCCGCAATGGCGAAAGAATTCGGATGGCGCGGCAACCTGCTGCTCGCTCTCGGATCGACGATACTTTCGCTCGCACTCGTCATCGGCGTGGGGGAGTTCGCGGTTCGGTATCATGAGCGTCACCGTGACACCGTCCCCGGAACCATGCCATTCCTTTACTATCGTCACAGTCGGCTGGGTTCCGCGCTCGTTCGTGACACCAACTACTTCGGTTGGGTGAGGGTCAACCGTCAGGGATTCCGCGGCCCCGAGGTCGTGGAAGACCACCCGAAGGGGATGCTTCGGATCATGGCGGTCGGCGGCTCCACGACCTTCGATGTATCCGTCGGCGGCCAGGGCCGGTCCTGGCCCGAGCGCCTGGCCGTTTGGCTCAGCCAGGCTGACCCGGTTCGGCGCATAGAAGTAATCAACGCCGGTGTTCCCGGCTACAGGGTGTTCGACAACCTCATCCGGCTCCAGTCTGAACTCTATCGTTACAAGCCCGACCTCGTCATCCTCTACGAGGGGCACAACGATCTCTTTGCGGCATTTCGCTGGGCCGGGCACGGGCTCGCGCAGTCGAATGATCGCCCTGGGGAAATCGCGTACGTGACGCCGTGGCGCCACTGGTTCGAGAGCAACTCTCTCCTTTACAACAAGCTGCTCCGGCGCTGGCAGGCCATCAACTTTCAGAGAGCCGGTGCCCGCGCCAGACAGGCAGCCGCCGATCGCCAGGTCGAGAATGCGGTTCGTAGTGGGGTCGGGCAGTTCCGCCATGACCTGTCCGGCTTTCTCGCGCTGGCGCGGAACCTCGGCGTCCGCGTGGCGTTGCTGGAGAATCTGAACGTCAGTGGGCCCGGCGCGCGGCAGCCGGCCAATCCTGCCGCCCGAGAAGTATGGGAACGGGCGATACCGTACGCGCCACCGGAGACAGTGCTGGAGGCGTATGAGCGCTATAACCAGGTCATCAAGGAGGTCGCGGCGGACTTCTCAATTACCTGGATCTCCACGCGGGATTTCGGACTGGTCGGAGCCGAATGGTACGCCGAAGGGGATGTCATGCACTTCAACGAACGAGGAGCCGACCGGATGGCGCAGCAAATGGCCCGCTCGTTGATAGCAGCGGGACTACTCAGGGATCCCGCGCTCAGCTCGTCTGGTCGCTGACGGGCGGGGGCTGGGTCCCGAGATCATTCGTCTTCCGCACTCAGGTCTGACCCACCCAACACGCCTGGCATGGCAATGGAATCGATGAACACTACCGCACGCGTGCGCTTGGCGGAGATTGACGGGCTGCGCGGCTGGGCCGCCCTCAGCGTCGTTCTCTTTCATATCTTCTGGGAGACGTTCGGCGCTGTCGAGCCCGGCTTCCGAAGCATGTTCACCGGCTTCATCCTGAATGGCGAGCTCGCCGTGTGCGCCTTCTTCGTTCTGTCAGGTGAGGCGCTCAGCTCAGCCTACTTCGCCGGCCGTGGGCATGGCTCCGTCGCACGCCTGGTGGTCAAGCGCTATCTCCGTCTCACGATACCCATCCTGGCGTCCTGTGCGCTCGTGTTCGCCGTGATGGCGGCGGGGCTCGCCGTCAACGCCGACGCCGGCCGCATCGTCGGCCGCCCCGGCTGGCTGGGATCGTTCGTTCCGTTCCCCGCCAGCCTGACGGGCATGCTCCGCTACGCCCTCCTCGACGTGTATACGTCGATCCCACCCACCGCCGCGTACAATCCGTTCTTGTGGACCATGCGCGTGGAGCTGTTCGGCTCCCTCATCGTCTTCTTCCTTCTCTTCATCGAGCCGTACCTCAAGCGCCCCCTCTTGGTTCTCGGCGTCGGGGCCTTGGTCGGCCTGGCCGCACGCAGTTACGTGAGCTGCTTCCTCGTCGGGATGATCTACGCGCAGGCTCGGCACGGCGGCGTGTTCTCCGCGCTGCAGAATCGGTCGTGGGTGGCACCCGTCTGCTGGTGCGGCCTGGCGACGCTGGTGTTGGCGGACGGGTATCTGCACGCCCAAGGCCTTCACTATACCGACGGGACGCAGCTGCTCGTGGCGATCATCGGGCTGGGGCTCGTCTTCGCGAACAAGCGCATGTCTGATTTCTTCGCGGCCGCCCCCTCGCGCTTTCTCGGCCGCCTGTCATTTCCGCTCTACCTCGTTCAGTTCCCGGTTCTGATCTCGCTCACCTCCGGCCTGATCGTGAGGGCGCACGAGGCGAGTGCTCTTTCGACAGCGATGGTCTGGGGCGTCTCGCTGGCGTCCCTGCTCGCGTGTCTCGTGGCCGCCATCCTGTTCGAGCCTGTCGAACGCTTGACGAAGGCAGTGACGGAATGGGTTGCGAAAGCGTTCCTGAAATGACCATGGCGGGGCCCGCCATCGCACGGCCCT
>VAYJ01000151.1:3432-15825 GCA_005888465.1 Actinomycetota bacterium
TCCTGGACCTGGGGGGCGCCGCTGTTCCAGTAGTTCTCCAGGAACACGGTGTTGATGCCGTACTCCGTAAGGGCGCCCTGCCAGTTCAGTCCGGCAATCCTCGCCTCCAGCGCGTCGTTGATCCAGAGCTCGAAGACGCCATTTGATTGGCGCGGGTCACCGAGATTGGCGTGGGCCTCGATGCAGTACCACTTACCCACGTGCATGTGATCGAAGATCGGCGTTCGGCTCCACGCCGTGCCGAGCCACCGGAAATGAGCGAAGTCGTTGTACTCGGTGCCGAGGACCCTGCCCGCTTCATCCGTCGTCGATGCCGGGACGATTCCCAGGTGATACGCTTCCGCTCCCGGGAGAGCTCCCGACCAGACGTGCGCCATCATCGCCTGGGCCCAGGTCCGATTCACGATCGACTGGGCTCGGCTCAGCTTGTTCCCGCCGCCGCCGATCCAGCCTACCTGGAGCTTCACGAAGTGCCGCCAGTAGATCTCGCGGTACACCGCGGTCCCGGAGTCGACCGGCCGCAGGTACGACCACGGAGTCTTGCCGATAGCCAGGTGAAGAAAGCCGGCCTGCACCTGGCCGACGTGCGAGAATCTGGCGCGCATGCCCGTCGAACCCCCGTACCCCACGCCGGGCAGGCGCACGAAGTCGCCGTCGTGCCCCCCGTGGGCAAAGTATGAACGCAGCCGGTCCTTCTCGAAATCGTCGCACCAGATCCACCCCGGCTTGGGCGTGTCACACTCGGACGGGTCCGTCCGGGTGGGCCAGACGGTGATCACGGCGGTGCCATTCAGGCCCGCGCTGGTGGCAACAATCCTCGCCGTCCCCGGCGCTCGTCCGCTGACGACCCCGGTCGGCGAAACGGTGGCCGTCGCGGGGTCGAGGCTTGTCCAGGAGATGCTGCGACCCAGGAGGGGGCGGCCCTTCCCATCGTTCACCAGCGCGCTCAGTTGCTGACTGTCGCCAGCGAGCAGATTGTCGGCAGCGGGACCCACGACCACGGATTCCGTGGCTGGAGAGAGTGTCGGAACTTGAGTTGGCCCGCAGCCAGTCGCCGCGAGGGCCACCACGGCGGCCGCGATCAGAAGCAGAGAGCGGATCCGCGTTTGTCGAGCCCTGGAGCCGCGCATTCGTGCGATCCTAGACCTTGATTCTGAGTCGCTCTCGGCGGTCCATGCGACCAAGGAGGTTCCTCGTGAAGAAGAAGTCGACTGGCTTCGTGCTGCTCGCCCTGCTCCTCCTGATCGCCCCGGCGTTCGCCCAGACTGCCCCGCCGGCCGGCACATGGGCCCAGATCCCGAACACCCAACTCTACCCCGTCATTCCGTTTGAGGCCAAGTCCGAGAGCAGTCGAGGCGCTGGCAACCCAGAGCTCTGGAGTCCGCGTTCGCTGTTCGCGTTCTCGGGCGGAGACGTGGCGCAGATCGACGGCGGCTGGGGCTTCCTGATCTGGGGTGGAGGCCACGCGGCAACTCCGGACAATTCCCTCTACTGGCTTCCGTTCGATGGATCGGGCGCCAAGCGCTTGATGGGGCCGTATCTGGCCCCGGACAAGGTCTACTATTACAACGACCCACTAGAGACGTACCGGGCGGTCAGTCGTAACGCGCCTCCGAGTGTCACGGCCGCCGGCGCACCGAAGTCTCGCCACACCTATTCGAGTCTCCTCCGCATCGAGGTCCAGGGGCGCCCGGCGGTGTTCTGCTTTGGGGGCTCGCTCCTGGTCGGCAGCGGGAGCGGAACCACCGCCACGCGGATCTTCGATCTGTCGCAGACCTACGCCCAGGCCATGGCCAGGCCCGACATGGGGTGGGCGCTCAAAGCAGTGGCGCCGGGCAGTGCGGTGGCGTCGTCGAGCGGCTGGGACCCCGTGCAGAAGCGCGTCGTCACGCGCTCGAGAAACTTCATCGGCGCGTACTATCCCGACGCGGACAAGTGGGAGAACTGGAACATCCACAACGCGCCCTACGGGAGCGACTTCCAGGCGGGGGTGGCGGTGGACGTGGTGGGCCGCAAGATGTATGTGCTCGGTGACCGACTGGCCGAAGTGATAGATCTCGATTCGAAAGCCTACACGGATCTCCGCGGCCAGCCCTGGGCGAAGGCGACCGGCAACGCCATTGCGTGGCACCCGCGGACCAAGCAGATCGTCTCCTGGTGGGGCGGCCAGAACCTGCTGCTGATCGACCCGGCGACGAATGCCATGCGCACGGTGACGATGAAAGGGGTCACGGTATCCTCCATGGAGGAGAGCGGCACCTATGGGCGCTTCCGGATCATTCCCGGCACGGATCAGGTCGTTCTCCTAAACGCGGTCGACCAGAATGTCTTCATCGGCACTCTTCCGTGACCGCTTTTTTCTTGCGACTTTGCCGCCAGGCAAGGGATAACGGAGCAAAGGGGCACGCATGGAGCTGACGGTGGTGGTACCGACCTTCAATGAACGGGACAACATCGTGCCGCTCGTGGAGCGATTGATCAAAGTATTGGCGGGGACGGATTGGGAGGTCGTCTTCGTCGACGATGACTCGCCCGACGGGACGGCCGAGGTGGTCCGTCAGCTTGCGCAAACGGATCGGCGCGTGCGCTGTGTCCAACGGATTGGACGGCGAGGGCTGGCCTCGGCCTGCGTCGAGGGCATGCTGACGAGCGCGGCGCCGTTCCTGGCCGTGATGGACGCGGATCTGCAGCACGACGAGGAGCTACTGCCCCGGATGCTGGAAGAGTTGCGCGGTGATGGATTGGACATTGTCGTGGGTAGCCGATACGTGGAGGGGGGCGGCGTCGGAGGGTGGAGCCGCCTTCGCGTCGGGATCAGTGCCATGGCGGGACGACTGAGTCGATTCGTGGTGAAGGCGGACATCGCGGATCCGATGAGCGGATTCTTCATGATCCGACGGGACACCTTCCACCAGGAGGTCCGGAGACTCTCTGCGCAGGGATTCAAGATCTTGCTGGATCTCTTCGCCTCGTCCCCGGCCCCCCTGCGATTCAAGGAGTTGCCCTTTCAGTTCCGGGCCCGACTGCATGGCGAGAGCAAGCTGGATACGTTAGTCGCCTGGGAGTACGTCAACCTGCTGCTCGACAAGATCATCGGGCACATCGTCCCTGTCCGTTTCCTCATGTTCGCCATGGTCGGCGGCGTGGGCATCGGAGTGCACCTGGCGGTTTTGGCCATCGGGCTGCGCGCCGGAGGTCTGGGGTTCCCGGTCGCGCAAGCCACGGCCACCATGGTGGCCATGACCGGCAATTTCTTGCTGAACAACGTGTTCACATATCGGGATCAGCGGTTGCGAGGTCGTGGGCTCATCTGGGGCCTGCTCTCGTTTTATCTCGTCTGTGGCCTCGGCGCGCTGGCGAACGTTGGTATCGCCTCGTTCATCTACCACTCCGATGAGCCATGGTGGCTTGCCGGCCTGGCCGGTGCCGTCGTCGGGTCGGTATGGAACTACGCCATGAGCTCCGTGTTCACCTGGACGCGTCGACGGTAGATGGGCGGAGGAGAACGGAAGAGGCCCACCGGTCCGCTCCAGGCGCTCGGCGTGGTCGCGACGACAGGCGTGGCTGCGCTCATCCTGCATGCGCACCGGCTGGTGGGCGACCTTGTGTCATCGAACAATGATCTGCGGGTGCACTATCGCTGGACGGTAGAGTTCGTGACCGCAGTGCGCGGTGGTGATCCGTACCCTCGCTGGATGCCCTTGGCCAATCAGGGGCTCGGGGAGCCCGCGCTCCTCTTCTATGCCCCTCTCTACTACTATGCGACGGCGGTGGTGGGGTATTTCACTCGCGACACCTGGACGGCGATGAAGCTTGTGGAGTTCGTGGGGATCTGGGCCAGCGGCCTGTTCGCGTACGCAGCGTTGCGGCGCCTCTGCCCGCTCGGCTGGTCGCTGGCAGGGGCGGTGACCGTGCAGGCGGCGCCGATGATCTTCATGTTGTTCCACTTCTTCAATGGATTGCCCTGGGCGCTGAGCTTCACGGCGGCCATGGCCGCCGTGGCGTTCAGCGTGCGGCCCGCCCCGCGGCGAGTCGTCGACGTGCCGCTCGCCGCAGCGCTGGCCGTGGTGGTCAGCACGCACACGCTGTCCGGATTGATGGTTCTGATCTGCCTGCCATTCGTCAATGTGCGTCATCTGGTCGGCCCGGCGAATTCGGCTGGCCGAACCCGGCCCGTCATTGCTTGGGGAGTGTCTGCTCTGCTGGGGGTGGGCCTGACGATGGTCTATCTTTTTCCCGCTCTTCGAGCGCGGCACTTGATCATGTCCGAGGCGTGGGTGACGGAATACACCTATTACAACGCCTTCATCTTCTCGACGGTGACCTATGTGCTGTACGGAATGCGCTGGATGACCTTCCAGTGGCCACTGCCCCTCGTGCTCCTGGGCTCGACGATCGCGGCCACCTGGTACGTCGTCAAATCTCAGGAGCGGCGCGACGGATCTTGGGCCGCCCTCGCCGGTCTCGTCAGCGTGGCTTGGGTCTCCCTCTTCCTGTGCAGCGAGCTGTCATATCCGCTCTGGGCTCTTCCTTCGCCACTCAAGCTCGTGCAGTACCCGCATCGCTTTCTGTACGTAACCACGGCGGTCGGACTCGTCGCGAACGTGATCTGCCTTCAGCGGGTGTGGTCCGAGAACTACGCGCGCCGGGTCGCGCTGCTGGTCGCGCTTCCACTGGTGGGGTCGGTGCTCATGACGGGCACGATGTATGCGAAATTCACCCTGGTCGACGCCCGGCCTTCCGGGATCCGTGGGGACACGGTTGGCCCCCATCGCGGGCTGCCGGAGTACCTGACTCGAACGGTTGGACCGGATTGGGAGCGTTACGTCCAAGATGGGGGTCTTGACAGCGAGTGCGCCGCCAGGCGGGCGAAGTGTCACGAGACTGCGGTGAGCGGCCGGACGCGCCGGTGGCGAATGGACGCACGCGAAGCAACGACTATTCGGCTCCCCGTCTTTGCCTTTCCCGCGTGGACGGTTGGGCTGGATGGGCGGGCACTTACGTCGACGATCGACCAGTCAACCGGCTTGATCGCGATCGAGCTTCCGGCGGGTCGCCATGAGGTATCGCTCACCTGGGCCGGACTGCCTTCGGAACGTACCGGCCTTGTCTTGAGCGGCGTGTCGCTGGGGCTGCTGATGGGCCTGGCGGCGATGGAGCGATTCACGAGAGCGAAGGGTGGCTCTCAGACATGAGGAGACTGGCATGACGGCATTGATGCTCCTGGTGGCGGTGCAACTGAGCGCTTTGCTCGCGCAACAGGCGAGTCGACACGCCGTCGTTGGTCCCCTCGCCCAGGCTGGCTCAGCAGCTCCTGCGGGGACCGTTCAGATAGCACCCGGGCAGCCGTTGCCGGATCGAGCCTGGATCGAGCGGCGGATGCCGACTGGCGCAATCCGGAGCTATATGCAAACCGGTGGCAAGCATGGCCGCGTCTTCTATCATCCCGGATTACAGGCGATGGTCTTTGCCGGGGGTGACTGGCACACGACACAACCCCAGTATGAAGGTGGGTCAGGGACGGGGTCGGAGATCTGGGCCCTCGACGTTCGAAACGATCGGTGGAAGCTCCTGCGCCCGTTCTGTGTACCCGACGAAACCCAACCCGGTGGTCCCGACACGGTAGGGTGGGCCTACGATAGCAAGCGGGATCGGGGTCTCATGACTCCCGGGTTCTACTTCATTACCCAGGGCGCGAAATCACCCTGCGGGGCGATCTACGGCCTGGGAGGCTATGCGTTCTCCTTCGAGACGAAGAAGTTCACTGGGCCCGATGGATCGGCGGGGCTTCCGCCTCCGCCTTCGGGTTGGGGAGGAGATGTCGGCGCGTCCTTTGGACTCTACAATCCGACCCTCGACGAGTACGTGCGGGTGCGCAACGGTCCGAGCCTCGAGCGGTTGAATCTGTCAGCGAAGACGTGGACGATGCAGACTCTCTCGAACGGCAATCCGAACTGGAACCCCGTTCCGAATCGGTCGCAGCCCGCGATCGACGTGAAGGGGCAAGCTGTGTACTGGCTCGATGCGTGGTCTTCCCCGAAGGCCCTGATCAAGATCAATCTGAAGAATGGGAGTGTTGCCTCGATCCCGTTGCCACCGCACTACGCGCAGCCGGCCGGGCAGGATCATGAGATCTATCTGGCGTTCGACCCAGGCAATCGCGTGGTCCTCATCCCGAATAACGTAGACATGGGAACTTCTCCGATCAAAGGGCTTGGCGTCTATCATGTTGACACCGGCCAGTGGCAATGGGAGGCGGTGCCCCCCACGGTGTTGGGGCGCGTGTGGGGTTTCGATGAAGCCACGGGCGCCATGATCGGCATCGGCCAGCGGACGCCGCCCTTCGCCTATTTTCTGTACAAATACGGCTCCAGCTCCACGGGCTCGCGCTAGCGTCATGGTCACTGTTTTTCGGCTACCACGTCGTTGTTACAGTAGAGTTCGAAGTACGAGTGTTTCAGGTGTTGCGAAGAAAACCCTGCGTTGGTGAGCATGCGTTTCAAGTCTTCTCGCCAAAAATAAGTCTTGTGGTCTCTGATCGAGGCCTCAAGCCTGAAAGCGAGAAATTCGAGTATTGGCTTCGCCAGTGGCGTGGGAGCGGTGAGCAGCAGTTTGCCTCTCGGCTTCAAGACGCGGAATATTTCGTTGAGGATCTCCTGCGGATGAGTTAAGTGCTCAAGGACGGCCATCAAGGTCACAATGTGAACACTTTGGTCGGGGAGAGGAATGACGCCCTGCAGATCGTACTCGCTGATCTTGAGCGCGTGATCCTCGAAACTCTTGACGACGATATCGAAACCATAACCCCGGCTGATCTTGGGCGCGATGCTCCGGAGGAAGACGGCGTTTTCGCCACAGCCGATGTCGCATACCACGGCGCCGGGCGGGATGTGCGGGACAATCTTGCGAAAGCGAAGCCACCTGATGATCCTGTCGAGCTGGGAGCTCAGGTGGGAGGTTCTTACTGGATCGCACATGTCACGCGCTCTCGTGCCGGCGTGTGATCGGTTCGCACTCTAGTCCTGCCTGAGCCGCAGACCCAACATGCTGTAGAACAGCGACATCAATAGAGTCTGCATGCCGAGCGCGATGAGTACTCCTCCGATGAGAACCGGACGCAACGTTCGATTGACGTCCAGCGGTCCGAACCCATGGGCGGACCAGATGAGGACAACATATCCGATCAAGGCCACGCCGGCGATCACCGCCAGGGCTCCCGCAATTAGCCCTCGCTCGAGATTGAGCACCCGGAAGCCCCATCGAAGCGCCCGTGATGGCGGTCCGATCTCCTGTTGGAGCGCGAAGATTCGAGCGGCGAATCCGATCGTGACCGCCTGGTAGCCTACGATCACCAACATGCTCGACACCAGCATCGTGTGAACGTCCAGCACGGTGTGGCCCACGCGCAGCGGCCCGACCCAGAGCAGGCCCATCAACACGAGCCCGGCAAGCCCCATGAGGCCGCCCGGAATCATCAGCGCCCATTTGGGCGCGAGCAGCACCAAGAAGCGCAGGTGCCGCCACCCATCCCGAAAACTGCGGAGATGAGGCGGGCGGGACCGGCCGTCGGGGCTCAGCACCGTCGGTACCTCGGTCATCCTCAGCATCTGCGACGCCGCCTTGACGACCATCTCGCTGGCGAACTCCATGCCGGTGGTCCGCAGCCGCAGGCCGTTGAAGGCTTCCCGGCTCAACCCCCGCAGTCCGCAGTGCGCGTCGCCGATGCCGGTGCGGAAGAACAAGTTCAAAACGCCGGTCAACACAGGGTTGCCGATGTACTTGTGATGCCAGGACATGGCCCCCTTCTTGATTCCCCCGCGGAACCGATTGCCCATGACCACGTCGTAGCCGGCCCGCAACTTCTCGATGAACGGCATGAGATTCTCGAAGTCATACGAGTCGTCGGCATCTCCCATGATGAGATACTTGCCTTTCGCGGCCTGGAATCCTCCCATGAGGGCGTTGCCGTACCCCTTTTTCTCGACGTGGACCACGCGTGCCCCGTTTCGGAGGGCAATCTCGATGGAGCCATCGGTCGAGCCGTTGTCGGCCACAACGACTTCTCCAGACACTTGGGATCGGACAAAAAAGTCCAGCGCTTTTCGAATGCAGGTCTCTATCGTCTCAGCCTCATTCAGACACGGCATTACCACTGAAACCTCGATCGGACGTGAGGTCTGGGCGTTGTCTATATCTTTCAGCGAGCTCTCAGCTTTGCTAGGCATCGTGCGCTACCTTTCCCGGCCGCCGGCGGTGAGGCAGGATCGGGCTCCTGTTGCCCCGGCTGACCGATTCATACAACACCACCGATCTGCGGTTCGGCCTCTCAGCACGGACATGGCCGCCGTGGCTATAGCTCAAAGCACCGACGCCGCGATATTGCCGAAGCATTTCGGTGCCCGGATCGGCCTTCTAGTTTCCAAATCCTCCAGGGGTTGGCCTCGCCACCGCCGAGAAGCACACTGGCATCTTCGAAGATGAGCTTCGCGCCTAACTCGGACAGTACGCGATCGTCCTCGTCCCTGGCCCCCATCTTTACGACGTAATCGACGCCTCGTCCGTCGAGAAACTCCGCGGTCAAAGGGGAGGGCCGCTCAAAAATCGTTATGACTCTGTTCGAGAGATGCTTTCCCGTTAGCGCAAAGCTTGCCATGAAGTTGGCCGCGTTCAGCACGCAGCTTCCGCTCGGGAGGTCATCCACTATCGACGGTACGCCATAGTAGACAGCGCGCGACCATGTCCAGATGCGCGCCCGCGTCAGCAGTGAGTGAGCCGGCTGAAATGCGGAAATGACCGAGGTTGTTGCCAGAGACAGGACGAGGAGAACGCCGAATGACACTCGCCTCTGGGTCATGAGATAGCCGAGGAACGAAGCGGACAAAGCGCAACTGAAGGCGATGAGGGGAATGGCAAAGCGAGGATTTCGATTGAGAGTAAACCACCAAATGACCCCCATGCCGAGAGACGCGGCCGCGAAAACGGCTTCGGGCCTCCAGAAACTCCGTTGGCGGCGCGCCATTCCCCAAAGGGCGACGACGAAGCCCAAGGGTATGAATGTGGCGAACGACGCGCCGAGTCCTGTGCCGGTACCGTAACTGAATCCGGAGTCCTTCCATTCGGTCCACGGGTAGATCGGCCAGTCCCAGTTTGATCGAACCCACGATCGGTCGGCGTCCGGAGGGGCAAGGACAGGTCTCGGGTACCCGTCGAAGATGGTGTGACCAGCGATCTCGACCTTGAGAGGGTAGATGGGATTGCTGGTTGCGAACTGAGCGCGGCCGAACCAGAACGCGCTGGGGACGAGGATGGCGGCGACAAGGACGATTGCCGCCATCTGAACCGGAACGCGGTGGCGATCACGCTCGATCGATAAGATGCACAGCGCCGCCAGCACAAACGCGCCAACGTAGACATAGTAGGTCGGCTTGGTCCCAACCGCGACTCCGCACGCCAAACCGCAGACGGCGAGCCTCAGAAGGACTGTGCGGCGCCTTGGCGCGGCGTCGACGGCGTCGTGGCAACGGAGAAACAGTGCCACCGCGGTGACGAAAAACGCGCTCCCGAGTAGATCAATGTATCCGCTGAAGGCCTGGAATGTGACAATTGGCACGCTGAGGAGCACCAGAACGGCGGCGGCGGCGGCGCTCGTGCCTGCGCCCAGTGTGCGCGCGACGCTGTAGGATGCGCCAGCAAGGAGAAGGGCGGACAGCAGTTGCGGAAGGGTCGCGAGCGTCTGCCACCCCGTTCCGAGCAGAGTCATCATGGACAGCTCGGCGTTTCCGGGCAGGCTGAAGTGCCACTCCCTGGAGCTAGGGATCCGTAACGAACCGTCCTGCAGCCATCGAACGGCGACGGGAAGGTGATACGAGATGGCGTCCGTTCCCGTGGGATACGAGGCGAGCATGTTCAGCAGAAAGACTCCGTAGCATGCGGCGATGACTGCGGCGCCAATGCGGACGGACGCCGGCACGGCGGGAAGGCGAGCCGTCGTTGAGGGCGCCTGAGCATCTCTCTCGACGCCCGGGAGACGACGCACACGATAGGCAAGAAGGCCGGCCAGGATGAGCAGATCGAAAAGGGCAACTCTGAAAAGGGTAACCGCGCCGGCAACGTGCATCAGCTCGAGCGCCCCCAGAAGCTGGATCGGCAGCAGATGGAGAATGGCATACACCACGGCTCGCCCAAGTCGCTCAGCGACGGGATCATCCCAGAGCCTGGACCCTCGAAATAGGATCAGGGTAGATATCAGTGGAAACACCAGACAAAGCAACGCGTATATGGCTTGCATAAAACCTCAGGTTCGAGACAGTCTAACTTCTGGGGGCAGGTCGCCGACCGGACTCAGTTAGACAACACGAACTTACGCGCCAGTCGCGAAAGTTCCGAGATGAATCCGCGTACCGCCACGCTGTGAAACATGTAAAACGCGTAGCTCGTGAGGGCTGCGATTACGAGCACGGCGGAAGTCTTCTCTTCGACGTTACGCATCTCTAGATGCTCCGCCCGCTACAGCGCATCGCTGCTCGGTAGACTACACAACACGTGAAGTCTTCTTTGCACAATTTCGGACATCGAAGCTTGCTGCCTATCCTCTCGCCCCGGCGCGCGCTAGACAAGTCGTCGGACGCGCAAGACCCGGCGTGTGATCCGTCCAAGAAAGCGCCGGAGCCATGCGGGTGAAAGGGCCGCGATGAGAAATGTCACTGGCGCCGCAGAGACGCGGCTCCAGCGAAGCAGCCGCCAGAGAACTCTGAGGCCAAGCCCGCGCTGGTCGGCGATGGCGCAATAGTAGGCCGCCTGGGCCGTCGTGAAGATCTTGGACTCCAGGGCCGTGCGTACGAACTCTCGGTGCTCTATCGGAGCGCGCCGAACATGCTTCGCGAGCATGTAGACGCCATCTTCACCCCAGCGGAGCTCGCGCATCTTGGCGGGGCCGGACGCGCTGCCCTCGTGGAAACGCCAGCGCGTGAGCCGCCGAGCAACGAAGGTTACGGGATACTCCTCGGCTATCCGGAGATAGAGATCCCAGTCGCTGACGAGCGCCAAGCTGGGGTCAGAGAGTCCCACGGTTTCGAATGTTCGAGCCGGGATCATGACTTGCGATGTTGTCCCCACCACGTTGCCGCGAAGAAACGTTCGGTAGGAGTCCAGGGACACACATTCTTCGCCATCCCGGAAAAGGCTCGCGATGGGGGGCGGGAAGAGAGATTCTCTGGTGAGGCCGGTGTCCGAGAATTGAACTCCGTTGACCGCGATGAGCCCTGCGCGAGGATGGGCGACAGCGGCTGCGACTTGGCAGGCAAGCTTCTCGGGGTCCCAGATATCATCGCCGTCGAGGAAGGCCAGCAGCTCCCCTTGCGCCTGCCGAATGGCCGCATTGCGGGAAGCTGCTATGCCTTGGTTGGCCTGTCTGATGTAGACAAGCCGATCTCGATAGGGAGCGATGCGTCCCGGTGTGTCGTCCATGGAGCCGTCATCGACGACGATCACCTCATCGGGCGGCAGGGTCTGGGCGAAGACGCTCTCGAGCGCCGCCCCAATATAGGAGGCCTGATTGTAGGTCGTGATGACGACGCTGACGCTCGGCCTCTGGCCCATTAGGAAGCCTCCGGCATCATGAGCTCGGACCGGTCTGAGCTCTCACTGCAGGAGGGTGAGGGCTTGGTCGAGAAGTCGAATGGCCTGGGTCATGTCTCGGATGGACATTTGCGCGTAGTCCACGGGACCGTAGCCAGTCCGGTCGACGGGAGTGCGCGAGAGATTCCATGCGTCCTCGACCCGCTTGAAGACGAGGTCCAGGATGGGATCGGGGAACTTTCTGGCTTCCCGCCGCCAATTGAGGCCATGGCGGGCTGCCCGCATGAGAACGTAGGCGTCTCTCGCGGCTTGAAGGCTCGTCGGGTCGATGTGAGTCGAGTTGTCTCCAGGTATGGCCATGACGCCCTCGAGTGCCTGCTTCTCGAGCTTTCTGGCCATGGTGAGCTGGTTCCGGATGACTGAGGTCTCTCCACTCGGAGCGATCACGTTCGGTGCCAGGGAGGTAGGCTGGGCTGTGACGAGCGGCGTTGCACTTAGCCACATCGAAGTTGCAAGGGCAAGGCCGTACCGTGCCCACTTGCCTGGTAGCATGCCTCTGCCTCCTAGCGGCGGCGTTCCGCGGGTTGAACGCTCTGGACGAGATGTCTCGCCTTGAGAAATCTTCGTCGGAAACCAAGTGTCGTGAGGTAGACCTCGGTAACCAGTCGCACATGGTCCGCCGCGGAGTACTTCTCGACAACGTCTTGTCGTGCCGCTTGGCCGACGCGCATGGCCAGGCTGGAATCCTGGAGCAGAGCCACGATGCGCTTGGCGAGCACCTCATCGTCACGCGTGGGTACGAGGAAACCTGTCCGT
>VAYJ01000151.1:15964-16505 GCA_005888465.1 Actinomycetota bacterium
TGAAGATCACCCGGTCAGCGATGCCGAGCTCGGCGGCGAGGGCGCGCAGCATCTCCTCATAGTCGCGTCCACCGCGCGGTGCTCCGCCGATCACGAAGGCATAGGCGTTCGGGACCTGCTCCAGGACCCGCTTGGCGGCTCGCAGGAAGACGTCTTGGCCCTTCCACTCGACCAGGAGCCCCACGATGCCGAAGCATGGGCTGGATTCCGGCACGCCGAAGGCAGCGCGGGTCAAGGTCGCCGGCCGCGCCAAATCGAAGATCGAGAGATCCAGCGGAGGGTAAATGACGCGGATCTGTCGGGCCAACACGCCGATCGAGACCAGGTTCCGCTTGGTCCCCTCAGAGTTGGCGATGTACTGGCTCACTAGGGGGGCCAGCCACCTGACCAGCGGAGAGTTCCATTCGTCTCCTCGCTGATAGGCGATCAATGGCACGCGGAGCATGTACGACAGGAACAGGGCCCCCACGTCGAATCCATTGTTGTGGTGGATCAAGGCGATGTTGCGATCCTTGATCCAACGGCGGAGTCGAAGCGCGTA